>NZ_JXSI01000003.1:0-228082 GCF_002916705.1 Pseudomonas sp. GZJR-8 | reverse complement strand
TGCGGGAGCCGGTGACCACGCTGGGATCCAGGATCAGGGGCGCATTGTCGGCTTGGGCGGTGTTGCACAGGCCCAGCAGTAAGGCAAGGCAGGTTGGAGCAGAAGGAGTCATGAAAAGGCCGAGTGGGTAGCGCACGCAAGTAAGGGGTGTAGGTGCAAATGTGACAAGTTTAACGACTCGTCCTCTGATTTGCCGAACTCCTTACCGCCTGGCGCATTGGGACGCTTCCTACGCTTAGCGTCGACTGCGCAAGCCTGAAGTCTTGGTTTTGTGGTGCTAGGTTTTCGATCTTTATCAAACGAAAAGAAGAATCAACTATGTGGACTCCTATCCTGCGCTTGCTGATGTTGCTGGGAATGTCGTTGATCGTTGCAGGCTGCGGCACGGCGACCACCGTGCTGCGTGGCGATGACGTTACTGTTCGTGACCTCAAGGGCAAGAAAACCTACTGTCAGTCCGTTTCGCGAATCTACAGTGGCGTAGCTTATGACCTCTGCGTCTTGCATGGGCCTCCCAACTCTGCGGGTGGGCTCTCGTTGAACGGGATTCCATGGGTCATTCTGGATGCGCCGGTTTCCGCGGTGCTGGACACGCTCGTCTTGCCGTACACCATCTACCGCCAAAGCGCCGACGGTAGCATCGAGCTGCGCTAACAGCTTCCTACTGCTTTTAAGCTATAATCCCGCCCTTTAGCTGTTTCCCGCCCGGGCGGGAAGCACACTTTTTTCAGGCGCGATGCGCCTGCATGCAGACTAAAAGAGGCTAGACCCCAGTGGCATTGACGATTCTTGGCCTGTCCGGCGCCCTTAGCCATGATCCTTCCGCAGCCCTGTATATCGACGGCAAGCTGATTGCGGCCGCCGAAGAAGAGCGCTTCGTACGCGACAAACATGCAAAGAACCGCATGCCCTACGAGTCGGCGAAGTTCTGCCTGGAACAGGCTGGCATCAAGCCTTCGGACGTTGACGTGGTGGCGATCCCATTCGCCCCGATCAGCCTGTTCGGCGAGGCACGCTGGCACTACGCCAAGCGCTACTGGTACGCCCCGGACCGCGCCCTCGACGCGATCCTGATGGGTAACCGTCGCTACAAGCGCTATCGCAACAAGATTGTCTGGTGCCTGGAACAACTGGGCTTCGATCCGAAGAAAATCAAGATCGAACCGGTTGAACACCACCTGGCCCACGCTTCCAGCGCCTACCACTGCTCGGGTTTCCAGGAAAAAACCGCGATCCTGGGCATCGACGGCAAAGGTGAGTACGCCACCACGTTCTTCGGCTATGGCGAAAACGGCAAGATCCACAAGATCAAGGAATTCTACGACCCGGATTCTCTCGGCGGCCTGTACGGTGCGATCACCGAGTTCCTCGGTTTCGAGATGCTCGACGGTGAGTTCAAGGTCATGGGCATGGCGCCGTACGGTGATGCCAGCAAGTACGACTTCTCGCGTTTGGCGTCCTTTGAAAACGGCGAGCTGGTGATCAACACCGACTACGCCAACGTCATCGGCCTGCGTCGCTACAAAGAGAAGGGCAAGGGTTTCTACTTCTCGCCAAAACTGATCGAGTGGCTGGGCCCCAAGCGCGAAGGCGACATTGCCGACGAGCCGTATATCCACTACGCCGCCAGTATGCAGGCGTTGTTCGAGAAGCTGGCCTTGCAGATGATCGACCATTACCTGGGCGACATCCTCAAGGACACCGGCAAGCTGGCCTTCGCCGGCGGCTGTGCGCTGAACGTCAAGCTGAACCAGAAGATCATTGCCCGCGACGACGTGAAAGAGTTGTTCGTGCAGCCGGCGTCCGGTGATGCCGGCACGGCTGTCGGCGCGGCCGCCTATGTATCCCACGCTCGTGGTGTACCGGTGGAGAAGATGGAGCACGTGTACCTCGGCCCGTCCTATAGCAACGAAGACGTGATCGCCGCTTGCGCCAAGCACGAGAGCAAGCCGAACTGGCGCAAGATCGAAAACATGCCCAAGCGCATCGCCAAGATCATGGTCGACGGTAACCCGGTGGCCTGGTTTCAGGGCCGCATGGAGTTTGGCCCGCGTGCCTTGGGTGGGCGTTCGATTATCGGCTGCCCAAGCGCCACCGGCGTGGCTGACCGCATCAACCACCAGATCAAGTTCCGCGAGCGCTGGAGGCCTTTCTGCCCGTCGATGCTCGACACCGTGGCCCCGCAGATGATCAAGGTCGATCACCCGGCGCCGTTCATGACCTTCACCTTTGAAGTGTCGGAAGAGTGGAAGACCCGCGTGCCTGAAGTGGTGCATGAAGATGGCACGTCCCGCGCCCAGGTGCTCAAGCGCGAATACAACCCGCGCTACTACGACATGATGAAAGAGCTGGAAGTGCTGACCGGTAACGGTGTGTCCCTGAACACCTCGCTCAACCGTCGTGGCGAGGCGATGATCTGCTCGCCGACCGACGCGCTGAACATGTTCTTCGGCTCGGACCTGCAGTACCTGATCATGGAAGACATCCTGGTCGTGAAAGACGGCGTGGACCCTTATGACGCCGTGGTTTAAATGCTGAACCGCTTCCAGGGCTGGCGTGAACGTGGCTGGGCGCCTGTCGAGGCCGAGGTTTACGCCCAGGCCTGGCAGCGTTACGGCGGCAGCGTGGCGACCCACCCGCAGGTTATCGAGCGGTTGGCTGGCCTGGCGCAGATTCCGGTACGCTACCTGGGCTGGGAACAAGGTGGCGAACTCAAGGGGGCGATAGCCACCTGGGGGCGCGATCTGGCTCTCTCCAAGGACGTGCTCAAGCGCACCGGCAAGAAAGGCCTGTTTGACCTGGGCAATGCCGAGGTCATCCTGCCCATTGCCGCCGATGCTCAGTTGCCGCTGCGCCACCGGGCGCGCTACCTGTCGGCCCTTAACGAAGGGCGCGTCAGTACCCTCAAGCCCCAGGCCGAGCAATTGGCCATGGCGCGCACGCCCGAAGAGCTGTCGAAGAAGTTTCGCTACAACCAACGACGTGAATTGCGTTTGCTGGAAGAAGCGGGCGGCGTGGTGCGGGCGGTCAGTGAGTTCTCCAGCGTGGAGCTGGCGGCGATTTATTGCGATCTGTTCCAGCGTCGCTGGGGGTTCCCGGCGGCTGGTGCGGCGCGTTTTGCCGAGGTGCTGGAGCTGCTCAAGGAGTTTGTGTTCGGCTCGGTGCTGTTTCTCAATGACGCCGCGATTGCGGTGCAATTGGTGTATCAGGTGCAGTCCAATGAATGGTTCAGCGCCGAGTACGTCAACGGCGGCGTCGACCCGCAAACCCGCGCGTTCAGCCCTGGCAGCGTGTTGAGTTTCCTCAATACCCAAAGCGCCTGGGAGCAGGCGCGGGCGGCGAACAAGTCGCTGCGCTTTTCCTTCGGTCGTTCCGACCGTGAGTATAAGGAGCGCTGGTGCAACCCGGTGCCGGTGTTCAGCGTATGAGTCGCAAACAGCAACTGCTCAAGCGCCATCGGCGCAACAAGCGCATCGCGCTGTTGATCGGCTTGGCGGTGCTGGTTGCCACCGGTGTAATGGTGGCCTGGTGGTTGCCGCCGATGTTGGCGGTGTTGCTATGGGCGGCCCATGAAGCGTGGTTTGCCGATCACCTGTTCTACTCGCCCAGCGACCACTATGAGTACGCATTCCCAGCCGGCAGCGAGCAGCCCGGTTTGCGCCTGGAGTCGGGGCGGCTGTTGCTGGATGCGCCGCTGGCGAACGATGAAACCCTGATTATTGGCGTTGAGTTGAAAAGTTCGTGGCTGGGGCGCTTCCTAGACCCGGCGGTGGACCTGTTGGGCCTTGACTCAGCGGACCGCCAAACCTTTGAACGTGGCGTCAACGGGCGTCGCTATCTCAACCTGACCGGCGCTGCACAAGCACTGGCGGCGGGCAACATCAGCTTGCGCGGGCGCTTTTGCCGGATCAAGGGGCAGCCGATTCTGTGGCATTTCCACCAACCGGACTATCGCCAGCAACGTGTGATGGTGATCGCTCCTCACGCCGACGATGCCGAGCTGGCCGCGTTCAGCCTTTACAGTCAAGCGGCTGAAAGCTGGATCGTGACCCTGACCGCCGGGGAGATCGAAGCCGAGCACTATCAGCAGATGGGTTTGCCCAAGGCCCAAGCATCACGCCTCAAGGGCCGCTTGCGTGCCTGGGACAGCGTTGCCGTGCCGCGTTGGGCCGGGGTGCCCGAAGCACAATGCGTGCAGTTGGGTTACTTCTGCATGCAATTGCAGGCCATGCAGGCTGCGCCGGACCAGCCTCAGGCGTCGCGCGAAGCGGATTTGGCCGACACGCGGCTATTTCGCCAGTTCAACGGCTTTGCCCTGCCGGGTGATGCAGATGGCGCACCGACCTGGCACAACCTGATCGCCGACCTGCGCGCACTGCTGCTCAAGGCGCGCCCTCAGGTGATCGTGTTGCCCACGCCATTGCTGGACCCCCACGCTGACCACATCTGCGCCCATGCGGCGGTGCTTGAAGCTCTGCAGGGCCTGGAGTGGCAGCCCGACACGTTGCTCGGTTATGCCAACCACCTGCATGATAATGACCGCTGGCCCATGGGTGACTCCGGTGCTGGGATGGCGCTGCCGCCACGTTTCGATTCATCGCCCGAGATGGTGCCGTGCAGCTTTGCACTCACCTTGAGCCAGCAGCAGGACAAGGCCATGGCCCTGGGCATGATGCACGACTTGCAGCCGCGCGCGCCGCTCAAGCGCCGGGTGCGCAAGTGGTTGCAGCAAGTGCTGGCCGGACGTAGTCCATCGCCTTACGGCGAGAACGAATTCTTTCGCAAAGCCGTGCGTCGTCACGAGCTGCTGTGGGTCCTTAAGCAGGACTGAAACCCTCTCGAAGGCAGGCCAGCGTGGGTCTGCCGCCCATTTTACCGGGCCGTGCGCCCGTAGCCAGATCGCTGCATGGAGAGTTATGAAGCCGCGTTTCAAGGTTTTGCAGTTACAGCCGGACTACAACGTCAAGACCCATGACTTCGCCGACCTGGGTGAGCAAATCGTCAAATCCCTGCCGCCTGAACGTTTCGAGGTGACCTCCGGGTTTCTAAGCGGTCGTCCGCTGCCCGGCCAGCCCCTGAGCGTGGCTGAGCACTCCCACTATTTCGAGCTGCCGGAGAAGTCTCTCAAGGGCATTCGTTTTGGCGCCATGTGGCAGATCTACAAGTATTGCCGCGAGCAGAAGTTCGATGTGGTCATCTGTAACCGCTTCAAATCGGTGAACATGATGCTGTCGCTCAATCGCTGGTTGAAAATCCCTCTGTGCATCGGTATCTCCCACGGTTTTGGCGAATATGCCCGTGGTTACCGTCGGCGTCAGACCCAGCGCTGGGTCAGCCCGGCCTGGCGTTTTGTCGGCGTGTCGGAAGCGGTGAAGGACTACCTGGTGGACCTTAACTGTGGGTTCACCCGTGAAAACACCAGCTACGTCACCAACGCCATCGACATTCCCCAGGCAGAAGCCTTGCAACTGTCCCGTGAGGACGCACGCAAGGCCCTGGGCCTGCCAATGGAAGCACGGATGATCGGCGCTCTGGGCCGCCTGGTGCCGATCAAGGGCCATACTCATCTGCTGCAGGCTTTCGCCACGCTCAAGGATAAATACCCTGAGGCGCAGGTGGGCATCATTGGTTCCGGGCGCGCCGAAGCCGATTTGCGTGCCGATATCGAACGCCTGAGCCTGAACGGTCGTGCGCACTTACTGGGCTTTCGCGAAGACGGCATGAAGTACGTGCGCGGCTTCGACATCTGGACCATGCCGTCGCTGTTCGAGGGCCTGGGCCTGGCTCTGCTGGAAGGCATGAGCGGCCATCTGCCGGTGATTGCCTCCAACGGACCGGCAATGCTGCCCCTGGTGCAGGGCGCGGGTGGGCTGTCCCATGACCCGGGCAACGTCGAGCAGCTGGCTGCAGCCCTGGATACTTATCTGGCACTGAGCGATGAACAGCTGCGCGAAAAGGGTGAAGAGGTGTTCCGCTATCTGGAGGCCAACCACACCCTTGACGAGTTCAAGCACAAGTACCTGACCCTGATTGAAACCGGTTTGCGTGAAGTAGGTAGAGCATGAATCAGCAACAGCCCCTGGTCTCGGTGATCATCGCCTCCTATAACCATGGCCAGTACATCGAACAGAGCATCCTCAGCGTGCTGGGGCAGACCTACCCCAATATCGAACTGTTGGTGGTGGATGACGGTTCCAAGGATGACAGCGTCGAACGCATCCAGCGCTTGCAGGCCGAGCACGGCTTTGATTTCCAGGTGCAGCAGAACCAAGGCCTCAGCGCCACCTTGAACGGTGCGATCGCTCGTGCCAAGGGTAGCCTGATCGCGCCGTTCGGTTCGGATGACATCATGTTGCCGGACCGTCTCGCCACTCAGGTTGCGTACATGGAGGGCAAGCCGAAGGTGGGCATGTGCGCCGGCAATATCGAGCTGATCGACGGTGACGGCAACCTGCACCCGGAGAAGAAGCAACGTCGCGACGTGCCGTTTCGCAGCCTCGACTTCGACGATATATTCCTGGACCGCAAGCCCTTTCCGCCGGCGCCGACCATGCTGATTCGTCGCGACGTACTGGAGGAGGTCGGCGGGTTCGACCCGCAGATTCCCCTGGAGGACTTGTTGATCCAGCTGAAGATCACGGCGGCGGGCTATACCATCGACGCTTTGGGTGTGGTGATGGCCAAATATCGCCAGCACGCTACCAACACGTACAAGAACCACCGTTACATGATCCAGAACATTCTCAAGACTTACGCATTGTTCAGCGATCACCCGGCCTATGATCAGGTGCGCTACAACTTCCTGAACTCAATGTTCCTCAAGACCGCCGACCGCGACCGCCCGTTGGCGCGCGAGATTCTCAAGCAGATCCCGTTGAAGTTCTGGGGGCGCAAGACCTTGCGTGGGTTGGTGAGGTTGTATCTGGCGCCGCTCAGGAACTGAAACGGCGCCATCCCTCCTGCTACAGGCCCTGTACCTGCTCGCGGATTTTCGCAGTGGCGGCCGGGCTTGCCACCGAGGCATACCCTTTGACCAGTTGTTCGAAATGCGTTTCGAACAGCCAGTTGCGGTCTTGTGGATAGCGCTGCATGTGACGCAGGTTACGTTGGCGCAGCGCATAACGCAGTGAAGAGGGGTAGATGCGCAGGTCAGCGATGTCGATCAGGCCGAACTCGCCATCGTCCATCAACAACACATTGCCCAGGTGCAACGAGCGAAAGTACACCCCTCGCTCGTGCAACTGCGCCATGAACCGGCCAAAACGCTCCACCAGTGATTCGCGCAGGCTGCTGTCCAGGCTTTGCAACGCTTGGCGCAAAGTCAGGCCGGGCAGGGGGGTGTAGGTGACGGCACTGCTGGCATCGGGCAAACGATACAGCCCGAGGATTTGCGGAGCGGGGATCCCCAGGGTACGCAGTTGCTCGCTGTTGCTGGCAAAGCGCTCGGAATAGGGGTTGAAACTGCCGGAGGTGTACCAGCGGCGGGGGCGGAACACCTTGAGGAAATTACCGTCTTGCAGGCGCAGTACTTTGGGGCCCAGGCCATCGGCTTCAATGACATGGGCGTTGCTGCACAGCTGCTCGAAAGCCGGGACCTTGATGTTCTGTACCGGCATGCGCAGCAGGCTGCGGTGGCGCTGGGCGAGGCTCAGACCTGTGATAATTGCCAACGGAATCCAGAGTACGAACCAATGTTCCTTGGGCCGCGACAGAATGCCGCCGCCTTCGGTCAGGCCAGCGCCGATGCCATAGGCCAGCAGCGACGATGCCAGGATGAACAACGGCTGCGCGCGCTCCTTCAGGCCCTTATACAGGCCCCACCCGAGCATGAAGATCCACGGAATAAAGCCGATGATACCGACGTAGTAGAGCACCCCGAGCGCAAAGCTGTGGGGTTCGCGCAGTTGGTCGCCATCTGCCAGGGTCAGGAACAGTTCGGAGTCGTAACTGTGACCGATCCACGGGTGTTCGGCGATAAGCCGCAACGACATGCTCCACAGTTCAAGGCGGAATGAGCTGCCTCGTTCAGTGATCGATTCGGGGTAGAGCACCAGGAGCGCGACGGCACCCAGGACCATACCGCCGAGAAGCAATGCCGAGCGGCGGTTGCGGCTGACAAAGCTCATCCACAGGATCGCCAGCGTCAACGCCACCAGCGGCGTGCGTGAGCCGGTCGCCAGCACCGCCGCCGTCATGATCGCCAGGGCCGGTACGCTGAACCACAATACCTTCAAGCGCTGGGTGGTCATGCAGGCGTACAGCCAATACACAGTGAAAAAACCAAAAAGGTGCGAACTGAGCAACGGGTTGTCGAGGGCGCCAAGGCCGCCGATCATGCGCATGCCGGGCTGGAATGATTTGACGAACACCACCAGGTTGCACAGGCTTACCACCAGCGCAATGACGGCGGCACCAAAGAAGATCGGCTTGAACAGTTCATTACGGTAATGCAGCAGGAGCCCGCAGCCGCCAAACAGCATGAAGGTATTGAGCGGCCGCTTGAAAAGGTCGGTATCGGAACTGGGCTCAGGGCTCCAGAGCAGGCTGGCCAAGGCCCAGGCGGAAAAGGCTAGAAAGGCGATAGCCAGGGGCTCTCGTAGCAGATCCCTGAGCTCCCGGGGGCGCATGCACAGTAAAAACAAGGTCGGTACGCTGAACAGGATGTAGACGATCCGGTGCAGGACATTACGATTGCCGACGAAGAAAAGTGCACTCAGGAGCAGCAGCAAGCCAACAGGTAAAATCCAAAGGACCAGGAAGTCGAAAACGCGGTTTGAGCCATAGATAAGGCGCTTGGAGTGCATACAGTAGAGCCATTCCACAAATAGAAAGCCAACCATCTTAAGCTAGTGGCTATGTAATGTCGCCGGTCAGATCCAACCGGGCCGCGGGTATACCGGGTGCAAGTACAACAGAGAAGCTGTGCTAAAGTCAGCCTCCTTTTTCAAAACGCCGCGTGATATGACCGACTCCAGTCCGAGCGCAAGCCCTTCGAGCTTGAAAATATACTTCCGCCTGCTCAGTTACGTTAAGCCCTACATGGGCTTGTTCGCGTTGAGTATCCTTGGATTTCTGATTTTCGCGTCGACCCAACCGATGCTGGGTTACATCCTCAAGTACTTTGTAGACGGCCTTTCCAATCCGGAAGCCGTGTTGTTCCCCACCGTACCCTTCCTGCGCGATCTGCAACTGCTGCAGGCGGTGCCGCTGCTGATCATCCTGATCGCGGCCTGGCAGGGCCTGGGTTCGTTCCTGGGCAACTATCTGTTGGCCAAGGTCTCCCTGGGGCTGGTCCATGACCTGCGGGTGCAGTTGTTCAACAACTTGTTGACGCTGCCCAACCGTTACTTCGATAACCACAACTCCGGGCACCTGATTTCCCGCATCACCTTCAACGTGACCATGGTCACGGGTGCGGCAACCGATGCCATCAAGGTGGTAATTCGCGAAGGCATGACGGTGATCTTCCTGTTCGCCTCCCTGCTGTACATGAACTGGCGCCTGACGCTGGTCATGATCGCGATCCTGCCGTTGATTGCGGTAATGGTCAGCACCGCCAGCAAGAAATTCCGCAAGCAGAGCAAGAAGATCCAGGTGGCCATGGGCGACGTGACCCACGTGGCCTCGGAAACCATCCAGGGCTACCGCGTAGTGCGCAGCTTTGGTGGCGAAGTCTACGAAGAGAAGCGCTTTTTCAAGGCCAGCCAGAGCAACACCAACAAGCAACTGCGCATGACTCGCACCGGGGCGATCTACACCCCGGCGCTGCAGTTGGTGATCTACTCCGCCATGGCCGTGCTGATGTTCCTGGTCCTGTATCTGCGTGGCGATGCCTCGGCGGGTGACATGGTGGCCTACATCACCCTGGCTGGCTTGTTGCCCAAGCCGATCCGTCAGCTCTCGGAGGTCAGTTCGACCATCCAGAAAGGTGTTGCGGGCGCCGAGAGCATCTTTGAACAGCTGGACGAAGACGTTGAGGTCGACCACGGCACCATCGAGCGCGACAAGGTCAATGGCCGCCTGGAAGTGCGCAATCTGAACTTCACCTACCCAGGCACCGAACGCCATGTGCTCAAAGACATCAGCTTCACCGCCGAGCCTGGGCAGATGATCGCTCTGGTGGGCCGTTCAGGCAGCGGCAAGTCGACCCTGGCCAGCCTGATCCCGCGTTTCTACCACCATGAAAGCGGTGAGATCCTGCTCGATGGCGTAGAGATCGAAGACTACAAGCTGCTCAACCTGCGCAAGCATATTGCTCAGGTCACCCAGCACGTGACCCTGTTCAGCGACACCGTAACCAACAACATCGCCTACGGCGACCTGGCCGGTGCGCCCCGCGCCGACGTTGAAGCGGCGGCGGCGGATGCCAATGCCAAGGACTTCATCGACCAGTTGCCCAAAGGCTTCGATACCCAGGTCGGTGAGAACGGCGTGCTGTTGTCCGGCGGCCAGCGTCAGCGCCTGGCGATTGCGCGCGCCTTGCTCAAGAACGCGCCGCTGCTGATTCTCGACGAGGCCACTTCGGCCCTTGATACCGAGTCCGAGCGGCATATCCAGGCGGCACTGGACAAAGTCATGCAAGGCCGTACGACCTTGGTGATCGCGCACCGATTGTCGACTATCGAGAAAGCCGACCTGATTCTGGTTATGGATGACGGGCGGATTGTCGAGCGCGGCACCCACGGCGAGTTGCTGGCGCAGAACGGCTATTACGCTCGCCTGCATGCCATGGGGCTGGATGCGCCAGTAGCGGCTGACATCACCTGATCCAGCAGCGACACAGAGCTAATGTAGGGGGCTTGCCTCCGATAGCGGTGGATCAGCCGGCATTTGTGCAAGCTGATACACCGCCATCGGGCGCAAGCCCCCTTCCACATTTGGCCTGCAGTGCGCGCAAGCGACCGCAAACCCTGTGCTAATATCGCGCCCCTGTTCATTTTGTATGTGGGTTGCTCCATGAAGTTGTCCATGCCGCGATTCAATCAAGCCGCTGTCTTGGTGGTCGGCGATGTCATGCTCGACCGTTACTGGCATGGTGGTACCTCACGGATTTCCCCTGAGGCTCCGGTACCGGTCGTCAAGGTCGAGCAAATCGAAGACCGCCCGGGTGGCGCTGCCAACGTCGCTCTCAATATTGCCGCCCTCGGTGCCCCGGCTTCCCTGGTGGGTGTGACCGGCGACGACGAAGCTGCCGAAAGCCTGGCCAACAGCCTGCAGGGGGCCGGCGTGCGTGCACTGTTCCAGCGCATCGCCCATCAGCCGACGATCGTCAAGCTGCGGGTCATGAGCCGTCACCAGCAATTGCTGCGTATCGATTTTGAAGAGCCCTTCGCCACCGACGCCCTGGCCCTCGGCGACCAGGTCGAGGCGCTGCTCGAAGGTATCAAGGTGCTGGTATTGTCCGACTACGGCAAAGGCGCCTTGCAGAATCACCAGGTGCTGATCCAGGCCGCCAAGGCTCGCAACATTCCGGTACTCGCCGATCCCAAGGGCAAGGATTTCTCGGTGTATCGAGGCGCCAGCCTGCTGACGCCTAACCTCAGTGAGTTCGAAACCATCGTCGGCGGTTGTGCCGATGAGCACGAACTGGTGAGCAAGGGCGCGGCGCTGATGGCCGAGCTTGATCTGGGCGCCTTGCTGGTGACCCGTGGCGAGCACGGTATGACCCTGCTGCGACCTGACCATCCGGCCATGCACCTGCCGGCGCGGGCCCGTGAAGTGTTCGACGTTACCGGTGCCGGTGACACCGTGATTTCCACCCTGGCGGCGTCTATCGCGGCCGGTGAGGAACTGCCCCACGCCGTGGCCCTGGCCAACCTGGCGGCGGGCATTGTGGTGGGCAAGCTGGGTACCGCGGCCATCAGCGCACCGGAGTTGCGCCGTGCGATCCAGCGCTCCGAAGGCTCGGAGCGCGGCGTGCTGGGCCTGGAGCAGTTGCTGCTGGCGATTGACGATGCACGTGCCCATAACGAAAGCATTGTGTTCACCAACGGTTGCTTTGACATCCTGCACGCCGGGCATGTGACCTACCTGGAGCAGGCGAGTGCCCAAGGCGATCGCTTGATCGTCGCGGTCAACGATGATGCTTCGGTTAGCCGCCTGAAGGGGCCGGGCCGTCCGATCAACAGTGTTGACCGGCGCATGGCGGTGCTGGCGGGCCTGGGCGCGGTGGACTGGGTGATCAGCTTCTCCGAGGATACTCCGCAAAATCTGCTGGCCCAGGTCAAGCCTGACGTGCTGGTAAAGGGTGGTGACTATACCGTCGACCAGGTCGTGGGGGCGGATATCGTCAGCGCCTACGGCGGTAAGGTCAAAGTGCTGGGCCTAGTTGAAAACAGCTCAACCACCGCTATCGTCGAGAAGATCCGTAATAATGATTGATACTAAAAAGTGGGTTCTGATCACTGGCGGCGCTGGCTTCATCGGCTCACATTTGGTTGATGCGCTGCTTGCTGGAGGCTATTGGGTCCGCGTGCTGGATAACCTGTCCACTGGCAAGCGAAGCAATTTGCCGCTCGATAACGAGCGAGTCGAACTGCTTGAAGGTGACGTCGCCAATGCCGAAGAGGTGGCGCGGGCCCTTGTTGGTGTGACGGCGGTGGTGCACTTGGCGGCTGTAGCTTCGGTACAAGCATCGGTGGATGATCCCGTCAGCACCCATCAGAGCAATTTCGTCGGCACCTTGAATGTCTGCGAAGGTATGCGCAAGGCCGGTGTGAAGCGTGTGGTATTTGCCTCCAGCGCAGCTGTGTATGGCAACAATGGTGAAGGTGCTTCGATTGACGAGCAGACAGCTAAAGCCCCATTGACGCCCTATGCTTCGGACAAGTTGGCTGGCGAGTACTATTTTGATTTTTACCGCCGCCAGCATGGGCTGGAGCCGGTGATTTTTCGTTTCTTCAATATTTTCGGACCCCGCCAGGATCCGTCATCGCCGTACTCCGGCGTGATCAGCATCTTTAGCGAGCGTGCCCAGCGTGGCTTGCCTATCACCGTGTACGGCGATGGTGAGCAGACCCGCGATTTCATGTATGTGGAAGATCTAGTCAATGTGCTGGTGCAGGCCGTTGAAGTGCCAGACGCTCCCTTGGGGGCCATTAACGTCGGCTGGAGCCGCACCACCACCCTCAGGCAGGTTCTGCAGGCGCTGGAAGAGGCCTTGGGCTCGTTGCCTGCTGTGACATATGAAGCGGCGCGCTCGGGCGATATTCGGCATTCAAGGGCGAATAACCAACGGTTGTTGGCCAGTTTCACGCCGCCCGAGCCTACCCCGTTGAAAGTGGGGCTGGAGCGCCTGTTGAACAGCTGACGGTTTTACCTGCATGAGCCGAGGTGGAGAGAACCGTCCTCCTCGCGCCTCAATGAAAGGTTAGCGCATCAGCTCCTGATGTTTTTCTTCGGCACGATCTTGCGCAGCATCTGCCGCGCCTTGCCGGTCAGGCGCTTGAGTTTCGAGTCCTTTTCCGGCTCTGCCAGGCCTTGCTGGCGCAGCCAATCCTTCCAGCGAATCCGCTCATCGCGCACCAGCCAGCCCTCTTGCTGGGCAAAGCTTTCCGCCAGGTACAAACCGCGTGTGCTGGCCGGGTACAGCTGATCTTTCTTGACGGTATACAGTTCGGCCAACGGCTCGCCGTCTTTCAATGGCATCAGGTACAGATCCGGACGCTGACGATCCAGGCGCGCCACCAGTTGGTCACCTTCCAGGCGTTCATCCACATGGAACAAACTGAGGGACTTGGCTTCCTTTGGCACTTCCAGGCGCAGGTCATAAATCAATTGCAGCGATGCCGTCGGCAGGTGCACATAGGCCCGTGGGCGCTCGATCAGTTGCGTGGTGGCGCAGCGTACCGGGCGTGCGGCGCCGGACAGGGGGCTCAGGCGAAACGGTAGGGCTTCGCGGTAATGCAGGGCGGCGGAGTAGGGCGCCGGTAGCCAGGTGTCATTGAAGCGCCCGCCGAGCCAGCCTTCAGGCGTCTCCAGCAGGCACTCTTCGGCAATTTCCTGGATCGCGGTGTGCAGCGGCAGGTTCAGTTCATGGGCCGGTACGTAGCCGGAGATCAGCTTGAGCACCACATCGCCGCGGTCCTGACGACGCTGGCGCACCAGCACCCAGTAATCCTTGTTTTGCCAGTGCAGTGTCAGGCGCACCGAGACGCCGAGGTTCGCCAGTTCCAGGGCGAAGCGTTCGGCATCCGGCACCTCCACCGGCTTGCGCCGTTGCAGGGTCTGGGCAAAGTTGAGCGGCATGCCGACGCTCTGGTAGCTCAGGCCTTCGGGGGTGGCCTCTACGTGCAGCGGCAGTGTCTTGAAGTTACTGGGGTTCTTTCTTATGAGCGTACGCGGCATGTCGGCTCCTTTGTGCGACGGGGTCGGCCGCGTGGGCGGCATCAGAGTTGACGGATGACTCGGGCAGCGGTTGCCACGTTATGGGCCAGGTGCAGCGGATTAATGGTCCCGACAATAGCACTGGCGACGCCCGTTTGCGCAAACAACAGCTGGAAACTGGCATGAATTGGATCCATTCCTGGCTCCAGGCACACGTGACCGCTGGCCAGGGCTTTTTTTACCAGGATGCCCTTGCCATGGGTGGTCGCGTAATCGATCACGGCTTTCTCGGCCTGTTCATTGAGGTTGTAGGTGACCATCGCGCAATCGCCCTGTTCCAGGGCCTTTATGCCGCCTTCGACGGTTTTGCCGGAGAAGCCGAAACCGCCGATCTTGCCGTCCTTCTTCAGTTGGGCCAGGGTCTGGTAAACCTCGCAGTCGTTGAGGATGTGCAAGTCGTTACCGTCGGAGTGCACCAGCACCAAATCGATAAAATCCGTTTCAAGGCGTTTCAGGCTGCGTTCGATCGACATTCGCGTATGGGCCGCGCTGAAGTCGTGACGGGACACGCCATCGGCAAACTCTTCGCCGACCTTGCTGACAATCACCCACTCGTTGCGCTGGCCACGCAGCAACGGGCCCAGGCGTTCCTCACTCATGCCGTAGGCGGGGGCGGTGTCGATCAGGTTGATGCCCAGCTCGCGAGCCTGGCGCAGCAGCATTCGCGCCTCGTCGTCGCCGGGAATCTGAAAGCCGCTGGGGTATTTGACCCCCTGGTCGCGGCCCAGCTTGACGGTGCCCAGTCCCAATGGCGACACCAGCAGGCCGGTGCTGCCCAACGGGCGATGCAGGTCGTGCAGGGTTGGCAGGCTCATGGCAACAGTTGCTCCCAGGCGGGTTGGCCGATAGCCGGTTTTGGCAGTTCGGGCAGTGGGGTGCTGGCGCCGGGGCGAATGCCGTCTCGCTCCAGAGCGTGGAGGACGCGGTCGGCGAAGTCCGGTGCCAGGGCCAGTTTGGTCGGCCAACCGACCAGCAGGCGGCCGTCTTCGGCCAGAAAGGCGTTGTCGGGCCGGCTCAGCCCCGATTGCAGCGGCTCGGCGCGCTCCACCCGCAGGGTCGCCCACCGGGTCTGGCTCATGTCGATCCAGGGCAGCAGGTGCGCCAGCTCTTTCTGGGCGGTGGCAATTTGTTCGTCAGGCGTACGCGCCACGCCATCGGCCTCGGCGATATCCCCGCCCAGGTACCACACCCAGTTGCCATCGGCGGCCGGGTGGGTGGTTACGGTGATGCGTGGCTTGGTACCGCCGCCCAGGCAATGGGCATACAGCGGCTTCAGGCCCGGGCCTTTGGCGATGATCATATGCAACGGGCGCTTTTGCATGGCCGGCTGGCTCAGGCCCAGGGCCGCGAGCAGGTCAGCGGTGCCGGCGCCGGCGCTCAGCACGATGCGCTGGGCACGGATCTCGCGGCCATCGACCTTCAAGCCCACCAGCGTATTACCGTCCAGCAACGGCTCGATGTGCTGGCCTGCGAGCAAGCCGTCACCCGCCAGTTGCGCCAGGCGTTCGATCAGGCTCGGTACGTCCACTACCAACTCCGCCAGACGATAGACCTTGCCCTTGAAGCGGCGGTCTTGCAGGGCAGCAGGCAGCTCTTCGCCCTTGACCTGATCAACGCGGCCGCGCACGGCCTTGCTGGCAAAAAAGCTGGTGAGGTTGCCGGCGAGGGTGCCCGGGGACCACAAATAATGCGCTTGGGACAACACGCGCACGCCGGACAGATCCAGCTCACCGTCACCCGCGAGGGCTTCACGCCAGCGCCGCGGCATGTCGGCAATGGCTTCGGAGGCGCCGGTGAGGGCGCCATGCAGGGCGTATTTCGCACCGCCGTGAATGATCCCCTGAGACTTCACGCTTTGCCCGCCGCCCAGGCTGGCGCTTTCTACCAGTACCGTGGAAAACCCCTGGCGGCGCAGGCGCGCATTGAGCCAGAGCCCGGCAACCCCGGCGCCGACAATCAGAACGTCGGTGGAAATAACGGATGGCATCGGCGACCTCAGTGTTCAAGACAAGAGGCGCAGTATACAGGCTGTTGAGTGACGGTCAGTGCCCGGCGGTTTTCGAGAACAGCTGAATCACCACCACGCCCAGCACGATCAGGCCCATGCCCAGCATCGCCGGCACATCCAGCTTCTGCCCGTAGATGAACAGCGCCGCGACACTGACCATCACAATCCCCAGCCCTGCCCAGACCGCGTAAGCCACGCCCACGGGCACGGTGCGCACCACCAGGGTGAGCATCCAGAACGCTACGCCATAACCCGCGATCATCAGCAGCAGCGGGATCGGTGTGCTCAAGCCTTTGACCGCTTTCATGGAGACGGTGGCGATCACTTCCGAGCAAATGGCAATGGCCAGGTAGCAGTAGGCGGCGTTCATGGGGCAATCCTCAAGGTGAAGCTGGTTTGATAAGGTCGGCATTCTAGAGGTTCAACAGATGCGGTAAAGTCATTACCTATCCGAATTCAAGATAGGTTCAACCATGAGCGTGCAGTGGGATCTGGAACAGATGCGCCTGTTTGTCAGCGTTGCCGAGCAGCGTTCGTTCTCTGCCGTAGCGCGCGGGCAACGCAAGGCGCAATCGGCGGTCAGCAATGGCATCGCCCTGCTGGAGGCGGACCTGGGCGTCAGCCTGTTTGAACGTAGTAGCGGCCGCCAGCCACGCCTGACCGAAGCCGGCAGCGTGTTGCTGGAAGAAGCACGTGAAGTGCTGCGCCAATGCGAGCGGCTTAACGGCCGGGCGCTGTCCCTCACCCGCGGCGAGGAAGCCTGCCTGCGGCTGGCCCAGGATGAGGCGATGTTGTTTCAGCCAGTGCTCGACAGCCTGGAGGCGCTGGCGGTGCAGTACCCGCTCCTGGAAGTGCAGCTGTCCAGCGCCGCCCAGGGCGATGTGGCGCGCAAGCTGGTGGAGCGCCAGGCGGACCTTGGGTTGTTGTTCTATCACGACCAAATCCCGGAGGCCCTTGAGCGGCGGGTAGTGGGCAGTGTGGAAATGGTCACGGTATGCGGGGTGAATCATGCGCTGGCCAAGGAAACTTACGTGACTTGCCAGCATTTGGCCCAGCATCGGCAGTTGCTGATGTCGACCCAGACCAGCGTCTATCCCGGCAGCGAAGCGGCCAGCCCTCTGGTGTGGCGCGCCGACAGCTTCTACGTATTGGCCGAATGGCTGATGAGCGGCCTGGGCTGGGCCTGGCTGCCTCGGCACATCGTGCAATACCCGACCTACCAACAACAGATGGTCGAGTTAGCCAGCGAATGGACACCGCCGGCGCTGGTCGTGGAACTGGTATGGAGGCGCGATGAGCATCTGGGGCCCGCCGCTCGCTTCCTGGCCAAACGATTTGCCGAGTGCTTGCAGGCGATCGACTGAAAAAGCCGATAAACTCCGCCGCCATGAATAGAACTCTCTACAGCTGTCTGTTTTACCTGGCGCTGCCGTTGGTGGCCTTACGTTTATGGCTGCGCGCGCGCAAGGCACCGGCCTATGCCAAGCGTGTGGGCGAACGGTTTTCCTATGGCTTGCCGGTGATGCGCCCCGGCGGCATCTGGGTGCACGCCGTTTCGGTGGGCGAAAGCATTGCCGCCGCGCCGATGATTCGCGCTTTGCTGGCGCGGTATCCGCAACTGCCGATCACTGTCACCTGCATGACGCCTACCGGTTCCGAGCGTATCCAGGCGTTGTTCGCCAATGAGCCGCGCATCCAGCATTGCTACTTGCCCTACGACTTGCCTTGCGCCGCCAAGCGTTTTCTCGACCGTGTGCAGCCCAAGCTGGCGGTGATCATGGAAACCGAGCTATGGCCCAACCATATCCATGCCTGCGCTCAACGCGGTATCCCGGTCGCGCTGGCCAATGCACGGTTGTCGGCGCGTTCGGCAAAGGGCTACGCCCGGTTTGCCAAGCTGACGGCGCCGATGCTGGCGCAAATGAGCCTGTTCGCCGTGCAGACGCAAACCGAGGCGGAGCGCTTTCGCAGTCTGGGCGCACGGCCTGAAACGGTGGAGGTGACTGGCTCGATCAAATTCGACCTGACCATCGACCCCCAATTGACGGCCCGCGCCGCTGAGCTGCGTGAACAGTGGGGCGCCAGCGACCGGCCAGTGTGGATCGCCGCCAGTACCCATGAGGGTGAAGACGAAGTGGTGTTGGCTGCCCATCGCCAATTGCTGGCGAGCTATCCCAACGCGTTGCTGATTCTGGTGCCGCGTCACCAGGAGCGCTTCGGCCCGATGTTCGAGCTGAGTGTGCAACAAGGGTTTGCCACGGTGCGTCGCTCCAGCGGTGAGCCGGTCACCGAGCAAACCTCGGTGCTGCTCGGCGATACCATGGGTGAGCTGCTGTTTCTCTACGCCCTGGCCGACAGTGCCTTTGTGGGCGGCAGCCTGGTGCCGACCGGCGGGCACAACCCGCTGGAGCCGGCGGCTTTGGGTAAGCCTGTGATCATGGGGCCGCACCTGTTCAACTTCCTCGAAATCAGCACGATGATGCGCGACGCCGGGGCGTTGCGAGAGGTGGATGATGCAGACGGTTTGGCCGAAGCGGTGCGCCAATTGTTCGAACTGCCGCAGGATGCGCGCAGGATGGCGCAGGCGGGGTTGAAAGTGATGCAGGCCAACCAGGGTGCGTTAAAACGCCTTTTGGACGGTTTGGAAAGATTGATCGCTCACTGACCCAGCGCCCATCAAATGTGGGAGGGGGCTTGCTCCCGATGGCAGTGGGTCAGCCAACCTATTGGGCGACTGACACAGCGCTATCGGGAGCAAGCCCCCTCCCACATTGGTTATGCGGTGAGCTTAATAGCCCGGGCGGGCCTTGAGCTGTTCGGCAGCGGCCTTGGCCAGGTCCGGCGGCAGGAAGTCCTTGTCCGGGTTGTAGTCGGCCTTGAGATAGCGCGCCAGGTCTTGCAGGTCCCCTGGGTTCAGAGTGCCCGCCGCCTGTTTCAAGCGCAGGTTGTCGAGGATGTAGTCGTAGCGGCTGTTGTTGTAGTTACGCACCGACGCATACAGCTGGCGCTGTGAGTCCAGCACATCGACGATGTTGCGCGTGCCCACCTGATAACCGATTTCCGTGGCTTCTACCGCGCTCTGGTTGGAAATGATCGACTGACGGCGTGCCTGCACCTGCTCCACGTCGGTGTTCACTGCACGGTGCAGGTTGCGGGTGTTTTCCACCACCTGGCGGCGCAGGCCCTCGCGTTGTTGCTCGGACTGGTCGAGGCGTGAATAGGATTCGCGCACTTGCGAACTGGTGAGGCCGCCGCTGTAGATCGGGATGTTCAAACGCAGGCCGATGGTGCGTTGCGACACATCGCCACCGTACGGGATAGGCAACTGATTCGGGTTGCTGAACCCCAGGGCGTCGTTGTCGCCTTTTTCGTATTGCGCGACCGCATCGAGTGTCGGCAGGTGGCCGGCCTTGCGCTGCCTGAGGGTTTCTTCGGCGGCGGTCACGGCGTAATTGCTGGCCAGCAGGTTGAGGTTCTGACGCCCGGCGGTTTCGACCCAGGCCTTGGCGTCGTTCGGCGCCGGCGGCAGCACCGGCAGCGTATGGACGATGCCCTGGATCGAGTTGTATTGGCGGTTGGTCAGGGTAATCAGCGCTTCGAAAGCGTCGTCTACCTGGCGCTGGGCCACGATGCGGTTGGCCCGGGCGGTGTCGTAGCTGGCCTGGGATTGCAGCACGTCGGTCTTGTCCGACAGGCCCACATCGAAGCGCTCATTGGACTGGTCGAGCTGACGCTTGAAGGCATTTTCTTCGGCCTTGGTCGACGCCAGGTTGTCCTGGGCGCGCAGCACGGCGAAGTAGCTCTCGGCACTTTGCAAAATCAGGTTCTGCTCACTGGCCGACAGTTGCAGCGAGGCTTGCTCGTTGACGGCTTCGGCAGCTTGCAACTGGAACCAGCGATCGGCGCGGAACAGCGGCTGGCTCAGGGTAGCGCGCCAGGAGTGGGCGTCACGGTTGGCCGTGGCGGCGGGCTGGTCGATCTGGGTGCGCACATTGTTACTGTCGGCGCCGGCCGACAGGTTCGGCAGCAAGCCTGCGCGCGCCTGGGGCACCACCTCTTTTTGCGCGCCATATTGAGCGCGGGCAGCGGCCAGGTCGGCGTTGTTGCTCGCCGCTTCCTGATAGACGCTGACCAGATCGGTGTTGGTGGACAAGGGCGCTTCAGCTGCCCAGACCAGTCCGTTGGTCGCACAAGACACGGCAAGAGCCAGTGAAAGTTTGCGCAGCATGAGGCGATCCCTAATTTAAATATTACGGCAATAATTTAGCGCTCAAGGCTAAGGCTGGCCATTCCTGGCGTCAAGCCTTGAAGCAGTGCCCGAGTGTAGTTGCCGGACCTGCGCACAACAATCCCACGATCACGCCATTCATCACGCTGAATGCACCGCTATTGGCAATTTGCCCATGCCATGGTCTAGACTGGCCGCGTTCTTGTCGGGGTGCCTTGTTGGAAGGCTGAGATCGGTAAATACCGGATCCCGTTGAACCTGATCAGGTTAGCGCCTGCGTAGGGAACAAGATTTCTCGTCACCCGGCGAGTCCTCTTGTGCTTCGTCCGGGATGTTGTTCGACAATCGAACAGCCTTCGTGCGCCAAGCACAGCACTGATTCCAGTGCGTCCGTCCGTCACAGGTTCGCTCCGACAAAAATCCACCGCCTGGATCAGTTGGAGAGCCCGTGATGAGCACTGAGATAAAAAGTACAAAACCAAAAAATACTGTGCACCTGAGTGAATCGGCCAAGGTCGACTCCGGTTCCGTGCAGCCGTTTACCCGCTCGCAGAAAATCTACGTGCAGGGCTCGCGCCCCGACATCCGCGTACCGATGCGGGAAATCAGCCTGGATGTGACCCCCACCGAGTTTGGCGGCGAAATCAACGCCCCTGTGGTGGTTTACGACACCTCCGGCCCCTATACCGACCCCAACGTCATCATCGATGTGCGCAAAGGCCTGGCTGATGTGCGCTCGCCGTGGATCGAAGAGCGGGGCGATACCGAGCGGTTGTCCTGCCTGAGCTCCAAATACGGCCAGGAACGCCTGGATAACCCGGACCTGGCCTACCTGCGCTTTGCCCACCTGCAAAACCCGCGTCGGGCGAAGGCCGGTGCCAACGTCAGCCAGATGCACTACGCACGAAAAGGCATCATTACGCCCGAGATGGAATACGTGGCCATCCGCGAAAACATGAAGCTCGAAGAAGCCCGTGCAGCCGGCCTGCTCAAGCAACAACATGCCGGGCACAGCTTTGGTGCCAGCATTCCGAAAATCATCACGCCTGAATTCGTGCGCGAAGAAATCGCCCGCGGCCGCGCAATTATCCCGGCCAACATCAACCACACCGAGCTGGAACCGATGATCATCGGCCGTAACTTTCTGGTGAAGATCAACGGCAATATCGGCAACAGCGCCTTGGGTTCGTCCATTGAAGAAGAAGTGGCGAAAATGACCTGGGGGATCCGCTGGGGTTCGGACAACATCATGGACTTGTCCACCGGCAAACATATTCACGAAACCCGCGAATGGATCATCCGTAACTCGCCCGTACCAATTGGCACCGTGCCGATCTACCAGGCCCTGGAAAAAGTCGACGGCGTGGCCGAGGATCTGACCTGGGAGTTGTTCCGCGACACCCTGATCGAGCAAGCCGAGCAGGGTGTGGACTATTTCACCATCCACGCCGGCGTGTTGCTGCGTTACGTACCGCTGACTGCCAACCGCGTGACCGGCATTGTCAGCCGTGGCGGCGCGATCATGGCCAAGTGGTGCCTGGCCCACCACAAGGAAAACTTCGCCTACACGCATTTCGAAGAAATCTGCGAAATCATGAAGGCCTATGACGTCAGCTTCTCCCTGGGGGACGGCCTGCGCCCGGGTTCGGTGGCCGATGCCAACGACGCTGCGCAATTCGGCGAGCTGGAAACCCTGGGCGAGTTGACCAAGATCGCCTGGAAGCACGACGTGCAGACCATGATCGAAGGCCCCGGCCATGTGCCGATGCAGTTGATCAAGGAGAACATGGACAAGCAACTGGAGTGCTGCGACGAGGCGCCGTTCTACACCCTCGGCCCGCTGACCACCGACATCGCGCCGGGCTACGATCACATCACTTCAGGTATCGGCGCGGCGATGATCGGCTGGTTCGGATGCGCCATGCTCTGCTACGTCACGCCCAAGGAACACCTGGGTTTGCCGAACAAGGATGATGTGAAGACCGGGATCATCACCTACAAGATCGCCGCACACGCCGCAGACCTTGCCAAGGGCCATCCGGGTGCGCAGATTCGCGATAACGCCTTGAGCAAGGCGCGCTTCGAATTCCGTTGGGAAGACCAGTTCAATCTCGGCCTGGACCCAGACACCGCACGGGCGTTTCACGACGAAACGCTGCCGAAGGAGTCGGCCAAGGTGGCGCATTTCTGCTCCATGTGCGGGCCGAAATTCTGTTCGATGAAGGTGACTCACGAAGTGCGTGAGTATGCGGCCAACCAGCGTATTGAAGCGGTGGATGTGGACGTGGCCAAGGGGTTGGCCGAGCAGGCGGAGCGGTTCAAGCGCGAAGGCAGTCAGCTCTACAAGAAGGTCTGATCCCGAGTCGGCGGTGCCTGCACGGCCGTCATCGCGGGCAAGCCCGGCTCCCACAGTTGATCGAGTTGTAGACAATTTTTGTGTCCACAGCCGGTCCCCTGTGGGAGCGGGCTTGCCCGCGATAGCGATCTCCCAAACAACAAGTGCCCCTTAGAGATCACACCCTTGGGCGGTCAGTGGCCCGCTGACGTTTGTACGGCAAATCCTGCGCAAATGGGGGATTTGGCTGCTGGCACTGGCGGGCGCCGGGCTCGGCATTCCGCTGCTGTTGATTCTGCTCGATGAGTCGGAAAACGCCTTTGCCGATATTCACTCGGCGGCGGTGTCCAGTGGGATGCTGTTGCGTATGAAAGTCGAGCACCTGGCGTTGGCCATTGGCCTGGTCTGTACCTTGATTGCCTGTTTTGCACCCTTGGCGCAATACCAGAACTTCCTGCTGCTGATCGGCTCAGTGTTTGCGCCGCTGTTCGGCGTGGTCGGTGCGACCCTGCCGGCATTGCTGCTGGCAGGGCTGTTGCAGTTGATTCTGGGCCGGGTTAGTGGCGTGCAGGCATCAGTTCAGGCTTGATCACACCCGTGAGGCGCGTATAGGGGATGGTAATTTCGATCAGCCCCTGTGCGTAAGGGGCGATGGTGGCAACGTTGTACTTGAGTACTACGCCACCACTGGTCAAGGCCACGTTCGGGGTTTTCTGGAATGGCCAGTTCTTCAGGAACTCCGGATCGCGGTCCATCTTGGTGTTGATCAACCAACTGTTATGCGCAACTTTCGCGGTGTTCCAGAATGCCTGCTCCTGGCCCGGCAGCAACATGTCGGCCAGGCTCAACTCCTTGTGCAGCAGGCGTGAATAGTTGATGAAACCACGGCCCGGCTCACCATGAGCGACGCCGGTGTCGAGGTAGCTGGACACTTCAACGATCACCAGTGCGTCATGTTGCTCGCGTACCTTGGCTTGCAGATACATGCTGTGGCGGTCCGCGGATTCGCGCAGGAACTTGTCTCGATAGGCATTGAGCGTGGCAGGCACACTGGCGCCAGGCGTAGTGCGGGTCATCTGCAGCAGGCGCTGTTCCACCAGGCTGTCGAGTTGCGGGTCGGCGGGGAAGTGCACGGTATCGATGTTCACCAGTGGGCAGTCCGGGCTATCACAGCCAGGCTTGATCTGTTCCGACTTGTCGGTCGTGACGTCCAGCGGCTTGAGCTGGCCGGGTTGGAACAGGCTCTGGCAAGCACCCAGGGTCAAGGCAATACAGGCCATGGAGGCGATTTTGAAAAGCGACATGTGTGTCCTTCGTAAATCGATGGAAAGCGAAAAGAGTAGCGCTTGGACTGCCAACAAGGCAGTCAGTTCGCCACTAGACTGATGGGGGAGAGTTTGACGTCCGCCGCCGGTCCCGGCAACCGGAAAGGGGCTGCATCAACGGGCAACGGCGCGTTAGGATGGCGCCAATTGCACAAGCACACTCCTTGTCAAAGAGAGGAAACACATGACGGACACCGCGAAGTCCACGCCGAACAAGATCGAGATCGTTCAGCGCGACAATAGCTACCAGGGCTTCTACAAGCTCGATCACGTGCAACTGCGCCACGAGAAATTCGACGGTGGCATGAGCCGCGTGATCAGCCGCGAAGTCTTCGTTCGCCATGACGCTGTGTGCGTGCTGCCCTACGACCCGCAACGTGACGAGGTGGTGCTGATCGAACAGTTCCGCGTGGGCGCCATGGGCCGCGCCGGCAACCCGTGGTTGGTAGAGATGGTCGCCGGCCTGATTGACAAGGATGAGCAACCGGAGGAGGTTGCACACCGCGAGGCCGAGGAGGAAGCTGGGTTGACGTTCTCCGCGCTGTGGCCGATCACCAAGTACTTCCCGTCGCCCGGCGGCAGTACCGAATTTGTCCACCTGTACCTGGGCCGTTGCGACGGCACGGGTGCTGGTGGCATCCATGGATTGGAAGAAGAGGCAGAAGATATCCGCGTCACCGTCTGGGCATTCGAAGACGCCCTGCAAGCGGTGCGCGACGGCAAAATTTCCAATGCAGCCAGCATCATCGCCCTGCAATGGCTTGCGCTTAACCGCGCGGAAGTGAGGGGGCTATGGCAGTAAAGGCACGGGAACGTTATCGAGTTGACCTGATCGGGCTGCAAGCCGCCTGCGAGGCCAATTATGCGCGGCTGATGCGCCTGCTTCCCGACATGCGCCACACTCCTGAGGCGCGGCGTATCGCCGTGACCCATGGCGACCAGATGCTTGGTGTGCTGACCCTGGAAGTCATCGTCAATTGCCCGTACACCACCACCCTGCGCGTACGCCAGGAACACAGCCTGCCCTGGCTGCCGGTGCCGCAACTTGAAGTGCAGGTGTACCACGACGCGCGTATGGCCGAAGTGATCAGCGCCGAACATGCGCGACGCTTTCGCAGCATCTATCCTTACCCGAATGTGTTCATGCACCAACCCGATGAGAAAGCACAGCTCAATGTGTTCCTCGGTGAATGGCTGAGCCACTGCCTGGCCCTGGGCCATGAGTTCGAAGTGGTGCGCTAGATGTGAATTGAGCCTGTTTCTCAGGTTTCCTCTTTGAGTCCTGCCCTAGCATAATCGTCAAATTATCCATGCCTGTGATTGCCAGGGAGAGCGCCTTGCCTCGCGTACCGACCATGAACCCTGATGCTGCGTTGTTGGTGCAATTGTCCGACAGCCATCTGTTTGCCGAAGCGGGCGGTACGCTGCTGGGCATGAACACCCGTGCAAGCTTGCAAAGCGTGATCGACTTGGTGCACGAGCAACAGCCGCGTATTGACCTGGTGCTGGCGACGGGCGACTTGTCCCAGGACGGCACACTGGCGTCGTACCAGCTATTTCGGAACATGACCGCGCCCATCGGTGCGCCGGCGCGCTGGATCCCGGGTAATCATGACGAGCCGCAGGTCATGGGCGAGGCCGCTGTGCAAAGCGATTTGCTCGAGCCCGTGGTGGACGTGGGCAACTGGCGCATAACCCTGCTGGACTCCGCAGTACCGGGTTCGGTGCCCGGTTACCTGCAGGATTCGCAACTGCAATTGCTTGCCCAGGCCCTGAGCGAGGCGCCCAGCCGCCATCATCTTGTGTGCTTGCACCATCATCCAGTGTCCATCGGCTGTGCGTGGATGGAGCCGATCGGCCTGCGCAATCCCGAGGCGCTGTTTGCCGTGCTTGACCGCTTCCCGCAGGTCAAGGCGCTGCTCTGGGGGCATGTGCATCAGGAAATCGACCGCGAGCGCAACGGCGTGCGGTTGCTGGCCTCACCGTCTACCTGCATCCAGTTCGCGCCGGGCAGCGAGGATTTCCAGGTCAGCGAGCAAGCGCCGGGGTATCGCTGGCTGCGCCTGTATGCCGACGGGCGGTTGGAGACGGGGGTAGAGCGGCTTCGGGACTTCGCGTTTACCGTCGACTACGGCAGCAACGGCTATTAAGACCTGCAAACACTGATCAAATGTGGGAGGGGGCAAGCCCTCTCCCACATGGGTTCTGCGGTGTCTGGAAGATCGGGTGCTCACACCTCACTCCGATCCCTGTAAACTGCGCCTCTTTGGCCCAAGCACGGAGAGCCCGGCATGTCCGCTTCGATCCTGTATATCCACGGCTTCAACAGTGCGCCAGCCTCCAACAAGGCCAGCCAGTTGATCACCGTAATGGGCAAGCTTGGCCTGTCCGACCGTTTGCGTGTGCCGGCCCTGCATCACCACCCGCGTCAGGCGATTCTGCAATTGGAGCAGGCCATTGACCAACTGGGGCGGCCGCTGCTGGTCGGCAGCTCACTCGGCGGCTACTATGCAACCCATCTTGCCGAACGCCATGGCCTGAAGGCGCTGCTGGTCAACCCGGCGGTCAGCCCCCATCGGATGTTCGACGGTTACCTGGGCACCCAGAAGAACCTCTACACCGATGAGACCTGGGAGTTGACCCATGATCACGTCGCAGCGCTGGCCGAGCTGGAAGTACCGGCGCCGCAGGATGCAGGGCGGTATCAGGTGTGGTTGCAGACCGGGGACGAAACCCTGGATTATCGCCTCGCCCAAGCGTATTACCGAGCCTGTGCCTTGCGCATCCAGGCCGGTGGCGATCATGGTTACCAAGGGTTCGCCGAGCAACTGCCGGCCTTATTGAGTTTTGCCGGCATTGGCGCAGATCAGTATCAATCCTTCGATTTTTCGTCACTGTAAAAAATCGCAGGTCACTTTTTAATCGAACGACTCACGACGAGACCCCATGGCCACTCCCAGCGCTAGCTCTTATAACGCCGACGCCATCGAAGTCCTCTCGGGCCTCGACCCGGTGCGCAAACGCCCCGGCATGTACACCGACACCAGCCGGCCGAACCACCTTGCCCAGGAAGTCATCGACAACAGCGTCGACGAAGCCTTGGCCGGGCACGCGAAGTCGGTACAAGTCATCCTCCATGCCGATCACTCCCTTGAAGTGTCCGACGATGGTCGCGGCATGCCGGTGGACATTCACCCGGAAGAGGGCGTGTCGGGCGTCGAGCTGATCCTCACCAAACTGCACGCCGGCGGCAAGTTCTCCAACAAGAACTACCAGTTCTCCGGTGGTTTGCACGGCGTGGGTATTTCGGTGGTCAACGCCCTGTCGACGCAAGTGCGGGTCAAGGTCAAGCGCGACGGTAACGAGTACCAGATGACCTTCGCCGATGGCTATAAAGCCACCGACCTGGAAGTGGTTGGCACCGTTGGCAAGCGCAACACCGGTACCAGCGTGTACTTCGCCCCGGACCCGAAATACTTCGATTCGCCGAAATTCTCCATCAGCCGGCTCAAGCATGTGCTCAAGGCCAAGGCCGTATTGTGCCCCGGCCTGCTGGTCAGCTTTGAAGACAAAGGCACCGGCGAGAAGGTCGAATGGCATTACGAAGATGGCCTGCGCTCCTACCTGGAAGACTCCGTCAGCGACTTCGAACGCCTGCCCAACGAGCCGTTCTGCGGCAGCCTGGCCGGTAATAAGGAAGCCGTCGACTGGGCGTTGCTGTGGTTGCCCGAAGGTGGCGACAGTGTGCAGGAAAGCTACGTCAACCTGATCCCCACCGCCCAGGGCGGCACCCATGTCAACGGTTTGCGCCAGGGCTTGCTGGATGCCATGCGCGAATTCTGCGAATACCGCAGCCTGTTGCCGCGCGGCGTGAAGCTGGCGCCGGAAGACGTGTGGGAGCGCATCGCGTTCGTGCTGTCGATGAAGATGCAGGAGCCGCAATTCTCCGGCCAGACCAAAGAGCGCCTGTCGTCCCGTGAGGCGGCGGCATTTGTCTCCGGTGTGGTCAAGGATGCCTTCAGCCTGTGGCTCAACGAGCACCCGGAACTGGGCCTGGCCCTGGCGGAGCTGGCGATCAACAACGCCGGTCGTCGCCTGAAGGCCAGCAAGAAAGTCGAGCGCAAGCGCATCACCCAGGGCCCGGCATTGCCCGGCAAACTGGCCGACTGCGCCGGGCAGGACCCGATGCGTTCCGAGCTGTTCCTGGTGGAAGGTGACTCTGCCGGCGGTTCCGCCAAACAAGCGCGGGACAAAGAGTTCCAGGCGATCCTGCCGTTGCGCGGCAAGATCCTCAACACCTGGGAAGTCGACGGCAGCGAAGTGCTCGCCAGCCAGGAAGTGCACAATATCGCTGTCGCTATCGGTGTCGACCCTGGCGCGGCGGACATGAGCCAGCTGCGCTACGGCAAGATCTGCATCCTCGCCGACGCCGACTCCGACGGCCTGCACATTGCTACGTTGTTGTGCGCGTTGTTCGTGCAGCATTTCCGCCCATTGGTGGATGCCGGTCACGTCTACGTCGCCATGCCGCCGCTGTACCGCATCGATTTGGGCAAGGAGATTTTCTACGCCCTGGACGAAGCCGAGCGCGATGGCATCCTCGATCGCCTGGTGGCCGAGAAAAAACGCGGCAAGCCACAGGTCACGCGATTCAAGGGCCTGGGTGAAATGAACCCACCGCAGTTGCGCGAAACCACCATGGACCCCAATACCCGGCGCCTGGTGCAACTGACCCTGGAAGACTTCGCCGGCACCTCGGAAATGATGGACATGCTGCTGGCGAAGAAGCGTGCGCCGGATCGCAAAGCCTGGCTGGAATCCAAGGGCAACCTGGCCGAGGTTCTGGGCTGATGCGCACAGGCTTCGCCCTGGCGATGCTGATGTTGAGCGCACTGGCAACTCCCCACGTGGTTGCAGCCGGCGTGGCAGAGCTGAAGCTGGTATCCGAGCACCCGGTGGACGGCATGCGCGGCGGTAACCTATCGGGCCTGGCGTTGTGTGGCGCAGAACTGTGGACGGTTTCCGACCGCGATGATGATCAGATCTACCGCCTGGATACCCGCGCACCGACCTGGAACGCCGAAGCTCTGAAGATTGACGTGCCGCCCGTGCCCGAGTCGGGTTTGCCCTGGGGGCTGCGTTCACGCACCAAGGCCGCGTCGTTCATTCGCGGTGGTGACCTGGATTTCGAGGGCATCAGCTGTGATGCCGCAGGTAACCGCTACATTGTCAGCGAAGCCCATGCTGCAGTGCTGCAGGTACCTGCGACGGGCGCGCCCGAGTGGTTGAAAATCGCCCCGGGCATGGTGCGTGAGGCGCGGGCCAGTGGCATGTTGCTGCACTTCAATGCCTTGTTCGAGGGACTGGCGGTGAACCCCGAAGGCAACCAGATCTGGCTGGCCGCCGAGCGTGAGCGTCGCGGCCTGATCTCGATCAAGCGCGGGCAGAGCGTATGGGATTGCGATGGCCGGTGCGTGTTGTTGAGCGAGGCCGGGCAGGAAGTGCAACCGGCGCAGTTTACCAACGCCAAGGCAGTGTCCAATGACTTTGCCGACCTGGCGCTGTTCAATGGCAAGCTGTTTACCCTGGAGCGCAATGCGTTCCAGATTTGCCGACGCGACACAGTCACGGCCAAGGTTGAGCTGTGTTGGTCGTTTGCTGAAGAGACCCTGACGCCGCAGCGGCGTTATCCACAGCCTTACGGCCTGGCCGAAGCCCTGCTGTTGGACGCCGACGGTGCATGGATCGGTATAGACAACAATTTCGGCCCCCGCGCCGATGGTGAAAAACGCCCCGTGGTCTATCGTTTCGCCGCCCCTGCCGGTGGCTGGAGCGCCCAGCCATGAGCCAGCCGTTTTTTCAATTGACCCGGCGCAGCGGCAGTTCCGCTGCGCGTTAACCAACAATGATGAGGCCCGCATGAGTGACATCCTCGCAGACAGCTTAGATGGCGTAGAACGCCGGTCGCTGGCTGACTTCACCGAAAATGCCTACCTCAACTACTCCATGTACGTGATCATGGACCGTGCCCTGCCGCATATCGGCGACGGCCTTAAGCCCGTGCAACGGCGCATCATCTACGCCATGAGTGAGCTGGGCCTGGACGCTGATTCCAAGCACAAGAAGTCGGCGCGTACCGTCGGTGACGTACTCGGCAAGTTCCACCCCCACGGCGATTCGGCGTGTTATGAAGCCATGGTGCTGATGGCCCAGCCATTCAGCTATCGCTATACGCTGGTGGACGGGCAGGGCAACTGGGGTGCGCCGGATGATCCCAAGTCCTTCGCCGCCATGCGTTACACCGAAGCGCGGCTGTCGCGTTATTCCGAAGTGCTGCTCAGCGAGCTGGGCCAGGGCACGGCGAACTGGGGGCCGAACTTTGACGGCACCCTCGACGAACCCCTGGTATTGCCAGCACGTTTGCCGAATATCCTGCTCAATGGCACCACCGGTATCGCCGTTGGTATGGCCACTGATGTGCCGCCGCATAACCTGCGCGAAGTTGCCACTGCCTGCGTGCGCCTGCTGGACGAGCCCAAGGCCACGGTCGAGCAGTTGTGTGAACATATCCAGGGCCCGGATTACCCGACCGAAGCGGAAATCATCACGCCGCGCGCCGACCTGCTGAAGATGTACGAAACCGGCAAGGGCTCGGTGCGTATGCGCGCCGTGTACCATATCGAAGATGGCGACATTATTGTCACCGCGCTGCCGCACCAGGTGTCCGGTGCCAAGGTGCTGGAGCAGATTGCCGCGTTGATGCAGGCCAAGCCGTCGAAACTGCCCCAGGTTGCCGACCTGCGTGATGAGTCCGACCACGAGAACCCGTGCCGTATCGTGATCATCCCGACCAACAGCCGGGTCGATCATGAAGTGCTGATGCAGCATCTGTTCGCCAGCACCGACCTGGAGTCCAGCTACCGGGTCAACGTCAATATCATCGGCCTGGATGGCAAGCCGCAGTTGAAGAACCTGCGCAACCTGCTGGTGGAGTGGCTGGAATTTCGCGTACAGACCGTGCGCCGCCGCCTGCAGTTTCGCCTCGACAAGGTCGAGCGCCGCCTGCATCTGTTGGACGGCTTGCTGATTGCCTACCTCAACCTGGATGAAGTGATCCATATCATCCGTACCGCCGAGCACCCGAAAGCCGAGTTGATCGCGCGTTTCGAGCTGAGCGAAATCCAGGCTGACTACATCCTCGACACGCGCTTGCGCCAATTGGCACGCCTGGAAGAAATGAAGCTGCGTGACGAGCAAGACGCGTTGCTCAAGGAACAAGCCAAGCTGCAAGCGCTGCTGGGCAGCGAAGCCAAGCTCAAGAAGCTGGTACGCAGTGAGCTGATCAAAGACGCCGAAACCTATGGCGACGACCGTCGTTCGCCGATCGTCGAGCGTGCTGAAGCCAAGGCTCTGACAGAAACTGAGTTGTTGCCTAACGAGAAAATTACCGTCGTTTTGTCGGAAAAGGGTTGGGTTCGTTCCGCCAAAGGGCATGATATTGACGCCACCGGCCTTTCGTACAAAGCCGGTGATGGCTTCAAGACCGCCGCCGCCGGGCGCTCCAATCAGTTCGCGGTGTTTATCGACTCGACCGGGCGGAGTTATTCGGTGCCGGCCCACACCCTGCCGTCCGCACGGGGGCAGGGCGAGCCGTTGACCGGACGCCTCACGCCGCCACCGGGGGCGAATTTCGAGTGCGTGCTGCTGCCGGACGATGATTCGCTGTACGTCATCGCCTCTGACGCTGGTTACGGTTTCGTGGTCAAGGGTGAAGACCTGCAAGCCAAGAACAAGGCGGGCAAGGCGCTGTTGAGCCTGCCGAACAACGCCAAGGTGATCCTGCCAAGGCCGGTGGATGATCGTGAAAGCAACTGGTTGGCTTCGGTGACCACCGAAGGGCGTTTGCTGGTGTTCAAGATCAGCGATCTGCCGCAGTTGGGCAAAGGCAAGGGCAACAAGATTATCGGGATCCCCGGTGACCGGGTGGCCAGTCGCGAAGAGTACGTAACAGACATCGCCGTGGTCCCGGAAGGCTCTACCCTGGTGCTCCAGGCCGGCAAGCGCACGTTGTCATTGCGCCCAGACGACCTTGAACACTACAAGGGCGAGCGTGGTCGACGCGGTAACAAACTGCCTAGAGGTTTCCAGCGAGTGGATGCCTTGTTGGTAGAAACGCCGGTTTAAGGCGTACTAGAGCACTCGATCTACGATTTAACCTGTAGATCGATGCTTTCGCGCTGGAGTCATGGCGCATATTCACGGATGATATGGCCTTTCCAGCGCCGGCGTGGCCGAGCGTGTTCAGGTTATTTTTAGTATTACATTGTGGTTCGCCTTGTGGCAGCCACTTGGATGGGATGATGACTGCTCCACGCCTTCCTCTATTTTTGATGCTCGCTGGCCTTTTGGGGCTGGCGGGTTGCAGCACGCACCAACCGGTGTCGCTGTACCAGCTGGACAGCGGTAGCCCGGCTCAGCCAGCCCAAACGGCTGGCATGGCGGTATTGCTCGGTCCGGTAGTCGTTGCCGATTACCTGCAACGCGAAACCCTGCTGCAACGTCAGAACGACGGCAGCCTGCAAGGTTCCACTGATGGTCGTTGGGCGGGCAGCTTGTCGTCCGATATCAATCAACTGATGTTGCGTCAGGTTGCAGGGCAGTTGGATAGCCAGCGTGTGGTCCTGGCACCAGGGCCATCGGGATTCACTCCGGATGTGCAGGTGCTGCTGACGATTACGCGGCTCGACTCCGGCAAATCGCAACCGGCGATTCTGGATGCACAGTGGCGCCTGATCGACCGTCGCGGACAAGTACGGGATAACCGCATCGTGCACCTGCAGGAAGAGCATACCGGCACCACCGCTTCTCAGGTCCAGGCCCAGGGTGTGCTGTTGCAGCACTTGGCGCAGCAGTTGTCGGTGGCGCTCAAGCCATTGGCGAACCAGCCGCCGATTGCCGAGGTGCAGCCGCGTAAACAGGCCCCAGCCCAGGCCAAACCGGCAGCCCCGGAAAAGCCGAAGATGCCGATGGCTACGCCGATTCGTACCGATCTGGAAGTGTTCAGGTTCTGATCTGAATCGCAGCCAAACAAAAGGCCCGCTGAATAAGCGGGCCTTTTTGTTTGTGCAGGATTTGAGTCATGTTGAAGATCAACTGTGGGAGCGGGAATCACTCCACAGTAGGTATTTCAGGGCTTGCGGGTCTCATGCATCCGCGCCAGCTGGCGTTCGAGCATCGAGGGGTACGGTTCCATCAGCCGCTCTACGCAACTGGCCCCTTCAGGGCTGGCAATCGGACGGATACGTGCGCGTTGGCGGATCAGCGTGTCTTCACTGATCTTGCGTTCCACCAGCAGCAGGTTGCGGCTGTGTTGGGACAGGGCCAGGGCATCCTGGGCGATTTCGGTGAGCAGCAGGTCGATCTGGCTCATGCCGAACAGGTCATCACCCACGGTCAAGCCAAGCTGCAATTGCAGGGTAATGCCGCTGTCGGCCACTTCGATCTGCAGGGCATGGCCCAGCGCGCGCAGCAATTCGCCGCAGCAAATTGCATTGGTCAGGTAGTCTTCGCCGCTGTCTTCGCTGTGGAACAGCATCAGGGTGCTGCCATCGTTCAACGTGTGCAGCTCGCTCTGGTACAGCGAGGCGGCCTGGTCGAGACAATCGCGGTAGCGTTCGAGCAGTTCGGTCAGCCGGGCACGAGGCAGGCGGCGCAGCTGCTCCTGGGAGCCCAATTGCACGGCGAGTACTGCACTGTGCTGCGGCTCGGTGTTCCTGACCACCGCAACGGGTTTTGTCGCAGCGGCCGGGGCCACGGCCGAGGTATCGCGCAGGTCGGCGAAGGGGTCTTCCTCGTCGAGTTCGTCTTCCTCGGCCTTGACCACATGGCGCGGTGCAGGCTTGAGGCCGGCCACCGGAGCGCTTTCGTCAAAGCCCGGGTCGCGCAGGTCACGTACTTCAAACTCAGGCTCATCGCTGTAGTCGTCGGTATCGTCGTATTCGGGTTCCGGTTCGACTTCAGGCGCTTTCGGCTCCGGAGCGAAGCTGGTATGGAGCTGGCGCGCGAGGTCGCCGATTTCATCCTGGCGATCAGTGGCCGGGGTGTGTTCGTCGATATCCCGCAGCCAGATACGCAGTTGCATCAGCGGTGTGGAGATATGCCTCCCCAGGCGCAGGCTCAAGGCCAGGGCCAGGGCCAGCAGGATCGCGCTCAAGATACCCATGCTTTGCAGGCTGATGGTCATCGGCTGCTGGAACTGCTGCATGTCGAGGCTGATACGCAGTTGGCCGGCTTTCACATCCTGAAAGGTGATATTGCTCTGGTAGAGGCCCTCGGCTTCACCCAGCAAGCCGTTCTTCGGGCGCTGCCCGGCTTCGGCCATGATCCGGTTGTCCACGCTATAAATGGCGGCGTGAGCTACCAGCGGGTTCTTGGTCAGGTTGTTGAGCAGCACGTTGAGGCTGAGGATGTCGTTGGACACCAGCAGCTCAGTCGCCGAGGTGGCCGTCTGGGTCGTCAGGCTCGCACCCAGGGCGTCGGCTTGCTCATGCATGGCCTGCTTGAACTGCAAACCCATCACGCAGGCGTAGATTACCAGGGCCAAGGCGACCAGGATCACGTTATGGCTGGCGATGCGTAATGCGATCGGTACACGGCGGTGGCGCAGTGCCCGGAAGATCAGCAGGAAGAAGTTATCGGTTTTTACTGGCGTGGGCCGGTTCACTTGCGCTCGGCTCTTGGTCCGTGAAGTTGACGCGCAGTATAGCGACAGGCCCATGACCGGCAAAGCACTGGCTGTGCCCGATGGTCACTGAAAGTGGGTAGAATGCGGTTTTTTTCCAGCCTGGGGGTGCGCTTTGCGCGAAATTGTCCTGATCAACATCACGGGTGAAGACCGGCCGGGTCTCACCGCGGCCATTACCGGCGTCCTGGCCCAGGGTGGTGTGAACATCCTCGACATCGGTCAGGCGGTGATCCACGACACCCTGTCGTTCGGCATCCTGGTGGAGATCCCCAGCACCGAACAGGCTTCGTCGGTACTCAAGGACATCCTGTTTACGGCCTATAAGCTGGATCAACAGGTGCGTTTCACCCCCGTGTCCGAAGCCGATTACCAGCACTGGGTAGAAGGCCAGGGCAAAAAACGCCATATCGTGACGTTGCTTACTCGCAAGGTAACGGCTGAACAATTGCAGCGTGTCAGCTCGATCACGGCCCACTACGGATTGAATATCGACCACATTGACCGTCTGTCGGGTCGTATGCCCTTGGACACCCCAGCCGACAAAGGCAAGGGCTGCATCGAGTTTTCTGTGCGCGGTGAACCGGCTGACGCGCAAGCGCTGCGGGCCGAATTCCTGAGCGTGGCCCAGGAGTTGAATGTCGATATCGCCTTCCAGGAAGATTCGCTGTTCCGTCGCAACCGTCGTTTGGCGGTGTTCGACATGGACTCCACCCTGATCGAAGCCGAAGTCATCGACGAACTGGCCAAGGCAGCGGGAGTCGGCGAGCAAGTCAGCGAGATTACCGAGCGGGCGATGGCCGGTGAGCTGGATTTCCGTGCCAGCTTCAAGGAGCGCCTGGCGTTGCTCAAGGGCCTGGACGTGAGCGTGCTGGACTCCATCGGCGCATCCCTGCGCCTGACGGAAGGCGCCGAAACCCTGTTCGCCGAACTCAAGCGCCTGGGCTACAAGACCGCCATCCTGTCGGGCGGCTTCACCTACTTCGCCAAGCAGTTGCAGGCGAAGTTGGGCATTGACTACGTGTTCGCCAACGAGCTGGAAGTGGTGGACGGCAAAGTGACCGGCGTGGCCGTCGAGCCGATTGTCGATGCGCAGCGCAAGGCCGACCTGCTCAAGGAATTGGCGCACAAGGAAGGCTTGCGTCTGGAGCAGACCATTGCGGTCGGCGACGGCGCCAATGACTTGCCGATGCTGGCGATTGCAGGATTGGGTGTGGCGTTTCGCGCCAAGCCGTTGGTCAAGCAGTCGGCCAAACAGGCGATTTCAACGCTGGGGCTCGATGGCGTGTTGTATCTGCTGGGCTTGCGCGACCGCGACGGTCAGTTATAAGCCGATCTCACTGTAGAAATACAGTCAAAAATGTGGGAGCCGGGCTTGCCCGCGATAGCGGCAGTTCAGTCAATGATGTGTTGACTGACACTCCGCTATCGCGGGCAAGCCCGGCTCCCACATAGGATGTCACCAGCAATATCAGGCTTTCGGCAATGCGATACCCTGGCCCATCTGCACTGGCGTACCCGCTGCCAGTTCTTCAGCCCACTTCACCTGATCCGGCCCGAACAGCACGATGGCGGTCGAGCCCAGCTTGAAACGGCCCAGCTCCGCACCTTTTTCCAAATGAATCGGCGCACGTGCGGCTTCGTCGTAGCGGAAGGTTTTCAGCTCGCGCTTGGGCGGCGTTACCAACCCGGCCCACACCGTCTCAATCGACGCGACGATCATCGCACCCACCAACACCACGGCCATCGGGCCGCGCTCGGTGTCAAACAGGCATACAACCCGCTCGTTGCGCGCAAACAGCTCCGGTACGTTTTCGGCGGTGGTCTGGTTGACCGAGAAAATCCGACCTGGCACATAGACCATCTCACGCAAGGTGCCGGCCAGTGGCATGTGCACCCGGTGGTAGTCTTTGGGTGACAGGTAAATAGTCGCAAAATCGCCTCCCATGAACGGTGCAGCCAGCGCCGCGTCGCCACCGAGCAATTCCAGCACGCTGAAGCTGTGGCCCTTGGCCTGGAACACACGGCCATGTTCGATAGGGCCTAGCTGGCTGACGGCGCCATCGGCCGGGCTCAGCACGGCACCGGGAGTCTGGTCGAGCGGGCGGGCGCCGTCTTTCAAGGCGCGGGTGAAGAACGCGTTGAAATGCTCATAGGCGCTCAGGTCTTCAACCAGGGCCTGGGACATGTCCACTTGATAGCGCTTGGCGAACCAGGCGGTGAAGGCGTTCTTGAACCAGCGCACGCGGCACTCGGCAATGCAGCCGGCCAGGCGCGAGAGCAAGTGGTGTGGCAGCAAGTACTGGCTGAGGATAAACAACTGCTTTTTCATAACTGTCCTTAAACCTTAAATCTCAACGGGGGTGTCGGGGTGGTTGCCCCATTCGCCCCAGGAACCGGCATAGCCTTTGACTCGTGGATAACCGAGCGCCTTGGCCACCAGGTAGGTGAAGCCAGAGCGGTGGTGAGTCTGGCAGTGGGTAATGATTTCTTTATCGCGGGTCAGCCCGAGCTCTTCGAGGACCTGTGGCATGTCGCGACGGATGCGCAGGTTGCGCGCCTTGTCCATGCCGGCGGTCCATTCGAAATTCACCGCGCCGGGAATATGGCCCCCCTTGGCGGCGAGCACTTTTTCGCCGGAATATTCCAGCGGGCCGCGGGCATCCCAGACGCCCAGGTCGGCCGCGCCGAGACGGCTTTGCAGGTACTCACGGGTAGCCGTGGGGCCATCGTGCAACGTGAGGCTGACGGGGCCGCCTGCCGGCGCGGGCACTTCGATGGAGAGTGGGTACTTTTCCTCCAGCCATGCCAGCAGGCCGCCGTCGAGGTAGTGATATTTCTGGTGACCGATCACGTCGAGCATCCAGATAAAGCGTCCGGCCCAGCCGCCGCCTTCGTCGTCATAGACCACGTAGGTCGCGTCCGGGGTGTGGCCCAGTTCGCCGAACAGTTTTTCCAGGTCGGCCTTGCTCGGCAGCAAGCCGGGTGCCGGTGGCTGGCCCAGTTGGGTGCGCTTGGGGTCAACAAAATGCGCGCCGGGGATATGCCCTTCGGCGTAGCGGGCGGCACTGGTGAGGTCCACCAGAATCAAGTGCTCGGCATCCAGTTGAGCGAGCAGGTCACTGGATTCGATCACCAGCGGCAAGCCAGAGAAGTCAGGCATGTGAGGTCTCCTGGGCACAAATGTTGGTGATAAAGGCCGCTGATTGTAGCGCAAGCATCAGGCGCTGCGGTTGGTAAAGCTGTGCAGGGCTTTTTCGATGCATTGGGCGGTTTTGCCGAACGCCTGCACGGTGGTTTCCGAGAATGGTCCGCCGCCTTGGTCCGCCACTACCAGCATCACCACGCGGCCATTGCAGCTCAGCGAACGCAGCAGCAAGTGCTCGCCCGTAAACAGGCGACGCAGGATAGGCGGCAGCAGGGCGGAAAACTGCGCATGGTTGTCGGGGGTCAGACGCACCTGAGCGGACTTTTCCAGAAGGCGTTGCAGCAATGTGCTGTTGACCACATCCAGGCTCAGGTGCGCGGCGTCCCTGGGCAAACCGTCGGCCTGATGCACGCGCAGGGTGCTCAGGGCGCGATCGGCCATGAACAACAACACCCGCTGCATGCCACTGGCAACCAAGGCGTGCTTGGCGCAGGTGGTCAGGTGCATGGCGTTGGCAAAGCGGCTCGGCTCGACCAGCAACTCGGTGCAATGAGTGCGCCATACGGCCAGGGCTTCAGCCGTGGGCGGCGGCGCGGGCAACAAGCCGCGATGGACTTTTTGCACATGCCACGGCCAGATCAGCGACAGCGCCGGGTGCCAGAGGTCGGGCATCAAGGTGGTGCGGGCGCTCGTGACTGCCTGCTGGTGCGCCTGTTGTTGCACATCACTCAAGGGCACTTGCAGGTATAGCGCGGTGAGGTATTGCCAGCGTTCGGTGTGCGGGCAGGTCCAGGATTCCTGGGCGGACATCGCCAGGCCGTTGGCCAGCAACACGGTATTGGCTGGCTGGTTCAGCCAGCGGCGCAGGTTGGGGTCGGCGTCGAGCAATTGCTGGTGGCGCAAGGCGTCGTCTTCGCGGGCAATGTGCAGCGCCTTGACCAGCAGGCGTTGCTCGGCCAGCAGCAGCTTGTAGCCCTGCGAAACCCAGATCGGCAGGTGCCAGGCTTCGGTCAGGCCCAGGCACAGGTCCAGCAAGCGCACACCGAACAGTTCCTGCTCGACCTGGCGCGCCGACTGGCCCTTGTGAATCACCCGCAGCTCCCATTCCTCCAAAAGCTTGGGGTAGGCGACGGCCATCGGCCACAGTGGCGACAGAAACAGCAGGCTGCCCCAGTGGATGTCCTGCCATAGCCGCGCCAGGCGACTGCCGAACAAGCCGTTGGCTTGCTGGGACGCGTGCTGGCTGACCAGCAGCAGTTGGCGCAATGCGGCTGGGATTTCTCCAGCCGGCACCGAAGGTAGGCGTGCCAGCAACTCCTCGGCACGTTTGAGGCCGAGACGGTTAAGCGCTACTTCGAGGTTTTCGGCGGGCTCGGCCAGGCTCCCATGGGCTTGGCTGTTGGCCTCGCGCATCACGCTCAGCACCAGCGCCGGGCTGTTTTGCATCAGCTCGGCAATATCTCGCAATGAACTGCGACTGTCGCGGATGGCTTTGCACACGCGCTCATGGTTGGCCTGGGGAACGGGCAGCAGCACGTCGTCCAGGCGCTTGATCCAAGCGGCGAGGGTGGTGGGGCGGTTCGTTGGGACTGTCGTTTCGATTGCCATGATTGGGGCGCGATCATCACTTGTGTTCAACACACCCGGAACGGGCCGAATTGGCTTTTCGCCTTAACGGGCTATAGTCTGGCGCAGTTTTGCCGATAAGTAGAACAAGAGTTTTCTGCTGCACCCACTATGTCCATGAACCCGACGGCGCAAGTACCCATCTCCTATGGCTAAAATTATCGGCATCATTGTCGTCATCGCAAGTGTGCTCGGAGGGTACGTCCTCTCCCACGGTAAAATCGCCGCATTGATCCAACCTTTCGAAGTGCTGATCATCGGCGGCGCCGCGTTTGGCGCATTCTTGCAGGCCAACCCCGGCTACATGACCATGCACGTGATCAAGAAATCGCTGGGCATGTTCAGTTCGCGTTTTTCCCACACCTTCTATCTGGAAGTGCTGGGGCTGATCTACGAGATCCTCAACAAGAGCCGCCGCGAAGGCATGATGGCGATCGAAGGCGACATCGAAGACGCCGCCGCCAGCCCGATTTTCGCCAAGTACCCGGCCGTGCTCAAAGATGAGCGCATGACCGCTTATATCTGTGACTACCTGCGCATCATGTCCTCCGGCAACATGGCTCCCCACGAGCTGGAAGGCCTGTTCGACATGGAGTTGTTCAGCCTCAAGGAAGAGCTGGAGCATCCTTCCCATGCCGTGACCGGCATCGCCGATGGCATGCCCGGTTTCGGCATTGTCGCGGCGGTGCTGGGTATCGTGGTGACCATGGCGTCCTTGGGCGAGGGCGATCAAGCGGCCATCGGCATGCACGTGGGTGCGGCGCTGGTGGGTACCTTCTTCGGTATTCTCGCGGCCTATGGCTTCTTCGGCCCGCTCGCTACTTCCCTGGCCCACGATGCCAAGGAAGAGGTCAACCTCTACGAAGCGATCAAGGCGTGCCTGGTGGCATCAGCATCGGGGATGCCGCCATCGCTGGCCGTGGAGTTCGGGCGCAAGGTGCTGTACCCCAAGCATCGCCCAAGTTTCTCCGAGCTGGAACAAGCGGTTCGCGGTCGCTAAGCCATGGAAAACAACCAGCCGATCATCATCAAGCGCGTCAAGCGCTTCGCTGCGGGGCACCATGGTGGTGCCTGGAAAATCGCGTTTGCCGACTTTGCCACGGCGATGATGGCGTTCTTCCTGGTGCTGTGGCTGATGTCCACCGCCACACCGGAACAGAAGATCGCCATCGCCGGTTACTTCAAAGACCCGATTGGCTTTTCGGAAAGCGGTACGCCATTTGTCATCGATCTGGGCGGTTCACCGCAACTGGCGCCAGAGCGCACCATCAACCCGGAAGTGCAAACTGAGTCGCCCCAGGAAAAAATCCCGATTGAGCGCGATACCGTCGAAACCATGGCCGAGCAGGTCGAGCAGGAACGCCTGGAGCTGTTGCTGCAGGAATTGCAGAACAAGGTCGAAGAAAACCCGCAACTGCTGAAGTTCAAGGACCAGATTTCGTTCGAGATCACGCCCGAAGGGCTGCGCATCCAGATCACGGACGCCGCCAACCGGCCGATGTTCGATTCCGGCAGTGCGCGCTTGAAGCCGTACTTTGAAGACATCCTGCTGGCCATGGCCGACACCATCAAGGCGGTACCGAACAAGATCAGCATCAGCGGCCATACCGACGCCAAGCCCTACGCGGGCCAGGGCGACTTCGGCAACTGGGAACTCTCGGCCAACCGCGCCAACGCCGCCCGCCGTGCGCTGGTGGCCGGCAGCTATCCGGACCCACAAGTGGCACGGGTGGTGGGCTTTGCCTCATCGCAGTTATTTGATCCCAAAGACCCGTTCAACCCGGTCAACCGCCGTATCGATATCGTGGTGCTGACCAAAAAGGCCCAGCGTGCGATTGAAGGCGACCAGCCACCGCCACCGGTACCGACTCAGGGCGATGGTGCCCCTGGCGAAGTGCCGGCCGACCCCAACGCACTGCCGCCTGAGCAGGAGCCACTGCCGGCCCATGAGTTGCGGCAGAAGCTGAACCTGTTTGATGACGGTGGGATGAAGGATCCTACGGTGCCTGCGCCGGCCTCGTAACTTATCTCTCTACAGCAGAAACCAAAACGCCCCGAATCATTCGGGGCGTTTTCATTGGCGGTCAGAGTGGCAGGTAGGCTTTGACACCATTAACTACGCCCCGCATGTCGTCGGCGCACAGGCGTGGGACAACCTTGCGGATTTTCAGCATTTCCGGTGCAACAAAACCTCGTGTGAAGTCACACAGCAGCACGTCGCCTTGTTTGGGGTGATAGTAGAGAGCCAATGTTAATTCCCCACAAAAAGCAAAGCCGCCCGAAGGCGGCTTCATTCGACACGCAGCGGAGCTTGCTTCGCCCCTTCTGCGCCGCTGGATCAACCCCGAAAAGGATCCAGACTCCTGCCAGCTTTCGCTGGTGACGGAGCAATTATGGGCATCAGGAAATCTGAATACAAGCTGGCTTGTGTGTATGAGCCACCCAGTTGATCCGGATTCTTGATTCCCGCTCCTGTTAAATCAATGGGCTAGGGCATTCAGCGCCGTGGTTTATGTGTATCAAGAAATTGACCGTCAATAACTGCTCTCAGGCAAGCTCGCAATAATCGACCGATAGCTGTTCATCCGCTGCTGTTGCACGCGGCCATCTTCCAGGGCCTTGAGCAATGCACAGCCCGGCTCGCGGTCGTGTTTGCAGTCGCGGAAGCGGCAGGTGCCGATCAGGTCGTTGAACTCGATAAAGCCCGCCTCCACATCGCTGCGGCTGACGTGGCCCAAGCCGAATTCACGAATACCCGGGGAGTCGATAAGCTCGCCGCCACCGGGGAAGTGGAACAGCCTCGCAGTGGTGGTGGTGTGGGTGCCTTGGCCGGAAAGCTCCGACAGCGGCCCCACGCGGGTATCGACTTCCGGCAACAGGCTGTTGACCAGCGATGACTTGCCCACGCCAGACTGGCCGACAAACACGCTGATGCGCCCGTCCAGCTGCTGTTGCAGCTGTTCCATGCCGTTGCCGTGATGGGCCGACACTTCCAGCACCGGGTAGCCCAGGGTGCGATAGACCGCCAGCAACGCATTGAGCGCCGGGGCGTTTTGCTCGTCGATCAGGTCGAATTTGTTCAACAGCAACAGCGGGCGGATGCCGGCGTGTTCGGCCGCGACCAGGTAGCGGTCGATCAGGTTGGCATGGGGCTCGGGCAACGGTGCGAACACGATCACAATCATGTCGACGTTGGCTGCCACCGGCTTGAGCTGGCCACGGCTGTCGGGGCGACGCAGTTCGGTGCTACGCGGCAACTGGGCGACGATCACGCCGATGCCCTGGTTGCCGGCGCGCCACACGACTTTGTCGCCGGTCACCAGCGCAGGCAGGTTGGCGCGCAGGTGGCAACGGGACACCGAGCCTGCGAGTTCGCCTTCCAGCGCCTCGACTTCGACTTGCACACCAAAGTGCGCGATCACCAGGCCCGTTTGTTCGGGGCCCAGGTCGCCGCCCTCGAGCGCTTCCACGGCGGAGGATTCACGTTTGGCGGCACGCGCTGCGCGTTCACCTTGAATCTTTTCGATGCGCCAGTTTTGGCGACGGTTGAGCTGGCGTTTGGCCATTGGTGTTCCGTGTCGATAATGCAAAAGTTGGGTAAAACGGTCGCGAGTCTAGCACGGCCCCGCCTGCTAAACTGCGCAGCTACGCCAAGGTGCCAAGAGAATCAAGCCATGCAAAACCCACAGAACCTGATTTGGATCGATCTGGAAATGACCGGTCTGAACCCCGACAGCGACGTCATCATCGAGATGGCGACGATTGTTACCGACAGCAACCTCAACACCTTGGCCGAAGGTCCGGTGATCGCCATCCACCACAGCGACGCCGTGCTCGCCACCATGGATGAGTGGAACACCCGCACCCACGGTAACTCCGGGCTGACCCAGCGTGTGCGCGACAGCCGCATCAGCATGGCCGAAGCCGAAGCCGAAACCATCGCATTCCTGGAAAAATGGGTGCCCAAGGGCAAGTCGCCGATCTGCGGCAACAGCATCTGCCAGGACCGTCGCTTCCTTTATACGCATATGAAGGCGCTGGAGAGCTACTTCCACTATCGCAACCTGGACGTATCGACGCTTAAAGAGCTGGCTGCGCGTTGGGCGCCGGAAGTCAAAGACAGCTTCCATAAAGGCAGCACGCACCTGGCGCTGGATGATATTCGTGAGTCGATCGCCGAGTTGCAGCATTACCGCAAGCATTTCATCAAGGCTTGAAAACGGGCGACTGCTGAACATGTGGGAGGGGTTTGCAAATCCAAGTGTTGGAGAGCGTTTGCCCCCTTTTGGTGCCATCAGCAAATGATTAGACTGCCGGCCTCCCTGCAAGGATCGCCATCATGCTGTTGATGCTCTACCTCATCGCCATCACCGCCGAAGCCATGACCGGCGCCTTGTCCGCCGGTCGGCGCGGCATGGACTGGTTTGGCGTGGTGCTCATCGCCTGCGTGACGGCCCTGGGCGGTGGTTCGGTGCGCGATGTGCTGCTCGGCCACTACCCGCTGACCTGGGTCAAGCACCCGGAGTACCTGGTGCTGACCTCCGTCGCGGCGCTGGTGACGATCTTTATCGCGCCGCTGATGCGCCGCCTGCGCTCACTGTTTTTGGCGCTGGACGCCTTGGGGTTGGTGGCATTCACCCTGATCGGCTGCATGACCGCCCTGGAAATGGGTCACGGCATGTTGGTGGCGTCCGTCAGCGGGGTCATCACCGGCGTATTCGGGGGCATCCTGCGGGATATCTTCTGTAACGACATTCCGCTGATCTTCCGCCGCGAGTTGTACGCCAGCGTGTCGTTCCTGGCCGCCTGGTTCTACTTGCTGTGCCTGTATCTGGAACTGCCGAGCGAACAGGCGATTCTGCTGACGCTGTTCAGTGGCTTTCTACTGCGTTTGCTGGCGATCCGTTTTCACTGGGAAATGCCCAAGTTCGTCTACAACGACGACGTACACTAGCGGGCCGCGTGCTGGTTCAGCGCCCATTCCACATGCTCGCGAACCAGCTCTGAGGGGTAGTCCCGCCGCGCCTTCAAGGCTTCCAATACCGGAATGCTTGACGGCGCATTGCCCAGGCCCACCGCCAGATTGCGTAACCAGCGCTCGTAACCGGCGCGGCGCAGGGGGGAGCCCTCGGTGCTGCTGAGGAATTTATCCTCGTCCCACATAAATAGTTCGGCTAACTCGGCGTTATCCAGGTTGTGCCTGGGCTTGAAATCGCTTTCGGCAGTGGGTCGAGCGAAACGATTCCATGGGCAAACGATCTGACAGTCATCGCAGCCAAAGACGCGGTTGCCGATCAGTGGGCGCAGGTCCTCGGGAATGGCGCTCTTTAGCTCGATGGTCAGGTAGGAGATGCAGCGCCGGGCGTCCAGCACGTAAGGGCCGACGAAGGCGTTGGTGGGGCAGATGTCCAGGCACGCCGTGCAACGGCCGCAGTGCTCGGTAGTGTGGGGTGGGTCCACCGGCAACGGTAAATCGACAAACAGTTCGCTCAAGAAGAAATAACTGCCGGCCTTGCGGTTGAGCACAAGGGTGTTTTTACCGATCCAGCCCAGTCCGGCTTGTTCGGCGATGGCTTTTTCCAGGACCGGCGCGCTGTCGACAAAGGCGCGAAAGCCGAACGGCCCGATCTGCGCCTGGATGCGGTCGGCCAGCTGCTGCACGCGCTTGCGGATCAGCTTGTGGTAGTCGCGGCCCAGGGCGTAGCGCGAGATATAGGCTTTTTCCGGCTGGCCCAGCAGTTGCGCCATCTGGGTGTCGCCGGGCAGGTAGTCCATGCGCAGTGACACCACGCGCAAGGTGCCGGGTACCAGTTCCTCGGGATGGGAGCGTTTGCTGCCGTGGGCGCCCATGTAGTCCATCTCGCCGTGGTAGCCCGCGTCGAGCCAGCGTTGCAGGTGCTGTTCATGCTCAGCCAGGTCCAGGCCACTGATGCCGACTTGTTGAAAGCCCAGCTCGCGGCCCCAGTCTTTGATCGATTGGGCGAGGGCGGGCAGATCGGAGGTAATAGCAGGCATGAGACACGGGAAACCACAGGTTAGATGCGTATAATTCTGCCAGACATCGGAGCTTGAAGACGCATGCCTCAGACAAAACACCCAATTACCGACGTTCAGCTGTTGTTGCCCGGCCATTTGCCGCAACTGGCTGCGCGTTCTCCGGACGCCCATAAGGGCCAGTTCGGCCACCTGCTGGTCATCGGTGGTGACCGTGGCTTTGGCGGTGCGGCGCTGCTGAGCACCGAAAGTGCCCTGCGCGGTGGCGCCGGCATGGTCTCGCTGGCAACTCGACCGGAACATGTGCCAGCCGCTCTGGCCCGGCTGCCGGAAGTCATGGCTGTCGGCGTGAGCTCGGCCAACCAGTTGATGGGCCTGCTGGAAAAAATCTCGGTGATCGTCATTGGCCCAGGCCTGGGCGATGCCGCTTGGGGCAAAAGCCTGTTGTCGGTCGCGGCCAATGCCCGCCAGCCGCAGGTGTGGGACGCCGACGCGCTCAATCAACTGGCCACTGGCAGCGTCGAGCTGCCGGCCAACTGTGTGATTACGCCTCATCCGGGCGAAGCTGCGCGTTTGTTGGGGCTATCGACAGCCGAGGTTCAGGCCGATCGCCTTAATGTGGCGCGCGCGTTGAGCCAAAAATTCAATGCAGTGGCTATCCTCAAGGGTGCTGGCAGTTTGATTGCCAGCCCGGATGGACGGCTTGCCCGTTGTGATCAAGGCCACCCGGCGATGGCGACGGCGGGGCTTGGGGATGTCTTGGCTGGTCTGGTCGGCGCGCTATTGGCTCAGGGTATGCCCGCGTACGAGGCAAGCTGCCTGGCGGTGTGGTTGCACGCTACCGCTGGCGACCGCCAGGGCAGTTTTGGTCGGGGGCTGGCTGCCAGCGACCTGATCCCTGCCATTCGTCAATTGCTGGAGGAGCAGTCGCCGTGCCTGAAGTAATTCTTTTCCTGGCAGATGAAGAGGCCATGGTCGCGTTGGGGCAGCGTCTTTCGCAGGTCACGCAAGGGGCAGGGTTGATCTTTCTCGAAGGCGATCTCGGCGCAGGCAAAACCACATTGTCCCGGGGGATTATTCGCGGCCTGGGCCATGCCGGCGCGGTAAAAAGCCCGACCTTTACGTTGGTCGAGCCCTACGAGATCGGCGACGTGCGTGCTTTCCACTTCGATCTTTATCGCCTGGTAGATCCAGAGGAACTGGAGTACATGGGCATCCGTGATTACTTCGATGAAGATGCGCTGTGCCTGATCGAATGGCCAGATAAAGGCACAGGCTTTTTGCCAAAGCCAGACATGACCATTACCATTACGCCGCATGAGCACGGACGTCAGCTGAAGTTGTTGCCCCAGAGCGTGCGCGCTGAAGCGTGGTGCACCGCTCTGGCATTGGAATTCAAATAAAATTGGTGGGGTTAGGTATGCGCTTTCGCGCGTTGGTTGCTGTCGTGGGGGTGTTGCTTGCGGCAATGACTGTCAATGCTCTGGCTGCTTCACAGGTAAAGAGCGTTCGCCTGTGGCGAGCGCCGGATAACACGCGACTGGTGTTCGACCTGTCTGGCCCGGTCCAGCACAGCGTCTTTACCCTGACGGCGCCTGATCGCCTGGTGATCGACATCAACGGTGCGAGCCTGGCCGCGCCGCTGAAGGTGTCTACCGCCAATACCCCGATTACCGCCATGCGCTCGGCCCAGCGTACGCCGACCGACTTGCGCGTGGTCATCGACCTGAAAAAGGCCGTGACGCCAAAGAGCTTCTCCCTGGCGCCCAACGCCCAATACGGTAACCGACTGGTGGTCGACCTGTTCGACAACCCCGCCGACGCGGCACCACCGCCTGCGCCGACGCCAAGCGTGGCTACCGTGCCTGCGGTGCCGGTCAACCCGTCGCAACCCCAGGTCAAATTGCCACCGCCGCCGCCCGCGCCGGCAGGCAAGCGCGACATTATCGTGGTGATCGACGCCGGCCACGGTGGCGAAGATCCGGGGGCTTCCGGCTCACGCGGCCAGCATGAGAAAGACGTGGTACTGGCCATCGCTCGCGAGCTGCAACGCCAGGTCAACGGCATGAAAGGCTACCGCGCCGAGCTGACCCGCACCGGTGACTACTTCATTCCGTTGCGTGGCCGTACCGAAATTGCGCGCAAGAAGGGCGCTGACCTGTTCGTGTCCATTCACGCCGACGCCGCGCCTTCAACTGCTGCATTTGGTGCCTCGGTATTTGCCCTGTCGGATCGCGGTGCCACGTCCGAGACCGCCCGCTGGCTGGCCGACAGTGAAAACCGCTCCGACTTGATCGGCGGGGCCGGCAACGTGTCCCTCGATGACAAGGACAAGATGCTCGCCGGTGTGCTGCTCGACCTGTCGATGACCGCCTCGCTGACCTCCAGCCTTAACGTTGGCCAGAAAGTCCTGAGCAATATCGGTCGTGTGACGTCGCTGCATAAACAGCGGGTGGAACAAGCCGGGTTCATGGTGTTGAAGTCGCCGGACATCCCGTCGATCCTGGTGGAAACCGGGTTTATCTCCAACGCCAACGAGGCCTCCAAGCTGGCCAGCGCCAGCCACCAGCAAGCGCTGGCGCGCTCCATCAGTGCGGGCGTGCGCCAGTTCTTCCAGCAGAACCCACCACCGGGCACTTATATCGCCTGGCTACGCGATTCCGGCAAAATCGCCCAGGGCCCGCGTGACCATCGTGTGCAGCCCGGCGACACCGTTGCCATGCTGGCGATACGTTTCCAGGTCACGCCTGCGGCCTTGCGCAGCGCCAATAACCTGAAAACCGATGAGTTGAAGATCGGCCAGGTGTTGACCATTCCCGGCACTGAATTGGCGGCACAGTAATGAGCGAATCCTTGTTGAACAGCGGCTCGCGCATCGAATTGCTCAGCCCGCGCCTGGCTAACCAGATTGCTGCGGGTGAGGTCGTCGAGCGCCCTGCGTCGGTGATCAAGGAGCTGCTGGAAAACAGCATCGACTCTGGTGCCAGGCGCATCGATGTCGACGTGGAGCAGGGCGGCGTCAAGTTGCTGCGGGTACGTGATGACGGCAGCGGCATCTCCTCCGATGATCTGCCGCTGGCTCTGGCCCGTCACGCCACCAGCAAGATCCGTGATCTGGAAGACCTTGAGCGGGTCATGAGCCTGGGTTTTCGCGGTGAAGCCCTGGCCTCCATCAGTTCCGTGGCGCGCCTGACCCTGACCTCCCGCACCCGCGACGCCGAGCAAGCCTGGCAAGTGGAAACCGAAGGCCGCGACATGGCGCCTCGGGTCCAGCCGGCTGCACACCCGGTGGGCACTTCGGTGGAGGTGCGCGACCTGTTCTTCAACACCCCGGCGCGGCGCAAATTCCTCAAGGCCGAGAAAACCGAATTCGATCACCTGCAAGAAGTCATCAAGCGCCTGGCCCTGGCCCGTTTCGATGTGGCGTTTCACCTGCGCCACAACGGCAAGACCATCCTCAGTCTGCACGAAGCCAACGACGACGCCGCCCGCGCACGACGTGTGGCAGCCGTGTGCGGCAGCGGTTTCCTGGAGCAGGCGCTGCCGATTGAAATCGAGCGCAATGGCCTGAGGTTGTGGGGTTGGGTGGGGTTGCCGACGTTCTCCCGTAGCCAGGCCGACTTGCAGTACTTCTTTGTGAATGGCCGTGCGGTTCGCGACAAGCTGGTAGCCCACGCGGTGCGCCAGGCTTATCGCGACGTGCTGTTCAACGGCCGGCACCCCACGTTTGTGCTGTTCTTCGAGGTCGACCCGTCGGTGGTCGACGTCAACGTGCACCCGACCAAGCACGAAGTACGCTTCCGGGACGGGCGCATGGTGCATGACTTCCTGTATGGCACGCTGCACCGCGCCTTGGGCGATGTGCGCCCGGATGATCAACTGTCAGCGCCGATTGTCACGGCGGTGGTGCGCCCGAGCGGTCCTGAGGCCGGTGAGTTCGGTCCGCAAGGTGAAATGAGCCTGGCGGCCAACCTGCTGCAATCGACGCCGTCGCAGCCAGCCTACACGGCGCCAAACTCGGGTGCCGGTGCGGGTTATCAGTACCAATACACACCGCGCCCGCAATCGACGGTGCCGGTGGCCGAGGCCCAGGCGGCTTACCGGGAGTTTTTCGCGCCGCTGCCGGGTGCCGAGCCGGGTGCTGCTCCCTCGTTGCCGGAAGGCGGCGGTGATATCCCGCCGCTGGGCTATGCCCTGGCGCAGCTCAAGGGCATCTACATCCTTGCGGAAAACGCCCATGGCCTGGTGCTGGTGGACATGCATGCCGCCCACGAACGGATCATGTACGAGCGCCTGAAGATCGCCATGGCCAGCGAAGGCCTCAGCGGTCAGCCGCTGCTGGTGCCGGAGTCCCTGGCCGTGAGCCAGCGCGAGGCCGATTGCGCCGAAGAACACCACAGCGTGTTCCAGAAGCTGGGTTTTGAGCTACAACGCCTGGGCCCGGAAACCCTGGCGATCCGTCAGATTCCCGCGCTGCTCAAGCAGGCCGAAGCCAACCGCCTGGTGGCCGACGTGCTGGCAGACCTGATGGAATACGGCACCAGCGACCGTATCCAGGCGCATATCAACGAATTGCTCGGCACCATGGCCTGCCACGGCGCCATCCGCGCCAATCGCCGCCTGGCCCTGCCGGAAATGAACGGCCTGCTGCGTGACATGGAAAACACCGAGCGCAGCGGCCAATGCAACCATGGCCGACCGACCTGGACCCAAATGGGCCTGGACGATCTGGACAAACTGTTCTTGCGCGGCCGTTGATGAGCGCCTTGCCCCCCGCGATCTTCCTGATGGGCCCCACGGCCGCCGGCAAGACGGACCTGGCCATCGAGCTGACCAAGGTGTTGCCCTGCGAGTTGATCAGTGTCGACTCTGCCCTGGTTTACCGGGACATGGATATCGGCACGGCCAAGCCGTCCAAAGCGCTATTGGCCCAATATCCGCATAAATTGATCGACATCATCGACCCGGCGCAGAGCTATTCGGCTGCGGATTTTCGCACCGATGCCCTGGCGGCCATGGCCGAGATCACCGCGCGCGGTAATATCCCGCTGCTGGTGGGTGGCACCATGCTCTACTACAAGGCATTGCAGGAGGGGCTGGCCGATATGCCGCCTGCCGATGCCCAGGTGCGCGCCGAACTCGAAGAAGAGGCTGTACGCCTTGGCTGGCAAGCCCTGCACGACCAGTTGGCAGCGGTGGACCCCGTGTCCGCAGCGCGCATCCACCCCAATGATCCCCAGCGCCTTACCCGTGCCCTGGAAGTTTGGCGTGTCAGCGGCCAGACCATGACTGAACATCGGCTGAAACAAAGTGCGCAAAGTGCTGATGCAGGCGCATCTGGACAGTCACAATTGCCCTATACTGTGGCGAATCTGGCCATCGCTCCGGCAAATCGCCAGGTGCTGCATGAACGAATTGCACAAAGATTCACAATTATGTTGGAACAGGGGTTTGTGGACGAGGTCGTAGCACTGCGTTCAAGAGGTGACCTGCATGCCGGGCTGCCTTCGATACGTGCTGTAGGCTACCGCCAAGTCTGGGATCATCTGGATGGCAAGCTGACGTCAGCCGAAATGCAGGAGCGCGGCATCATCGCCACGCGCCAATTGGCGAAGCGCCAGTTCACCTGGCTGCGCAGCTGGAGCGATTTGCACTGGTTGGACAGCCTGGACAGCGACAATCTGTCACGCGCCTTGAAATACTTGGGAACGGTCTCCATATTGAGCTGAGTCCTTGCAATTGCCGTCTATCCTTGGGGGTGTGACGGCCATAAGCTATCTATTTTCCGATTTTTTATTATTGATCCTTAAAGGAGTGCGGCACATGTCAAAAGGGCATTCGCTACAAGACCCTTACTTGAATACTTTACGTAAAGAGAAAGTTGGGGTTTCCATCTATCTGGTCAACGGTATCAAGTTGCAAGGCACGATCGAGTCGTTCGACCAGTTCGTGATCCTGCTGAAAAACACCGTCAGCCAGATGGTCTACAAACACGCTATCTCGACAGTCGTTCCAGTTCGTCCAATCCGTCTGCCTAGCGCAGCAGGTGATGAACAGGGTGACGCTGAGCCAGGTAACGCCTGATAGGAGTCTCCTTTGTTCTTTGAGCGCCACGGTGGTGGTGAGCGAGTAATCCTCGTTCACTTGGATGGACAGGACCCTGAGGCGCGCGAAGATCCGCAGGAGTTTCAGGAGTTGGCAAATTCGGCCGGCGCCGAGACCGTTGCGTTTTTTAACGTGCCGCGTCATCGGCCAACCGCCAAATACCTGATCGGCAGCGGCAAGGTCGAGGAACTGCGCGACCTGGTTCACGCTGAAGAAGCCGATCTGGTGATCTTCAATCACACCCTCACGCCCAGTCAGGAACGTAACCTCGAACGTGTTTTCGAGTGTCGCGTGATCGACCGTACCGGCCTGATTCTCGATATTTTCGCCCAGCGCGCCCGTACCCATGAAGGCAAGCTCCAGGTCGAACTGGCCCAGCTTGATCACATGAGCACCCGCCTGGTTCGCGGCTGGACTCACCTTGAGCGTCAAGGTGGCGGCATCGGTATGCGCGGTCCGGGTGAAACCCAGCTGGAAACCGACCGGCGTCTGCTGCGGGTTCGCCTGCGCCAGATCAAGGGCCGCCTGGAAAAAGTCCGCAGCCAGCGCGAACAATCGCGCCGTGGCCGTTCCCGTGCGGATATCCCTACCGTGTCCCTGGTGGGCTATACCAACGCCGGCAAGTCCACGCTGTTCAACAACGTGACGAAATCGGACGTGTACGCGGCCGACCAACTGTTCGCCACCCTCGACCCGACCTTGCGCCGTCTGGACATAGACGACCTGGGGCCGATTGTCCTGGCCGATACCGTGGGTTTCATTCGTCACTTGCCGCACAAGCTGGTCGAGGCATTTCGGTCTACGCTCGAAGAGTCGAGCAATTCCGACCTGCTGCTGCACGTGATCGATGCGGCCGAACCGGATCGCATGTTGCAGATTGAACAGGTCATGGTGGTGCTGGGCGAGATTGGTGCCCAGGACTTGCCGATCCTCGAGGTCTATAACAAACTCGATTTGCTTGAAGGTGTTGAGCCACAAATCCAGCGTGACGAAAACGGCAAGCCCCAGCGGGTCTGGCTGTCGGCGCGTGATGGCAGTGGTTTGGACCTGCTTGAGCAAGCGATTGCCGAACTGCTGGGCAGCGATTTGTTTGTCGGCACCTTGCGCTTGCCGCAGCGTTTTGCTCGACTGCGGGCACAGTTTTTCGAACTGGGTGCGGTACAGAAAGAAGAACACGACGAAGAAGGTGTCAGCTTGCTGGCCGTTCGATTGCCACGCTCGGAGCTCAATCGACTGGTCAGTCGCGAGGGTGTTGTGCCGGCGGAGTTCATTGAACAACACACTTTGCAATAAAAGCCTGAGAAAGCGGTTGTGCCGCAGTAGCAGGCATTCTGTAGCATTGGTCGGCGCGCCGTGGGTGCGTCTTTGCTTTATCAGATGGAGAGCGCTATGGCTTGGAATGAGCCGGGTGGCAACTCGAATAATCAGGATCCTTGGGGTGGTAAGCGCCGCAATAATGGCGACCGCAAGGGGCCACCGGATCTCGACGAGGCCTTCCGAAAGCTGCAGGAAAGCCTGAATGGGTTGTTCGGTGGTGGAAAAAAACGTGGCGGTGACGACGGCGGTCGCACCAGCAAGGGCGGCGGCTACGGCCTGCTGGGCCTGGGTCTTGTCGTGCTCGCGGCCGTATGGCTGTACAGCGCGGTCTACGTGGTGGACGAGCAGGAGCAAGCCGTGGTGCTGCGCTTCGGCAAGTACTACGAGACTGTCGGGCCGGGCCTGAACATCTATTTCCCGCCGATCGACAAGAAGTACATGGAAAACGTCACGCGTGAGCGTGCGTACACCAAGCAGGGCCAGATGCTGACCGAAGACGAGAACATCGTCGAAGTGCCGCTGACCGTGCAGTACAAGATCAGCAACCTGCAGGATTTCGTGCTGAACGTTGATCAGCCGGAGATCAGCCTGCAACACGCAACCGAAAGTGCCCTGCGCCATGTGGTGGGTTCCACCGCCATGGACCAGGTGCTGACCGAAGGTCGTGAATTGATGGCCAGTGAAATCAAGGAGCGCCTGCAACGGTTCCTCGATACCTACCGCACCGGTATCACTGTCACTCAGGTGAACGTACAGAGCGCCGCGGCACCGCGTGAAGTGCAGGAAGCGTTTGACGATGTGATCCGCGCCCGTGAAGACGAGCAGCGTTCGCGCAACCAGGCTGAAACCTATGCCAACGGCGTTGTGCCGGAAGCCCGTGGTCAGGCCCAGCGCATCCTTGAAGATGCCAACGGTTATCGCGACGAAGTGGTCTCGCGCGCCAAGGGTGAGGCAGATCGCTTTACCAAGCTGGTTGCCGAGTACCGCAAGGCGCCGGAAGTCACGCGTGAGCGTCTGTACCTGGACACCATGCAGGAAGTTTTCAGCAACACCAGCAAGGTTCTCGTGACCGGCAACAAGGGTGGGCAGAACAACCTGCTGTACCTGCCGCTGGACAAGATGATCGAAAGTGGTCGTAGCGGCACCAGCGCACCGTCCACCGGTTCGAATGCCGCTGCCAACGAAGCGAGCGCCCGTGCGGCCGCTGACTTGCTGCAACAGCAAACACGTACCAGGGAGAGTCGTTGATGAGCAATAAATCGCTGACCGCCCTGATTGTGGGCGTCGTCGTGGTCATCGCTGCCTGGAACTGCTTCTACATAGTGGCTCAGACCGAGCGTGCGGTGCTGCTGCAATTCGGTCGCGTGGTCCAGGCGGATGTCCAGCCAGGCCTGCATGTGAAAGTCCCCTACGTCAACCAGGTGCGCAAGTTCGACGCCCGCCTGATGACCCTGGATGCACCGACACAGCGCTTCCTGACCCTGGAAAAGAAAGCCGTGATGGTTGACGCCTACGCCAAGTGGCGCGTCAAGGATGCCGAGCGCTTCTACACCGCGACCTCCGGCCTCAAGCAGATTGCCGACGAGCGTTTGTCCCGTCGTCTGGAATCGGGCCTGCGTGACCAGTTTGGTAAGCGCACCCTGCATGAGGTGGTTTCTGGTGAACGTGATGCGCTGATGGCGGATATCACCCGTTCGCTGAACACCATGGCGGAAAAAGAGCTGGGTATCGAAGTCGTCGATGTCCGGGTCAAGGCCATTGACCTGCCCAAGGAAGTGAACCGCAGCGTGTTCGAACGTATGAGCACCGAGCGTGAGCGTGAAGCTCGTGAGCATCGTGCCAAGGGTAACGAGCTGGCTGAAGGTATCCGCGCCGATGCTGACCGTCAGCGCCGGGTCCTGCTGGCAGAGGCCTATCGTGAGTCTGAAGAGGCCCGCGGTGATGGTGATGCTCAAGCGGCGGCGATCTACGCCAAGGCTTACGGCCAGGACCAGGAGTTCTACGCGTTCTACCGTAGCCTGCGTGCCTACCGTGAAAGCTTCGCGAACAAAACCGACGTACTGGTGCTGGACCCAAGCAGCGACTTCTTCCGCTACCTGGAAAAGTCCAAGTAACAGGCCTGTGATTCTGTAGGGGGCACTCCGTCGGGCGGCTAAAATGCCTGGCGGGGTGATCCTTTCAGAAAACGGGTGTATGATGCGGCAGCCGGGAAATTCCCGGCTTTTTTGCGTCTGCATGTTTGATTCGGCAGGCGTGACAGGTTTTTCGAGGAAAGTGCCCGACGAGGCCGTTTGCAGGCCGTTCGTCACGTCGCTCTTGCGCGTGGTTTATGCAGGAGGCGGGTATTTTCTGCTTCACTCAAGGCTCGGCCGAGGGCTGGCCGCCCGGATCAAAGGGGAATGGCGTAATGGCAACGGTAGACCGCTGGCTGCTGCCAGATGGCATCGAAGAAGTACTGCCACCAGAAGCTGCGCGCATTGAAGTAGCGCGTCGCCAGGTGTTGGATCTGTTCCAGAGCTGGGGTTACGAGTTTGTCGTGACTCCCCATATCGAGTACCTGGAATCCCTGCTGACCGGCGCGGGCCAGGACCTGGATCTGCGCACCTTCAAGGTGATCGACCCGCAATCGGGCCGGCAAATGGGGTTCCGTGCCGACATCACGCCGCAAGTGGCGCGCATCGACGCGCACACCCTGCGCCGCGAAGGTCCGAGCCGCCTGTGCTACGCCGGCAGCGTGTTGCATGCCCAGCCGCGAGCCTTGTCGTCTTCGCGCAGCCCGATCCAGTTGGGTGCCGAGTTGTACGGCGATGCCAGCCCGAGCAGCGACGTTGAAGTGATCAGCCTGATGCTGGCCATGCTGCAACTGGCTGACGTGCCCGATGTCCACATGGACCTGGGCCACGTCGGTATCTATCGTGGTCTGGCCCGTGCGGCTGGCTTGTCCGGTGAAGTGGAGCAACAGTTGTTCGATGCCCTGCAGCGCAAGGCGATCGACGAAGTGATCGCCCTGACCGAGGGTGTGCCGGCTGAACTGGCCGGTATGCTGCGTGCGCTGGTGGACCTGTGCGGTGGTCGTGAAGTGCTGGTGGCTGCGCGTGAGCGCCTGGCCAATGCGCCGGCGCCGGTATTGGCGGCACTGGATGACGTGCTGGCGATTGCCGAACGCTTGTCGGCGCGGTTCCCGCAGCTGCCGCTGTATTTTGATCTGGGCGAGTTGCGCGGCTACCACTACCACACCGGTGTGGTGTTCGCGGTATTTGTCCCGGGTGTTGGCCAGGCCATCGCCCAAGGTGGTCGTTACGACGATATCGGCGCCGACTTCGGTCGCGCGCGTCCGGCCACTGGTTTTTCCACCGATTTGAAAACCCTGGTGACCCTGGGGCGTGCTGAGGTCGAGCTGCCGTCTGGTGGCATCTGGATGCCCGACAGTACGGACGCGGCGCTCTGGCAGCAGGTTTGCCAGTTACGCAGTGAGGGTCAGCGTGTGGTCCAGGCCTTGCCTGGGCAGCCATTGGCCGCCGCCCGTGAAGCGGACTGCGACCGGCAATTGATTCAGCAGAACGGGCTTTGGCAAGTATCGCCACTGGCTTCTTGAGTTTTCCTGCCGGCCATCGCCGGCACCAAGTTTGCGCGAATGAGGACAAGTGTTATGGGTAAGAATGTCGTAGTCCTGGGCACCCAATGGGGTGATGAGGGCAAAGGCAAGATCGTTGATCTGCTGACCGAACATGCTGCCGCCGTAGTGCGCTACCAGGGTGGCCACAACGCTGGCCACACCCTGGTCATCGATGGCGAAAAAACCGTCTTGCACCTGATTCCGTCGGGCGTACTGCGCGAAGGCGTGCAGTGCCTGATCGGCAACGGCGTGGTAGTTGCACCTGACGCCTTGCTGCGCGAGATCACCAAGCTGGAAGAGAAAGGCGTACCGGTGCGCGAGCGCCTGCGCATCAGCCCGTCCTGCCCGCTGATCCTGTCCTTCCACGTTGCACTGGACCAGGCCCGTGAAAAGGCCCGTGGCGAGCTGAAGATCGGCACTACCGGTCGCGGCATCGGTCCGGCCTATGAAGACAAGGTTGCGCGTCGTGGCCTGCGTGTGGGCGACCTGCTCAACATGCCGCGCTTTGAAGACAAGCTGCGTGAACTGGTGGATTACCACAACTTCATGCTGGTGGGTTACTACAAAGAGCCTGCCATCGAGTTCGACAAGACCCTGGCCGAGTGCAAGGAATACGCAGAGCTGCTCAAGCCGCTGATGCTGGACGTGACCGCCGAGCTGCACGACCTGCGTCGCGCCGGCAAAGACATCATGTTCGAAGGCGCCCAGGGCTCGTTGCTGGACATCGACCACGGCACCTACCCGTACGTGACCAGCTCCAACACCACTGCTGGCGGCGTTGCCACAGGTTCAGGCGTTGGTCCGATGTTCCTGGACTACATCCTGGGCATCACCAAGGCTTACACCACCCGTGTAGGCTCGGGTCCGTTCCCGACTGAGCTGTTCGACGACGTTGGCGCGCACCTGGCCAAGCAGGGTCACGAATTCGGCGCCACCACTGGCCGTGCTCGTCGTTGCGGTTGGTTCGACGCCGTTATCCTGCGTCGCGCTATCGATGTGAACAGCATTTCGGGCATTTGCCTGACCAAGCTGGACGTACTCGACGGCCTGGAAGCCATCAACATCTGCGTCGGCTACAAAGACGCGCAAGGCAACGACGTTGCCCCGACCGACGCTGACAGCTACGTGGGCCTGCAGCCTGTGTACGAAGAAGTGCCAGGTTGGACCGAATCGACCGTGGGCGCCAAGACCCTGGAAGAACTGCCAGCCAACGCCCGCGCTTACATCAAGCGTGTGGAAGAGCTGATCGGTGCACCGATCGACATTATTTCGACCGGCCCGGACCGCAACGAGACCATCGTTCTGCGTCACCCGTTCGCTTAATAAAGTGTTGATGTAAAAAGCAAAGGGCTCCTTCGGGAGCCCTTTGTCGTTTCTGCCTGGCAAACGGCACGACCCTTGCTGTGTTTCCCCCTTTCGAGGTGCTATCAAATTAGTGGCACCCGTGGTGGAGGGGTTTCCAGTGTCTGCCGTTCTCTCGTTGTTACAAAGCCGTCTGTTGCGGCCGGTGTTCGTTACCCTTGGTATCGCCCTTTTGGTGCAAGTGCTGGTTGCCGTCGCGCTGACGCGGAGCACCGTGACCGCGCTGGAAGCTGATTTGGGTAATCGTCTGGGCATCGATAGTCAGAAACTGTCTGGCGAATTGGCCCAGGCCGGCAAGGAGGTCACGTCCAGCCTCGACAGCTTGTCCTCCAGCACGCGCCAGCGCCTGACAGCCGGGCTTTCCACGCGTCTGCAGGAAGAGCAGAAGCAACTGCGTGCGACCCTGGAAAAAGACCTGAAGGACTCCGCCAATGACATGGCGCAGTTGCTGGCCTCGGTCGCGCCCCGCGCCATGTGGGACAGCGATGTGCCAACACTCTCGGAATTTGCCCGGCGTGCCCAACGCAATCCCAACGTGTTGTTCGTCGTGTATGACGACGCCGCGGGTGAGCACCTGACGCGTTATCTGAACCGTGATAACCCGATCAACCAGGCGTTGCTGGCAAAGGGTGCGGGTGAGCGTGCCCTCGATAAAGTGCTGAACGCGGCCAAGACAGACCCGTCGGTGTACTACGTCGAAGCCTCCATCAGCCCAAATGGTGTGGAAATCGGCAAGGTGCGCATGGGCGTGTCGACCGTCGCGGTTGAGGCCGACCTGCAAGCATTGGATAAGCGCTTTGCCGCGCTGATCGCCAGCGGTGATCAACTGGTGGGCGATAGCCTCCAGGGGGCGGCGGCTGATAGTGCCAGCGCCATGGGCGCCAGGCTGCAGTCGGCACAGGCAACTGCCACCCAAATGACTGCAAACACCTCCAGCGCCGTGCAAGAAGCGGCGGGCGCCCTGCGTTGGCGTATCGGCATGGGCCTGGCATTGGTGGGGCTTGGCGTATTGCTGTTGCTCGCTGTTGTGTTGGGCCGGCGCGTGGTCAATCGTCTCAAGCTGCTTATTGCCGCCATGGACGACCTGGCGGCAGGCGAGGGCGACCTCACCAAGCGTGTGCAGATCAACAGCAAGGACGAAATCGGTGATATGGCTTCGGCGGTCAATCGCTTTGTGGATAAGTTGCAGCCCATCGTGCGTGAGGCGGGCGATGTGGCCCAGCGTACCGGTGTGGAAATCGGCGCCATGACATTGCGTAACGCGGGCGCCGACGCGGCAGCGGGTTTGCAGCGCGACGAGGTTGCAGAGAGCTTGCGCGCACTTTCGCAAATGGCTGACGAGGCCCAGGCCGAAAGTCACGCCATGCAAGCGGCCTTGCAGCAGGTGGTGGATATTCGCCAGGCCACGGATGAGAACTCGCGCACCTCGGCTGAGGTCGGCAGCTTGATCGAGGCGTTGGCGGGGCAGGTGCAGGCTGGCTCCCAGGTAATTGAGCGGCTGGCGCAGCAAAGCGAGCAGATCGAAGTCGTGCTAACCGTGATCCACGGTATCGCCGAGCAAACCAATTTGCTTGCCCTGAATGCGGCTATCGAAGCGGCGCGGGCGGGCGAGACTGGACGTGGCTTTGCGGTGGTGGCGGACGAAGTGCGTGCGCTGGCCAGCAAGACCCAAAGCTCTACCGGCGACATCCAGGCGCATATCGTGGCGTTGCAACAGGGCGCGCGTGAGGCGGTGGAAACAATCGGCAAGGCTGGCCGCCAGGCCAATGAGGGCTTGCTGGTGTTGCGCGACAGTGTGCGTTTGCAGCAGACAGTACAAGCGTCGGTGGAGCAGGTGCACGCCGCGATTGGTCTGGCGACGCGTGCGGCTGAGCACCAGGCTCAGGGCGCCCATGCGGTGCGTGGGCGGGTGGAAGTGATCCATGCCCAGGCCGAGCGTGCGGCGCAGGCTGTGGTGGAGACGACGGCCAGTGGCAAGGTGCTGGATGGGTTGGCGGCGCAGTTGAAGGCGAGCCTGGGGCAGTTCCGGGCTTAGTGGTGTCCATACCGGCCTCATCGGGAGCAAGCCCCCTCCCACACTTGATTTGCGAACACATTCAAATGTGGGAGGGGCGGTGCGACGATTCGACTTGCCCCCGATAGCGGTCTCAGCGACTCAGATACATCCGAGTCGTAAGTAGATACACCGGAAACCCCGACACCAATATCAACAACGCTGCATACGGTGCCGCCGCCGCAAACTCCACATTCGAAGTATGCGCCCACACGGCCGTCGCCAAGGTATTCAACCCGGTCGGGCTCAGAAGCAAAGTCGCCGTCAATTCCTTCATCGCATCCAGAAACACCAGCGCAAATGCCGCCCCTAACGCCGGGAAGATAATCGGCAACGTCACTCGGCAAAACGCACTGAACGACGAAGCGCCCAACGTGCGCGCCGCCTCCTCCAGTTGTGGTGCCGCTTTGTTCAAGGCCGTACGAATCGGCGCCTGGGCCAATGGCAAAAACAGCAACGCATAAGCGATCAGCAACAACGCCGAGGTCTGGTACAGCGCGGGCACGTAATGCAGCGCGAAATACACCAGTGTCAGTGCAATCACCAGGCCGGGCAGGGCGTGTAGCAGGTAAGGCAGGCGTTCGGCCCACAGTGCCAACTGGCCTTTGTAGCGCACCACCAGCAAACCTACGGGCACCGCCAGTACCAGGCACAACGCCGCGCCTCCCAGCGACAAGGCAAGTGAGGAGAGCAACGCCTCGCCAATTTCAGCCAGTGGAAACGCGGCGGAAGATCCGACGGCCAACCAATAACCGAGCATCCCCAGTGGAATGCCGCTGCCAATGATCGCCAGCGCCAGGCAATACACCTGCCCCAATGGTGCCCACTTGCCCAGCCGGACCTGCTCGGCATGTCGCGCCGCGCCCTGGCCAATGCGCACGTGTCGGCCTTTGCCACGCACGCGCAACTCCAGCCACAGCAAGGTCAGGCACATCACCAGCAACACCGCCGAGAGCATCGCGGCATTGGCGTTGCTGAATTCCAGTTCGAATTGCTGGTAGATCGCGGTGGTAAAGGTCTGCAGGCCGATGATCGACAAGGCCCCGAACTCCACCAGCATGTGCAGGGCTATCAGGAGTGCCCCGGCCAATAGCGACGGCCATAGCAGCGGTAAGGTGACGCGAAAGAACACGCCCCAGCGATTCAGTCCCAGGGTGCGCGCGGACTCTTCCAGGGACGGGTCAAGGTTGCGCAAGGTTGCTGCCACCGGTAGAAATACCAGCGGGTACTTGGACAGACTCATCACCAGAATCGCGCCACCGAGCCCTTCGAAGCTCGCGCTCAGGGACACCCAGGTAAAGCTGCTGACAAACGCAGGTACCGCAAACGGCAGGCACAGGATTACGCCCCAGATCCTTCGTCCCGGCAGGTTGCTGCGTTCCAGCAGCCAAGCCAGGGACAAGCCGATCACACCACAGGTCACGGTCACGCCGACCATCAGCGCGAGGGTGTTGCGCAGCAGGCCAAACACATAAGGCCGCCACAGCAGATGCACCGCCTCTGCCCAGCCCGCTTGCCAGGCCTTGAGCCCGACATACGCCAGCGGCAGCAGGCTCAGGCCCACTAGCAGCAGTACTGGCAGCAACAGCCAGATCGACGGGCGTTTGCGCCGTGGGCTGAATGCCCCGGCCGTTAGCGATGCGGTCATCAGTTCAAGCCAACGTCACGTTCCAGTTCCAGGGCTTCTTCGGCGTTGCCAAGGTCGGCTGGGGTGACTTTCGGCGGCTGCAGCTCGCTGAAGGGCTTGAGGCCACGGTTGGATTGCATGCCCTTGCGCAGCGGGTACTCGGCCGAGGTGTTGGTGATCACGCGCTGGCCTTCTTCACTGGCCATGAATGCCAGCAGTTGCTGAGCTTCTTTGGGGTGTTTGCTGGATTTCAGTGCGGCAGCGGAGGATACGGTGATCAGGCCGCCAGCATCGCCATCGGTGAAGTAGTGCAGTTGGGAGTCCAGGTTGGTTTTTTCCTTTTTCAGGGCAAACCAGTAATAGTTGTTCACCAGCACGGTGGCCACTTCGCCATTTTCAACGGCCTTGAGGGCGACCATATTGTTGCTGTACACCTTGCCGAAGGCGCGCAGGCCGGTCAGCCACTCTTCGGCGGCTTCGCGACCGTGCAGTTTGATGATCGCCACGGCTTGTTCCTGGAAGGCACCGCTGGTGGGCACGAAGCCAACCTTGCCTTGCCACTCGGGGCCGGCGAAATCCAGGACGGATTTGGGCAGGTCCTTTTCAGCAATCAGTTTTGGATTGAACGCCACGACGCGGGTGCGTGCAGTCACGCCCATCCAGTCACCATTACGACCGACGTAATCCTTGGGCAGCACGTCGAGGGTGCTGGCATCGATCTTCGCCAGCAAGCCTTGCTCGCCGAGTTTGTTCAGCGGCGGCGATTCTTCGGTATAGATCACGTCGGCGGGGGAGCGGTCACCTTCTTCGACGACCTGGCTGGCCAACTGATTGCTGCTGCCTTTGCGCACGTTGACGTGAATGCCGGTCTTGGCTTCAAAGGCTTTGGCGAGTTCATCGCCGACTTCCTTGTGTTGGCCGTTGTACAAGGTCAGGGCGATCTTGTCGGCAGAATAGGCGGCGGGCGAGAGCAGGGTCAGGCTGAGCAGGGTGAGGCTCAGGCCGCGCAGAAGGGATGTTTTGAGACGGTTATCGCGGATCATCATCCGAAGTGTTCCTCGCTATATGCAACAAATCATTGCAAGGATAAACGATAAAACTTCTCAAGTGCGGACGAGGGGGGGAAATCGCTGGGGAGTTTTTCGAGCGTCAGAAACGAAAAAACCCGCTTTCGCGGGTTTGATCTGAATTTGGTGCCCAGGAGAAGACTCGAACTTCCACGACCTTGCGATCACCAGCACCTGAAGCTGGCGTGTCTACCAATTTCACCACCTGGGCATTATCTAACAACGTTGCCGCTGTTGATGGGGCGAACTATACGGCGGGCTTTTTGATCTGTAAACCCCTGATTCGAAAAATATAAATCAATTTTTCCGTTAAAAATCAAAGGTCTGAAACGAAAAAACCCGCTTTCGCGGGTTTGATCTGAATTTGGTGCCCAGGAGAAGACTCGAACTTCCACGACCTTGCGATCACCAGCACCTGAAGCTGGCGTGTCTACCAATTTCACCACCTGGGCATTATCTGACAACGTTGCCGTCGTCGATGGCGCGCACTATACGGAGCGATATTTGAGCTGTAAACCCCTGCCATGAAAAAACCCTGGAAAATTTCGCCAGTGGTCGTGCAAGGTGCGCGGTGGGGGGGCGTAAAGGTCTTTTAAACGCTTGTTGATACCTGAAATTTCCCGTTTCAATACGCGTATGCCAAACTAACCCACATATAGACAAGGTGAAAACTCTCTAATGGCCGATTGGCAGTCCCTCGATCCCGAGGCCGCTCGTGAAGCGGAAAAATATGAAAACCCTATTCCTAGCCGCGAACTGATCCTGGCGCACCTCGCCGATCGTGGTTCGCCTGCTAGCCGCGAGCAGTTGGTCGAAGAATTCGGTCTGACCACCGAAGACCAGCTCGAAGCCCTGCGCCGCCGTCTGCGTGCGATGGAGCGCGATGCTCAATTGATCTACACCCGTCGTGGCACTTACGCGCCGGTAGACAAGCTCGACCTGATCCTGGGCCGCATTGCCGGCCATCGTGACGGTTTCGGCTTCCTGATCCCGGATGACGGCAGTGACGATCTGTTCATGAGCCCGGCGCAAATGCGCCTGGTGTTCGATGGCGACCGCGCCCTGGCGCGGGTTTCCGGCCTGGACCGTCGCGGTCGTCGCGAAGGCGTGATCGTCGAAGTGGTGTCCCGTGCCCACGAGTCCATCGTCGGCCGTTACTTCGAAGAAGGCGGCATCGGCTTTGTGGTTCCGGATAACCCGAAGGTGCAGCAGGAAGTGCTGATCACCCCCGGCCGCAACGGTGCCGCCAAGGTCGGCCAGTTCGTCGAGGTGAAAATCACCCATTGGCCAACGGCGCGCTTCCAGCCCCAGGGCGATATCGTTGAAGTGGTCGGCAACTACATGGCGCCCGGCATGGAAATCGACGTTGCGCTGCGCACCTACGATATTCCTCACGTCTGGCCTGATGCCGTGCTCAAGGAAGCCGCCAAGCTCAAGCCGGAAGTCGAAGAGAAAGACAAAGAAAAACGCATCGACCTGCGTCATCTGCCGTTCGTCACCATTGACGGCGAAGATGCCCGCGACTTCGACGATGCGGTCTACTGCGAAGCCAAGCCTGGCAAGCTGCGCCTGTTCTCCGGCGGCTGGAAGCTGTACGTCGCGATTGCCGACGTGTCCAGCTACGTGAAGATCGGTTCGGCCCTGGATAACGAAGCCCAGGTGCGCGGCAACTCCGTGTACTTCCCTGAGCGCGTGATCCCGATGCTGCCTGAGCAGCTGTCCAACGGCTTGTGCTCCCTGAACCCGAAAGTCGACCGTTTGGCCATGGTGTGCGAGATGACCATCTCCAAAACCGGCGAAATGACCGACTACCAGTTCTACGAAGCGGTGATTCACTCCCAGGCACGCCTGACCTACAACAAGGTCAGCACCATTCTGGAAACACCGAAGACCAGCGAAGCCAAGGCCCTGCGTACCGAGTACGCTGGCGTGGTCCCACACCTCAAGCAGTTGTACTCGCTGTACAAGGTGCTGCTGGGCGCCCGTCATACCCGTGGCGCGATCGATTTTGAAACCCAGGAAACCCGGATTGTTTTCGGTTCCGAGCGCAAGATCGCCGCTATCACCCCGACCACCCGTAACGACGCGCACAAGTTGATTGAGGAATGCATGCTGGCGGCCAACGTGGCCACTGCCGAGTTCCTGAAGAAGCACGAAATTCCTGCGCTGTACCGCGTCCACGACGGCCCGCCGCCGGAACGTCTGGAAAAACTGCGCGCCTTCCTTGGTGAGCTTGGCCTGTCCCTGCATAAAGGCAAGGACGGCCCGACGCCCAAGGATTACCAGGCTTTGCTGGCCAGCATCAAGGATCGTCCGGATTACCACGTGATTCAGACCGTGATGCTGCGTTCCCTGAGCCAGGCGGTGTACAGCGCCGATAACCAGGGTCACTTTGGCCTCAACTACGAAGCGTACACCCACTTCACGTCGCCGATCCGTCGTTACCCGGATTTGCTCACGCACCGGGCGATCCGCAGCGTGATCCACTCCAGGCAGAACACCCCGCACGTCAAGCGCGCCGGTGCCATGACCATTCCGAAGGCGCGGATCTATCCGTACGACGAGGCGGCCCTGGAGCAGTTGGGCGAGCAGTGCTCCATGAGCGAGCGCCGCGCCGACGAAGCCACCCGCGACGTAGTGAACTGGCTCAAGTGCGAGTTCATGAAGGATCGCGTGGGCGAATCGTTCCCGGGCGTGATCACTGCTGTGACGGGCTTTGGTCTGTTCGTGGAACTGACCGACATCTACGTCGAGGGCCTGGTGCATGTCACCGCCTTGCCGGGTGACTACTACCACTTCGATCCTGTGCACCACCGTCTGGCGGGCGAGCGCACCGGTCGCAGCTTCCGCTTGGGCGATACCGTCGAAGTGCAGGTCATGCGCGTCGATCTGGACGAACGCAAGATCGACTTCGGTATGCCTGACAAGCCCGCTGAGCCGGCTGGCCGCAAAAAGCGTGGCAGCGAAACCGCAGCGCCGGCTTCCAAAGGCAAGGCCACTGGCGCGAAGACGGCTGCCGAGCCTGCACCTGCCAAGTCGGGGCGTCGCTCTTCCGCCAAGGAAAAGGCTCCTGAAGCCTACCGCCCAAGCGATGCTGCGGCGAAAAACGCCGAGCTGCGCAAGAGCCGCGAGTTGAAGCAGCAGCTGCTCAACGAAGCCAAAAGTGGTGGTAAAGCGGCGTCTGGGGGAAAGTCCCAAGGGGCGGAAAAACCGTCGAGCAAGCCAAGTAAACATCGTAAAGGCCCGCCAAAAGCGGGCTCTGCCCCCGCGAAAAGCGGCGGGTCGCGCAAACCTAAGGCCAAGTCATGAGTTTGGAAAAAATCTACGGCGTGCACGCCGTAGAAGCACTGCTGCGTCATCACCCCAAGCGGGTCAAGCAGGTTTGGTTGGCCGAAGGCCGCAGTGAGCCGCGCGTACAGGCGCTGGTTGAACTGGCTAACCAAAACAAGGTTGCCATCGGCCAGGCCGAGCGTCGCGAAATGGACGTGTGGGTTGAAGGTGTACACCAGGGCGTGGTCGCGGACGTCAGCCCGAGCCAGGTATGGGGCGAGGCGATGCTCGACGAGCTGCTCGACCGTACCGAAGGCGCGCCTCTGTTGCTGGTACTGGACGGCGTGACCGACCCGCACAACCTCGGCGCCTGCCTGCGTTCGGCAGATGCTGCCGGCGCGCTTGCGGTGATCGTGCCTAAAGACAAGTCTGCAACCTTGACGCCGGTGGTGCGCAAAGTGGCTTGCGGCGCGGCAGAGGTGATTCCGCTGGTGGCCGTGACCAACCTGGCGCGCACCCTGGAGAAACTCCAGCAGCGCGGCCTGTGGGTCGTGGGTACGGCAGGCGAGGCCGAGGTCAGCATTTATGACCAGGACTTGACCGGCCCGACCATCCTGATCATGGGCGCCGAAGGCAAAGGCATGCGTCGTTTGACCCGTGAGCATTGCGATTATCTGGTGCACTTGCCGATGGCCGGTAGCGTCAGCAGCCTGAACGTATCGGTGGCGACGGGCGTGTGCCTGTTTGAAGCCCAGCGTCAGCGTGGTGCCAAGGTCAAAGCCAAGAAGTAATCCCGAGCCTGGCACAGAACCAAAATGTGGGAGGGGGCTTGCTCCCGATAGCGGTGGGTCAGTTACAGATGATGTGACTGAACTCCCGCAATCGGGAGCAAGCCCCCTCCCACATTTAATTTTGTGGTGTTTGGAAAGTTGTTCAAATAATCACCAATCACCTTGCGCCGCTTCTCCCCCTTCTCTACAATTGCGCCCCTTGCCTTCCTGGCAGGCACCGATGTGCCTCCCCTACGGCAAGATCCATAAGTGTCATTCACTCCTTGTCTGACCGTTTTTGAGCGGCAGGCTACAACCCGTAAGGAGCATTCATGCGTCATTACGAAATCATCTTTTTGGTCCACCCGGATCAAAGCGAGCAAGTCGGCGGCATGGTTGAGCGTTACACCAAGCTGATCGAAGAAGACGGCGGCAAAATCCACCGTCTGGAAGATTGGGGCCGTCGTCAACTGGCCTACGCAATCAACAATGTTCACAAGGCTCACTACGTGATGCTGAACGTTGAGTGCACTGGCAAGGCCCTGGCCGAGCTGGAAGACAACTTCCGCTACAACGATGCAGTGATCCGTAACCTGGTCATCCGTCGCGAAGAAGCCGTTACCGGCCAATCCGAGATGCTCAAGGCTGAAGAAAACCGCAGTGAGCGCCGTGAGCGTCGCGACCGTCCTGAAGAAGGCGCTGATGATAGCGCTGATGACAGTGACAACAGCGATAACGCTGACGAGTAATCCACGGACCTTATTAAGGAGCCTATCAAATGGCACGTTTCTTCCGTCGTCGTAAATTCTGCCGCTTCACCGCTGAAGACGTGAAAGAGATCGATTACAAAGATCTCAACACTCTGAAAGCTTACGTATCCGAGACCGGCAAAATCGTTCCAAGCCGTATCACCGGTACCAAAGCACGTTATCAGCGTCAGCTGGCCACCGCTATCAAGCGCGCCCGCTTCCTGGCCCTGCTGGCCTACACCGACAGCCACGGCCGCTGAGACCGGGCAGTCGACAAGTAGTAAGGGATTGAATGCATGCGCGCCTTAGCTGAGTTCATCATGCGCGGTCGCGTGCAGGCCACTCTGGTAGTGGCTGGCTGTGCGGCATTGCCGTTGCTTTATTGGTTGGGTGCTGCCGCAGGTTGCCTTGTGCTGCTGCGGCGCGGTTTGAAGGACGCCCTTGGCGTTCTTGCCCTGGGTTTGTTGCCGGCCTTGATCTGGTGGCTGCAAATGGGTGATCCACGGGTACTTCTGGTACTGCTGGGGTCATCGAGCCTTGCGTTGGTTCTGCGCGCAAGTGAGTCCTGGGTCCGTACGCTGCTGGTCAGCGTGGCATTGGGGTTGGTGTACTCAGTGATGCTTGGCGCGGCTTTCCGCCCGCAAATCGAGGCGCTGTCGCAGGAGATCGTCAAGATCCTGCCACTGGCTCTCGGGGATCTCTACCAGCAGTTGTCGGTAGATGAGCGAGCGCGGTTTGCGTCACTGATTGCCCCGGTCCTGACCGGCCTGATTGCGGCATTGTTGCAGGTCGTCAGCGTGCTGAGCCTGATTCTTGGGCGTTATTGGCAGGCGTTGTTGTACAACCCGGGTGGTTTTGGTCGCGAGTTTCGCAGTATCAGAATCCCTGCGGGGCCGGCGATGTTGCTGCTGGCGTGCATGGTTGTCGGACCGAACTTCGGTCCACAGATGGCCTTGCTGGCGCCGATTTGCAGCGTACCGCTGGTGTTTGCCGGGCTGGCCCTGATTCACGGGCTGGTTGCGCGAAAGCGCCTGGCCAGGTTCTGGCTGGTGGGGTTGTACGTCACGCTGTTGCTGTTCATGCAGCTGATCTATCCGTTACTCGTGGTTCTGGCCATTGTCGACGGCCTGATTGATTTTCGCGGACGTCTGGCGTCGAAAGATGCCGATAGCGCGAACGGTGAAGGTTAAAAGTTAGAGGATTTTCACATGCAACTGATCCTTCTGGAAAAAGTCGCCAACCTGGGCAACCTGGGCGACAAAGTGAACGTTAAGGCCGGCTACGGTCGTAACTACCTGCTGCCATACGGCAAAGCCACCGCTGCAACCGCTGCCAACCTGGCTGCGTTTGAAGAGCGTCGTGCTGAGCTGGAAAAAGCCGCAGCAGACAAAAAAGCTTCGGCCGAAACTCGCGCTGCCCAACTGGCTGAGCTGGAAGTGACTATCACTGCCACCGCCGGTGACGAAGGCAAGCTGTTCGGTTCGATCGGCACCCACGACATCGCTGATGCACTGACCGCCTCCGGCGTTGAAGTGCAGAAGAGCGAAGTTCGTCTGCCGAACGGCACCATCCGCAACGTAGGCGAATTCGACGTAGCCGTGCACCTGCACGCCGAAGTTGAAGCCACCGTACGCGTTGTCGTGGTAGCAGCTTAAGTCGCACCTAACTGACTGGCACCTCGCGTGTCAGCCGGTTAACATCGGGCACGATCCTGTTTACAGGTCGTGCCTTTTGTTTTTCTACACACCCTTAAATTCCAAGTGGCCATGAACGAAATCTCCGCTCCTGAGCAATACGATCTGCAAACCGCTGCCCTGAAGGTGCCGCCGCATTCCATCGAGGCCGAACAGGCCGTGCTCGGTGGCTTGATGCTGGACAACAACGCCTGGGAACGCGTGCTGGATCAAGTCTCGGACGGTGACTTCTATCGCCATGACCACCGCCTGATCTTCCGCGCCATCGCCAAGCTGGCCGACCAGAACTCACCGATCGACGTGGTGACCCTGGCCGAGCAGCTGGACAAGGAAGGCCAGACCTCCCAGGTTGGCGGGCTGGGCTACCTCGGTGAACTGGCGAAAAACACGCCGTCCGTCGCCAACATCAAGGCCTATGCGCAGATCGTCCGCGAGCGCGCCACCCTGCGCCAGTTGATCGGCATCAGCACCGAAATCGCCGACAGCGCCTTCAACCCGGAAGGCCGTACCGCCGCCGAGATCCTTGATGAAGCCGAACGCCAGATCTTCCAGATCGCCGAAGCACGGCCCAAGACCGGTGGCCCGGTCAGTGTCAACGACCTGCTGACCAAGGCTATCGACCGTATCGATACCTTGTTCAACACCGACGCGGCCATTACCGGTATTTCCACCGGCTACACCGACCTCGACGAAAAGACCAGCGGCCTGCAGCCGTCCGACCTGATCATCGTCGCCGGCCGTCCGTCCATGGGTAAGACCACCTTTGCGATGAACCTGGTGGAAAACGCCGTACTGCGCAGCGACAAGGCGGTATTGGTGTACTCCCTCGAAATGCCAGGCGAATCGCTGATCATGCGTATGCTTTCGTCCCTGGGTCGTATCGACCAGACCAAAGTGCGTTCCGGCCAGTTGGAAGACGACGATTGGCCGCGCTTGACCTCGGCGGTCAACCTGCTCAATGACCGCAAGCTGTTCATCGACGACACGGCCGGTATCAGCCCGTCCGAGATGCGTGCGCGTACCCGCCGCCTGGTACGTGAACACGGCGATATCGCGCTGATCATGATCGACTACCTGCAGTTGATGCAGATTCCGGGCTCCAGCGGCGATAACCGTACCAACGAGATTTCCGAAATCTCCCGTTCCCTGAAAGCCCTGGCCAAGGAATTCAACTGCCCAGTGGTGGCGCTGTCCCAGCTCAACCGCTCCCTGGAACAACGCCCCAACAAGCGTCCGGTGAACTCCGACTTGCGTGAATCCGGAGCGATCGAGCAGGACGCCGACGTGATCATGTTCGTGTACCGCGACGAGGTGTACCACCCCGAAACGGAACACAAAGGCATTGCCGAGATCATTATCGGCAAGCAGCGTAACGGCCCGATCGGCTTTATTCGCCTGGCGTTCATCGGTAAGTACACGCGCTTCGAGAACCTGGCGCCGGGCAGTTACAACTTCGACGACGACGAGTAACCGTTGGCCGAGTCACTCGGCCAGGATTTGTCGAGTCAGTGTCTGGATCAGCTCGGCTTCTTCAATCGCAAGCAGGGCCTGCTGGCTATCGGTTTGCTCCTTGTAGGCCGCTTTCGACAGTAAACCGGCGGTAAGACTATCGCGTAGTGCCTCAAGTCGTTCCTGAAAGGGCTGACGCTGCGCTTCGAATTGCGCCTGATATTTGTTGGTTATATAGACTTGCCAGAACTCTCTGGAAAGCAGCGCCTGGAATTCCTCGGGTGAATTATCCAGTGCCACTATTTTTTCATAGGCGCTGTCTAGCATGCCCTGTGTGACTCCACCCATATGGGTGTATGCCGTCCGCTGAGGCTGCCCAGGCAGTTGGAGGCGGTCTTTAAGGCCGTAGCGATAAGCCAGTCTGATCTCGACCTCCTCGCCCAGGCGCAGGCGATGCGGGCGCTTCGCTTCTTCCGATACCGTCGGATCGTTGACAATCGTTTCGCTGCGCAGGATGTCGGCTGAGGCGATTTTGTCCACTTCATGCAATCGGAACAGGCTTCTGGACAATGCCGATAACGGCTTGCCTTGTGACTGATCCATCGCCTGACTTTGGGCCCTGTATACCAGGACTGCGGTTTCCAGGTTGCCGAACGAGAAGGCCGCTCGGTCGCAGCACGCAGGTTCGCCGGCTCGATCGAAGATTTCTTTGCGCAACTGTTCGGACTCCGAACTGTTTTCGGTAATAGCGTCGATCAACTCCCAGACTCTTCGCCGATGATCCTCCTGGCCCGTACCCAGTTGCTCTAGACGCTTGAGCAGGTCGAAGAAGGGATCCGCCCCCTGCTGTTCGCGTAGCGTAGTCCATTGCGATCGCCTGGCCGAAACCTGAGCTGAGTCCAATCCCTTGGTCAAGCGTCGAAACGACTCGTCGCCCCGATTTCTAAAGGGTGCTGGCGGTCTGTTTAGCGTGGATGTGACCACTAAACGGTTTGGCTGCCCCACTTCGGCGAGTCCGGCTGTGATCAACCGGGCTGCGTAACGCCTGACCCGTGCCAACGTTTGATCGGACAACGGATTACCGGTAACAGAGGTCAAGTTATTGAGCCGTGCCGAACGGGGCAGGAGCGCGTCTGTAGGCGCGATGACGGAGTCAGGAATCTCTGTTATCTGATTGGCACTCAGGTCGATCGTGTCCAGTAGCGGTTGCTCTGCCAGGCCGGTCGGCCATGTCTCAATGCCTGTACCCGACAGATCAATCGAGCGGATGTCGGGCATCTGGCTGAAGTCGGGTGTCACGCCTAGTTGTTGGTTTCCCTGTAATACGAGGCCTCTGAGCGTGATGCGTTCCGCCAGGATGCGGGCGGTGTCCGGGGTCAGGCGAATCCGGTTGTTCTGCAGATATAAACGGGTGAGCCCATGCATTTCGCCCAAGGCTGGAGGAAGGTCCCTGAGCTGATTATCTGCCAGGTCGAGCCAGCGTACGTGTCGGTATCGTGTCAGGAAGCTTTCTGGAGAAACGCTTAGGTACATGTTGTTCAGTTTGAGTGAGCCTACGTGGCTGAAGTCCACGTCCAGGTCCGGCAGACTCGGCAGCCTCAGGCCACTGAGATCGAGTTCCAGGCCAATCGGCGTGCCATCCTTGGCCAGCATCTGCGGTGTCTCCTGTCTCCAGCAACTCAAAATGCGTTCCAAGGCGATGTTACGATCGTCCCAAGTCACTGCATTGGTTGCCAGTTGGCCAGAGCGAACATAACCCTGGCGGCGAACACCGCCTGAAAACGCCCAGGCGTCCAGTTGGGTTTGGAGCTTATGGAACTCAAGTTCGAGTCTGTCCAACTCTGCCGCCACTGTTCCTTTGGGCAAGCTCCAAAGAAACTCCCTAGCCTGCTTGAGGGTCTTGCCCGGATATAGCCGCTGATACCTTTCTATCCTGGGGTTACCCGAGTCAAACGCGCTGTCAATTGCGTCTTTGATCAGGTCCGGATGGTTTTCATGCAGATTGCGCCAGTAGCTTTCGAATTTTCTCCAGTATTGAGAGGGAAAGTCATTGCCTTGTAGCTGGGTGACGTTATTGATCCGGACGATGGTTTCCAACTGGTCGGCCGGCGGTTTCAGGTAGGTTTCGGGAACTGCACGCAGTTTGTTATTGAGCAAGTTGAGGCTTTTCAGGTTGGTCTGACTCAGTAGGCCGGTGGGCCACTGATCGATCTTTGTATTGCTGAGGTCCAGTGTTTGCAGTTTCGACATACCGCTGAAGTCGGGCGTTATCCCCAGCGGGTTTTCCGATAGATCGATATGTTCAAGCTGGGTAAGGCCGGCCAATTTTTCAGCACTGGGTACATCCAGCCTGATCTGGTTCGAACTCAAGTTCAGCGTGGTCAATTGACTCATGTTGCCGATCGCGGTGGGGAGTTTGTCGAGCTTGGAGTGTGTGATGCTCAGTCGCTCCAGGTTGGAGAAATTGCCCATGAACGTATCCGTCGCATCCGACCAGTTAATCGACACAAGATCCAACTCCCGCACATGGCTGAAGTCGGCTTTCAACCCGGGAAGCGCGGAGGTGCCCGACGGCATTGTGAATGATGTCCCGGTCTCACGACGCCAGCAGCGCTTGATCTCATCGGTAGCAAGCTTGGCCCAGCTTGTAGATTCGGAAGCGTTTGCATGTCGCCATGCCTTCAACTCCCTGCTGAGGTTTCTGTACTCGGCTTCTCGCCTATCCAGCCCGCCAGCAATGTCATTGCCAAGAGACTGGATAAACGCGTTGATCTGTCCTTCGTCAAATGACGGGAACAAGCTGTGTACCCGACGCTGCGGGCTGCGCAGTTGATTTAAGGCTGCGCTGGCACTGTCGGCCAATTGCCGGAAGAACGACCAGTCATGTCTCTCGCCTCGTACGCCCCCCGGTGCGCCGACGATGGCGCTGACCCAGACATTGGCGGCGTTGCGCCTGATGGCGTGGCTTGCACCGAGGCGACTGCTGTTGTAGACGTTAGCCGCGTCCATCGCCACGGGATCGCCGGGTTTGACGATGCGCCAGACTTTGCCTGCCGCCGAGGAAGCATCGCGGTCGAGCATGACTTGATAGGTGCCGCCGTCGATGGTCACGTATTGACGCCCGCTCAGGGCATGGACGCCGTCTGCATCGGCATTGTCCGGCACCTGCTTGTGGGGTATCCGCAAACCACTGATGCTCTGGTTCGATAGCGGCGACTCCCGCGATTGTGTGAGGAATTCTGGCAGGTGCGCCTGCTGTACGCGCGCTTGCTCAAGCACGTCCTGAGCCAGCACGGCGGTGTCGTGGCGCCCAAGGCCCAGCTCATTGCGTTGGGTTTCGGTGAGAGTGCGCAAGGTGGCACCGAGTAAGCTGTTTTCCCCGACGGCCGCCGTTTTCAGATCGCCACTGTCCGGTCGGTAGCCAGCATATTCAGTGCCGGACTTGACCAACATGACGAAGCTGTCTGCGTCTTCGCTCCCATAGGTGTCCAGCAGGGATCCTCGGCGGATGGTCCGCCCGGTCTGATCGGTAGAGCCTTGATACACCTGCACGCCGACATCGCTTGGCCAACCTGGCAAGAGCGTCAGCAGGTTGCAGAACAGGGCTTCACTGTGCGCGTTGAGGCCGAGGCCGCTTGGGTCCGAAAGTGCGTTGAGCGCCTCAGTGATGATGCTTTGTTGAAGACTTTTGTGAATGGCCTCGCGTACCGGAGCTTCCAGGAAGGAGTACAGGCCGACGTCGCGTAATGAGGGATGACGACGCAGCAAGTCTGCAGCCATTGCCCGTGAAAGGTCCGGAAAGCGACGCCGCAACAGGCCGATTGCCAGGTCATCACTGGTGGGCTGGCCGGACAGCGCCGTGGGTGCAAACCGAGCTGCTGAATTTTTTGCATTCAGGTGGTCGCGCGGTTGGCCGTCGCGTAACGCCTCATACACAGCGGCTTGATGTGCTTGAAGGTGTGTCGCTATTTTTTTTCTCAGCTCAAGCAATCGGCTCGCCAGGTGTTGGTCTTCACTGCTGTGGCCTGTCTTACCCAACCTGCTATTGGGGACGAGCCGTTCATGTTCCTGCAATACCTGTTGCATGAGCGAGCCCACCGGCGAGCCAAATGCCAGTGCCAGGTAACGATCGCGGCCGTCCTGGCGTAGTTCGATTGTGGCCAAGGGCTGTGTGTTGCCCGCGAGCACCGGTGCGTGGCTGGACAGCAAGGTTTTGCCGTCAGGGGCATACAGTTTGATCGTGCAGGTGCCCAGGTCGGCCAGTAGCGCAGGCATGACCTGATCGGCAATGGGCGGCAGCGGGCCATCGCTCTGCCTGAGCGCCGCTTGTAACTGGGTGAGCCCTTCGCGCAGTTGCTGATTCTCTATGGCCTGCGTCAGTGCGACGGGCGCGCGCCGGCGATCGAACCAGATATCCAGCAGATCCTGGCGATCCACCCGCGCGACATCCAGCGAGCGCTTACAAGCTGTCGGGCTCAGCGGCAGCTCGCTGGGCGAGATCATGTGCTGCAACAGTTGGGCTTCGTTCAGCGCACGGGTATCGATCGGGTCGAGTGTCCAGCGGTCATGCTTGGCTGAATAGGTAACGTAGGGCTGAATGCTTGAAGAACCGTGCATGTCCAGTTGATAGCGCCCGGAGATTTTTTCGAGGGTGACCTGGGCGAATCTGGTTTGGTTGTCGACCTGTAGCTTGATGTAGCTTCGGTTGTCCTTTTCAAACAGGCCTTGAGGGTTTTGTTCAACTCCCGACAGGTAGTTGGGGTCGATTTGTGTGTAGTCGTTGATGAACCACAACCCAGGCTTGCCGTTCGTGCCAAGAGCATAGTTGGGGTTACCCAGCGCGTTCCTCAACTGACGGGTGCGGCGTGCAGACAACTTGGCTGCCGCCCCCTGCAAGCGCAGCCCCACCAGCAGGTCAAGGATGTCGCCGACAGCTTGCACCAGCTCGGCCTGCTGGCCTCGGCGCAGCGCCGCAATGGCAGACCAAGTCTGATAGACGAGGGCGCCCAGCATTGCGACCAACATGATTTTGCCCAAGCCCGTCACACCGCCGGGGAGGGGGATCAGCAGCATCGACAAGGTTTCGCTGACCAGATAGGTGGCCAACGCAACGGCGGCCTCCTGGTCGGCGAGTTTATTGGTGCGGGCCAGTCGGATAAGGTCCGATTGTATCGGCCACGCCTGGTGGATCGGCAAGGTGTGGGCGAGGCAACGGATGTCCGTGCCGATTTTTTCCACCGCCAGTTTTTGTCTGTTTGGGGTCTTGCTGGCGAACAGGTCATACAGGATTTTGGCATGCCAGGCGAGCTCGTCCCGGTTGACCTTCAGCGGTTTGATAAAGGCTCGCAGCTTTTCCTGATTGTTCAGGGAGATGGCCTTCATGAACCAACTGAAGTGTGCCAGCCCCACGTCGTTGCGGATCTGGTCCTGCAGCGAGTCCACGGCTTCTTGCCTGGAGGCATGTCGGCGTAACGCGCCATTGGGGCGGTCCGGGAAGTAGCTGTAGACGCAAGAGCCGTCGGGCGTGTCAAAGCGACGAGTAAAGAACGGCAGGGCAATCTTTTCGCCGCCGGCGTCCAGTTGGTAGAGGTCCCAATACACGCTGGTGTCGAACAGCCAGTCTTTAAGTTCATTGAATTCCCATTCGCTGATACTCCAGGACTCATTGGTGCGGTACGCGTCCCTCAATGCGACCAGCAGCTTGGTGCTTTGCAGGCCGAATAGCGGATTGGACAGACGCTTCTTGAACTCTTTTTCGATGTAGTCGCTGATGCGCGTGCCGATGTCCACGCTCCTTGCGACGGCCACGAACGCTTTGACGCTGATGACGTTGCCGCTGATAGAGCTGGCGCGTTGTTCTTCGGTGGAGAAATACGCAGTAAACCCGAAGTTGCGATACGCCGCCTCCAGCAAGGTGATCGAGCGTTCGTACTCACGTATGCCCAGGTCCTCTTTGTAGATGCGCACGTTGTTGCCCAGGCGGTCGTTGGCGGGGAGGTCATCCTGGGAGGCCGGTAGCTGCCGGATCCGCGTCTTCAGGTAAGTGGTACGCGAGTTGATGACCGTGCCGGTTTTGCTCTTCAGCGCGCTGTCCAGAGCGTCGACCATTTGCTGGCTCAAGTCGTTGTAAAGATCTGTGAGGGCGTTGCCGAGGGTTTGCTCGCGCTCCACCAGATCCTTGCTCAGACGCAGGTATTCTTTTTGCTCGTCCACGCCCATTTTGCCCATGAAGGCATTTACGTTTTCCTGTATCAGTTGAAAGATCTGTTGTTCGGCCCAGCTTTCGTTGGTGAGTAATGCAGGTTGCTCTGCATCAAAGGTGACTGAGTTGGTCATGGTGTGTGCTCGGGAAGAGAGCGCTTGGCACAGCAGCGTGGCAGGCGCTCTGTTGGAAAGATTGAGCGACATTAGGGCCGGCAGTACCAGAAGAAGAGGTGCATAAAGCTGTGCGCTGAAAACGCCTGGTAGTTGCACCCTCAATGACGACGCGTGATCAGCGCGCCTATGTGGGCCTCGCCCCCCCAGCAAAACCGGGCTATAAGCACCGTCGGGCGCGGTGTGGCTAAAAGCCGACCATTGCCGTCGGAATTGGTCAAAATTTGTGCTATATTCCGCGCCCGCGATTTTTCATCTCAACACCGGTCACCGTCATGCAAACAGCCAAGCCGTTATTTGACTATCCCAAGTACTGGGCCGAATGTTTCGGTCCTGCGCCATTCCTGCCGATGAGCAGGGAGGAGATGGATCAGCTTGGCTGGGATTCCTGCGACATCATCATCGTCACCGGTGATGCGTATGTGGATCACCCATCGTTCGGCATGGCGATCATCGGCCGGCTGCTGGAGTCCCAGGGCTTTCGCGTCGGGATCATCGCCCAGCCGAACTGGCAGTCCAAAGACGACTTCATGAAGCTCGGCGAGCCGAACCTGTTCTTCGGCGTCGCGGCCGGCAACATGGACTCGATGATCAACCGCTACACCGCCGACAAGAAAATCCGCTCCGACGACGCCTACACCCCAGGCGGCATGGCCGGCAAACGCCCGGACCGCGCCAGCCTGGTGTACAGCCAGCGCTGCAAGGAAGCCTACAAGAACGTGCCGATCGTGCTTGGCGGCATCGAAGCTTCCCTGCGCCGCATCGCCCACTACGACTACTGGCAGGACCGGGTGCGCAACTCGATCCTGATCGACGCTACCGCCGATATCCTGCTGTACGGCAACGCCGAGCGCGCCATTGTCGAAGTCGCCCAGCGCCTGTCGTGGGGCCACAAGATCGAAGACATCACCGACGTGCGCGGCACCGCGTTCATTCGCCGTGACACACCCGCGGGCTGGTACGAAGTGGACTCCACGCGTATCGACCGCCCGGGCAAGGTCGACAAGATCATCAACCCGTATGTGAACACCCAGGACACCCAGGCCTGCGCCATCGAGCAAGAGAAAGGTCCGGTGGATGACCCGGAAGAAGCCAAGGTCGTGCAGATCCTGGCCAGCCCGCGCATGACCCGCGACAAGACTGTGATCCGCCTGCCGTCGGTGGAAAAAGTCCGCGGTGACGCGGTGCTCTACGCCCACGCCAACCGCGTGCTGCACCTGGAAACCAACCCAGGCAACGCCCGCGCCCTGGTGCAGAAGCATGGTGACGTGGACGTTTGGTTCAACCCGCCGCCCATCCCGATGACCACCGAAGAAATGGACTACGTGTTCGGTATGCCTTATGCACGCGTGCCGCACCCTGCGTATGGCAACGAGAAAATCCCGGCCTACGACATGATCCGCTTCTCGGTAAACATCATGCGTGGCTGCTTCGGCGGCTGCACCTTCTGCTCGATCACCGAGCACGAAGGCCGCATCATCCAGAACCGTTCCGAAGAGTCGATCATTCGCGAAATCGAAGAAATCCGTGACAAGGTGCCGGGCTTCACCGGGGTGATCTCCGATCTCGGCGGGCCTACCGCGAACATGTACCGCATTGCCTGCAAGAGCCCGGAAATCGAATCCGCGTGCCGCAAGCCGTCGTGCGTGTTCCCCGGCATTTGCCCGAACCTGAATACCGACCACTCCTCCTTGATCCAGCTGTACCGCAGCGCCCGTGCATTGCCGGGTGTGAAGAAGATTTTGATTGCTTCCGGCCTGCGCTACGACTTGGCCGTCGAGTCGCCTGAGTACGTGAAAGAGCTGGTGACCCATCACGTGGGTGGCTATCTGAAGATCGCCCCGGAACACACCGAGGAAGGTCCGCTCAACCAGATGATGAAACCGGGCATCGGCAGCTATGACAAGTTCAAGCGCATGTTCGAGAAGTACACCAAGGAAGCGGGCAAGGAGCAGTACCTGATCCCGTACTTCATCGCCGCCCACCCGGGCACCACCGATGAAGACATGATGAACCTGGCCCTGTGGCTCAAGGGCAACGGCTTCCGTGCCGATCAGGTGCAGGCGTTCTACCCGTCGCCGATGGCCACCGCCACCGCGATGTACCACTCGGGCAAGAACCCGCTGCGCAAGGTCACCTACAAGAGCGACGCGGTGACCATCGTCAAGAGCGAAGAACAGCGCCGTCTGCACAAGGCGTTCCTGCGTTATCACGACCCGAAAGGCTGGCCAATGCTGCGTGAAGCACTGACGCGCATGGGCCGCGCCGATCTGATCGGGCCGGGTAAAGACCAGTTGATCCCGCTGCACCAGCCGGCCACCGACAGCTACCAGAGCGCCCGTCGCAAGAACTCGACGCCGGCCGGCAGCCACAAGGTCGCCAAGGAAACCACCACCAGGATCCTTACCCAGCACACCGGCCTGCCGCCCCGTGGCAGCGACGGCAGCAACCCGTGGGACAAGCGTGAGCAAGCCAAGGCGGCTGCTCAGGCGCGTAACAAGCAGGCCGCCAAAGAGCGTGCCGATGCGGCCAAGGGCAAGGGCGGCAAGCCTGCGCGCAAGCCGGTAGTGCCGCGTTGATCATCGCTTGAATATGCAGAACGCCAGCCTCGTGCTGGCGTTTTGCTTTCTGGTCGAGGGTGAGCCTGTTTGGTAAGGTGGCGTCCATTAGATTGCTATCGCAGGCAAGCCAGCTCCCACACTTGGAATGCATTCCCCAGTGGGAGCTGGCTTGCCTGCGATGAGGCCGGTCTGGGCACTATCAATTTCAAGGAAGAACACTTATGGGCAACCCCTTGCTCAACATCGGCATGGACTCCAACCGCTCCCAGTTCATGGCGCGCCAGCGCATCGAAAGCCAGATCAACCTGCCGCGCCTGTTTGCGGCCATCGACGCAGACCCCGGCATTGTCGGCGCCGGCGTGGTGTACATCGACGCCGACTTCAACGTAATAACCCTGCGCGAATTCAAGCCCATTTGCAGCATCAGGCCCAAGCGCATCATTTTGCGCGAGGCGCAGAAGTACATCTCGCCTGCCCAGTTTGTAGAACAGGTGAAGACCGATCCCCGTGAAGGACGCCTCCAAAAGGAAGCCTTTGATATGGGCCTTTCCTGCGGCGCGGCGGTGATTGGTTGGATCGTGGTGTTCAGCGGCAGCGTCGCGGTACCGTTCACGGCCGGTGCCAGTGCTTTTGTGGTGGGCATTGGCATCACGGCGGCATTGGCCAGCAGCGCTCAATGCGGGTTCGGTGTGGCGCGTACCTATAACGAGATACTCGATCCCGATGCCAACGACCGCATGGACGATGCGCAATGGTATGACGCGGTTTCACCTATTCTGGATGCGGCCTCTTTGGTAGGCATCGGCACGGGGGCCTTTACCACGCTAAGACTGCTCAAGGCCAACAAGGCCGCTGCATTGGGCAAGAGCTGGTATCAGTTGCTCAAAGGCCTGAGCCGCCAGGAGCGCAAGAAGTTGACCAAGGAACTGCTTAGCCTCAAGGATCCAAGCCTGACGCCCAAGTTGCTCAAACTGCAACAGCGCGCCGGTAAGCTGACCAAGAGCTTCAGCAACACTGAAATCCGCCACGCCACCCTGACTCAGTTGAAGGATGCGCTGGGCGGCGTATTGGGTGTCGTCGGCAGCTATCGAACGGGGCATGTCGGTACGGCCAGCACCATAGCGATCGGCTTGTACGAGGACTTGACCGAATGAACGGCGTTCCCGATATGCGCAGTTTTCTTGCCCGTTATTTTCCCGTGTTCATGGGCACCGTCTTCATGGCGATTTTCTCTGGTTCAGTTGCGGTCTCAACGGCAGGGGTGACGTATTTGCGCAGTGTTGAGCCTGCGCTCAAGTCCAGCTGTTCAGGGGCTGCGATCCTGGTGTTGGTGGCGGTGCTGGTATTTGGCAATGTGATGATCGCGCGTGGTTATCCATGGGCGGCGCGCCTGGTGGCGGGTTACCTTGGCACGTGCCTGCTGTTCGTATTACCGATGATTCAATACGACCTCAATCGCCTGGTGTACGGCTCGGCGGTGTTGTTTCCGCTGCTGGGATTGCTGTTGCTCAACAGCAAGCGCCATCGTGAAATGCGCCAGCGGTTACTCGAAATACGCCACCTGCGCCAGGCGGTGATTGCCCAGCGAAAAGCTCGTTGATTGGGTAGATTCACCAGCTGTGGCTGCGCCTTCGCCAGAAAATCAATCCAGTCTCCACCGTTTCAAGGAAGAACACCCATGGGCAATCCCTTGGCCGGCTCGGCATGATCAGGAAGTGCCTGTCGTGCTAAAGCGAAGCTTCTGACATTTTTTGAGGACTGCCACTCTTTAATCTCTGCACTCTTGTGAAAAACCGGAGTAAAGGGATGACTTCCAGCGTGTTGAAAGACGGGTTTCCCAGGGCGCATTTGACGACACGGCAGTGGGTCGAAAGCAGTATTGATCCAAGTAAGTTGTTTGCGGCCATTGATGCTGATTCGGCCGTTGTCGGCGCGAGGGTGGTGTATCTCGATGCTCAGATGCGGGCGATTGTGTCGCGTGAGTCGCAGGTGGCGTTCGAGGCGGTGAATACGGGATTGGCGTGTACGTCGGCGGTGATCAACCATCCGGAAATGCCCCGAAAAATGATCAAGCTCAAACAAATCGCCGCAGAGATGCCAAAGCGTTACACCTCGGCCGAAGTCAGGAATGGAACGATCTTTCAGATGCTTGATGCCCTTGATTCTGCATCGGCGGTTGCTGGGAACTTACGGTCCGGAAATATCCGGCCCATAGCAGTTGGGTTGTATGAGGGGGGCCCAGAATGAGGCTTATCACAAGGAGGTATCTTGTCCCCATCCGCCCTTTTCTGATTCGTAACTTCCCCGTGTTTATTGGCGTAATTCTTTCGGGGCTATTTGGCAGCTCCGCTGTTGTGGTGCTAGTGGAAAACTATTACTTCCCCTTGTTATCGAACGCGGCTGCTGAGATTACCGGTTTGGTGTTGGTCGTTTTTATCACCCACTGCAATTTCATGATTGTCTGTGGGCGTCCTAAGTGGACCTGGGGCATGTATGCCCTTTTTATCGCCTGCCTGTTGGTTGCTGTGCCAGGTTATCATTTTTCGCCGAACTTCCTTTACGCTGAGTGCTTCTTCTGGCCGATCCTCGGCCTGCTACTGCTTCGCAGCAAACGCCATCGGGAAATGCGTGCCGCCTACGTAGAACTTCGCCACATGCGCGCGAAAGTCGTGGCAGCTGTTAAAAAGCGCCGCAAACACGAGTGCGCAATTATCAGAATAAAAAAACCGAGGTGATCCCCCACCTCACCGTCCACCCAATCGCTACCTCTGCACCCACACCCGCCACAAATTTGTGCAACCCTTGCACCACAACCGCAGGCACGGCGCTGTTTTGGTGCTGTACTGCACCGGGCTCCACGATAAAGCGCAATGACGGCCGCTGTGGCATAAGTCTTGCGCGCGTTGTACTCATGCCCAGGCTCGCAGGAGGCCGCCGTGTCGATACATGTCGCGTTGCACCACGTTACGCATTACCGCTACGACCGTGCTGTCGAACTCGGCCCACAAATTGTGCGCTTGCGCCCGGCAGCCCATAGCCGCACGCGGATCCTGTCTTACGCGCTGAAAGTGCTGCCCGAGCAGCATTTCATCAATTGGCAGCAAGACCCCCAGGGCAATTACCTGGCGCGCCTGGTGTTCCCGGAAAAAACCGACCAACTGCGCATCGAAGTCGATCTGGTCGCCGAGATGGCGGTGTTCAATCCGTTCGACTTTTTCCTGGAACCCTACGCCGAAAAAATCCCCTTCAGCTACGCCGCCGATGAGCAGCGCGAGCTGGCGCCGTACCTGGAAACCTTGCCGCTGACGCCAAGGTTTGCCGCCTACCTGGCCGGTATTGACCGCACACCCTTGCCTGCGGTGGATTTCCTGGTTGGGCTGAACCAGCGCCTGGCCGCCGATATCGGCTACCTGATCCGCATGGAACCGGGCGTGCAAACCCCGGAATTCACCCTGGAAAACGCTTCCGGCTCCTGCCGCGACTCGGCCTGGCTGTTGGTGCAATTGCTGCGCAATCTTGGCTTGGCGGCGCGATTTGTCTCTGGTTATCTGATTCAGCTCACCGCTGACGTCAAAGCCCTCGACGGCCCCTCCGGCACCGAAGTGGACTTCACCGACCTGCACGCCTGGTGCGAAGTGTATTTGCCCGGCGCTGGCTGGATCGGCCTGGATGCCACCTCCGGTTTATTTGCCGGTGAAGGGCATATCCCATTGGCCTGCAGCCCCGATCCATCGTCTGCCGCACCCATCAGTGGGTTGGTGGAACCGTGCGAATGCGAATTTACCCACGAAATGTCGGTGGAGCGTATATGGGAAGCCCCTCGGGTAACCAAGCCCTACACCGAAGAACAATGGCTGGCGATCCAGGCCCTGGGCCGACAGATTGACGGCGACCTGCTCAAGCATGACGTGCGCCTGACCATGGGCGGCGAGCCAACTTTCGTGTCCATCGACGACCCCGACGGCGCCGAATGGAACACCGCCGCCCTGGGGCCGGACAAGCGTCGCCTGTCCGCCGAGCTGTTCCAGCGCCTGCGCCGGCACTATGCGCCCCAGGGCCTGGTGCATTTCGGCCAGGGCAAATGGTACCCCGGCGAGCAACTGCCGCGTTGGTCGCTCAATTGCTACTGGCGCCGCGATGGGGTGCCGATCTGGCACAACAGTGCGCTGATCGCCGATGAGCAAGAGGACTATGGGGCTGACGGCGCGATGGCCGGACGTTTCCTGGCCAGCGTCGCCGAGCGTCTGAAGTTGCCGGCGCGCTTTGTGTTCCCTGCCTTTGAGGACAACTTCTACTACCTGTGGCGCGAAGGCACACTGCCGCAAAACGTTAGCGCCCAGGACCCGCGCTTAAGCGACGAACTGGAGCGCGAACGCCTGCGCAAAGTCTTCGTCCAGGGCCTGGACAAGGTCATCGGCCAAGTGCTGCCGTTGGCGCGCACCGCCGCCAATGATCGCTGGCAGAGTGGGCGCTGGTACTTGCGCGATGACCACTGCCGCCTGGTGCCGGGCGATTCGCCGTTGGGTTATCGGCTGCCGTTGGCTTCGCAGCCGTGGGTGACAGCGGCGGAGTATCCGTTCATACACCCGACCGATCCGAACCAGGATCAGCCGCAGTTGCCCACGACCGCGCAGTTGCATAGCCACGACGAGCCGGCCCCAAGTGATGAGCGTGTGCCAAAGGTCGACGAATCCGCCGATTGGCTGACCCGCACTGCGCTGTGCGCTGAAGCGCGGGAAGGACGCCTGTACTTGTTCATGCCGCCGCTGGAACGCGTGGAGGATTATCTGGAGCTGGTGACGGCCATCGAGGCCACCGCCCAGGAACTGCATTGCCCCGTGTTGCTGGAAGGCTACGAGCCACCCGCCGACACACGTCTGAGCAATTTTCGCGTGACGCCGGACCCGGGTGTGATCGAGGTCAACGTGCAGCCATCCGCCACCTGGGATGAGTTGGTGGAACGCACCGAATTTCTTTACGAAGAAGCCCGGCAAACCCGCCTGACTACCGAGAAATTCATGATCGACGGGCGCCACACCGGCACCGGCGGTGGTAACCACTTCGTCCTCGGCGGTGCGACGCCCAAGGACTCACCATTCCTGCGTCGCCCCGATTTGCTGCGCAGTCTGATCAGCTACTGGCATAACCATCCGTCGCTGTCCTACCTGTTCTCCGGCCTGTTTATCGGCCCGACCTCCCAGGCGCCACGGGTGGATGAGGCGCGCAACGATGCGCTGTATGAACTGGAAATCGCCTTCGCGCAGATGCCGGCACCGGGCGAGGAATGCCCGCCGTGGTTGGTGGACCGCCTGTTGCGCAACTTGCTGATCGACGTGACCGGCAACACCCATCGCGCCGAATTTTGTATCGACAAACTCTACTCGCCGGAGGGTGCCACCGGCCGCCTGGGCCTGCTGGAGTTGCGCGCTTTCGAAATGCCACCCCATGCGCGCATGAGCCTGACTCAGCAATTGCTGCTGCGCGCGCTGGTCGCACGGTTCTGGCGCGAACCTTATGCGCCGCCGAAGCTGGCGCGTTGGGGCACCGAACTGCATGACCGCTTTTTGTTGCCGCATTTTATCGAACAGGACTTTGCCGACGTCATTGTCGAGCTCAACGCTGCCGGTTATCCGCTGCGGGCCGAGTGGTTTGCCGCGCATCTGGAGTTCCGCTTTCCCAAAGTGGGTGATTACGCCGTCAGCGGTATCGAACTGGAGCTGCGCCAGGCCCTGGAGCCTTGGCATGTGCTGGGTGAGGAGGGCGCGGTAGGCGGCACGGTACGTTATGTGGATTCGTCCCTGGAGCGCCTGCAAGTCAAGTTGAGTGGCCTGCCGGCGCAGCGCTATCTGCTGACCTGCAACGGCATACCCGTGCCGCTGCAACCGACCGGTCGGGTGGGAGAGTTTGTTGCCGGTGTGCGTTACCGCGCCTGGCAACCGGCCAACTGCCTGCAACCAACCATTGCAGTCCATGCGCCGTTGGTGTTCGACCTGCTCGACACCTGGATGCAGCGCTCGCTGGGTGGCTGCCAATACCATGTGGCGCATCCGGGCGGGCGCAATTACGACAGCTTGCCGGTCAATGCCAATGAGGCAGAGAGCCGGCGGATGGCGCGGTTTTTCCGGTTGGGGCATAGCCCTGGCAAGCTTGTGGTGCCGACTGTAGTGGTGAACGGTGAATTGCCAATGACCCTGGATTTGCGGCGTTTTACAAAAAATAAGGAATGAACATGATCCAAGTGTGGGAGCTGGCTTGCCTGCGATAGCGGTGGTTCAGTCGATAGTTCTGGTGACTGACACACCGCTATCGCAGGCAAGCCAGCTCCCACATTGGATCGTAGTGAATTTGAGTTAACCTGACTTCCCTTGCCTCTGCCGAGCGTTCCATGTCCGACTTGCTCGACCGTTACCCGCTGACCGCGGGCACCTATCACGAACTGCTGGACGCCGGCGGCGCGGTGCGTGCCCATTGGCAGCGCCTGCTCGACCATCTGCAACGCAGTACGCCCGCACAACTGGCCCAGCGCCAGGCGTTGCTGACGCGGCAGATCCAGGAAAACGGCGTGACCTATAACGTCTACGCCGACCCCAAGGGCGCTGATCGCCCGTGGGAGCTGGACCTGCTGCCCCATGTGCTGGCCGCTGATGAGTGGCGGCAGTTGTCGGCCGGTATTGCCCAGCGCGCGCGTCTGCTCAATGCGGTACTCGCTGACCTCTATGGTCCGCAACGCCTGATCAAAGAGGGGCTGTTGCCTGCCGAGCTGGTATTTGGGCATAACAACTTTTTATGGCCGTGCCAGGGTATCCAGCCGCCGGACGGTGCTTTTCTGCACCTGTACGCCGTGGATCTGGCGCGCACTCCCGATGGCCGTTGGTGGGTCACCGCCGACCGTACCCAGGCGCCGTCGGGCGCCGGCTACGCCTTGGAAAACCGCACCATTGTGTCTCGCGCCTTCCCGGATCTGTACCGTGACTTGCAGGTGCAGCACCTCACCGGTTTTTTTCGCACCTTGCAGGAAACCCTGGCCCGCCAGGCGCCCGGCGATGACCAGCCGCCACTGATCGTGCTGCTCACGCCGGGGCGTTTCAACGAAAGCTATTTCGAACATCTGTATCTCGCCCGCCAGCTCGGCTACCCACTGGTAGAAGGCGGCGACCTTACCGTGCGCGACAGCACGGTGTTCCTGAAAACCCTCAGCGGTCTGCGCCGGGTCCACGCGATCATGCGCCGCCTGGATGACGATTTCTGCGACCCTCTGGAGCTGCGTACCGACTCGGCCCTGGGCGTGCCCGGCCTGCTTGACGCCGTGCGCCAAGGCAATGTGCTGGTGGCCAATGCCTTGGGCAGCGGCGTGCTGGAGTCGCCGGGCTTGTTGGGGTTCCTGCCGAAGATCAACGAGTTCCTGTTCGGTGAAGCGCTGATCCTGCCGTCGATTGCCACCTGGTGGTGCGGCGAGGCACCGGTGCTGGCCGAGGCACTGGAGAAGCTCCCGGAACTGTTGATCAAGCCGGCGTTTCCTTCGCAAAGTTTCGCCCCGGTGTTCGGTCGTGATTTGAATGAACAACAACGCCAGGCCCTGGCCGAGCGGATGCGCGCGCGGCCTTACGCCTATGTCGCCCAGGAGCTGGCGCAGTTGTCCCAGGCGCCGGTGTGGCATACCGAAGAAGATCATCTGCAACACCGCGCCATCGGGATGCGTGTGTACGCGGTAGCCAGCGATGAGGGGTATCGCGTGTTGCCCGGTGGCCTGACCCGTGTGGCCGCCGACGCCGATGCCGAAGTGGTGTCGATGCAACGCGGCGGTGCGAGCAAGGACACATGGGTACTCGGCGAGCGCGCCAGCGCTGGTGAGCAGTGGCGTGCCCAGCGCGCCATTGGCGTGCATGATCTGGTGCGCCGCGACCCGTATCTGCCGTCGCGGGTGGTGGAAAACCTGTTCTGGTTTGGCCGTTATTGCGAACGCTGCGATGACAGTGCGCGCTGGCTGCGCATTGTGCTGGCGCGTTATGTCGACGGCGACGATCCGTTGGCATTGCAGGCGGCGGTCGAACTTGGAGAAAACCTGCGCCTGTTGCCGGAGGAGGGCGAGCTACCGGAGCGTCTGCTCGCGGCCTTGCTCGGTGATGACTGGCCCTCAAGCCTGCGCGCCAATTTGCAGCGCTTGCAGTGGGCAGCGTCCCAGGTGCGCGGCAAGCTGTCGCGGGAAAACTGGCAGGCCCTGGTGGAGCTGCAACGCGAAGCCATGGAGCTGGAAAGCCAGGCCCCGGACTTCGGCGAGCTGCTGGATTTTCTCAACCGTTTGGTGATGTCTTTGGCGGCGCTGTCCGGGTTTGCCCTGGATGATATGACCCGCGATGAAGGCTGGCGCTTTTTGATGATGGGCCGGCGCATTGAGCGTCTGCAATTTCTGAGTACCAGCCTGGCAGCGTTCCTGCGCGGTGTGGCGGTGTTCGATCAGGCGGGGCTGGAGTGGTTGCTGGAGCTGGGCAACAGCAGCATCACCTATCGCTCGCGCTACCTGGCGGTGCCGCAGCTGATCCCGGTGCTCGACCTGTTGTTGCTCGATGAGCAGAATCCCCATGCGGTGCTGTTCCAGCTCAAACTGGTGAGCCGTACCGTGCGTCGCCTCAATGATGATTTTGGGGTGCCCAGGGAAACCGGCCTCGCGCCGTTGGTGGAGCGCCTGGGGCGCTTTGACCTGGGGTGCCTGGAGAACCCGTTGTTTGGCGAGCCCAGCGTGCGTGCCGCGCTGGATGGCCTGGCCGACCTGCTGCAAGCGGTCGCCGATGAGAGCGGGCAAGTGTCGGATCGCCTGGCGCTGCGCCATTTTGCCCATGTGGATGATGTCAGCCAGCAAACGGTGTCGGTGTGATGAGTGCGCGCTATCAGATTTTTCACGATACCCATTACCACTACGACAGCCCGGTGTCCCTGGCCCAGCAGCTGGCGCATTTGTGGCCACGGCCGTGTGCGTGGCAGCGTTGCACCTGGCAAACCCTGGACATCAGCCCGCCGCCCTCTTCACGCCGTGATGAGCTGGACGTGTTTGGCAACCCGATCACGCGCCTGGCGTTCGAGCGTCCTCATGATGAGCTGCTGGTCAATGCCGGGTTGACCGTGGAAGTGCTGGCGCGACCCGCGCTGGATCTGGGGCAATCGCCGGCGTGGGACCGCACCCGTGACAGTTTTACCTACAGCAGCCAGGCGCTGTCGATGGAGGTGATTGAAGCCTGCCGCTATCGCTTCGAATCGCCTTACGTGCATCTGAAAAAAACCTTCGTCGAGTTCTCTGAAAGCTGCTTCCCGCCTGGCGAGCCGTTGTTGGTCGGCGTGCAGGCGTTGATGCATAAGATTTTCAGCGAATTCACCTTTGATGCCGAAGCCACTCAGGTCGCCACGCCGCTGGTGGAGGTGCTGGAGCGTCGTCGCGGTGTGTGCCAGGACTTCGCCCACCTGATGCTCGCCTGCCTGCGCTCACGGGGCCTGGCGGCGCGCTATATCAGCGGCTACCTGCTGACCCAGCCACCGCCCGGCCAGCCACGGCTGATCGGCGCCGATGCGTCCCATGCGTGGGTCTCGGTGTTCTGCCCGCGGTCGGGCTGGGTGGATTTCGATCCGACCAACAATGTGCAGCCGGCACTGGAGCACATCACTCTGGCCTGGGGCCGGGATTTCTCCGATGTGTCGCCGTTGCGTGGGGTGATTCTGGGAGGCGGGAGCCATGACCCGGAGGTGCGGGTGACGGTGATGCCGCTGGAGTAGCGGTGGGTTGGGGTGAACAGGGAGGGCCTGCTCACCCCAACAAAATTTATTCAGCCGGGTCTTTCGGGGTTTCGGTCTCGTCAGTTGCTGCTTCACCTTCCGCATCCGGGTTCAGCGCGCCGGCTTCTTCGTCTGCAGCGGCTTTCTTGCGTTGCAGCTTTTCCTCTTTCTTCTGTTCCTTTGCCAAGTCTCTCTGACGTTTGGCGAAGGAGTAATTAGGTTTGGCCATGGGCGATCCTCTAGGGTCGAAGGTGAGGGTAGGCGGCGCGCAGCTGCCTTGGGTCGTCATGGTAGCAGCTTCAGGGTGCCCTTTGCTTTCACTTACCGCAGGCGTAGGCGGCCAGCAGGCCGTTGAACAGGTGATTGAGGTGCATGGCATGAACTCCCGTGAGTGATGGGGCGATCATAGGCAGGGTGCGGCAGTTTGGCTGGTTGATTGTGTTGATCAACCTGATAGCCTAAAGTTGTATACAATCTGTTGATGCAGATCATAAGAAACTAAGCCTGCTTGAGGCACCCTTGTCGCAATACGCGTTTTCTAACCCTGCCCTGGAGATTCACATGTTCGCCAAACTCGTTGCTGTTTCCCTGCTGACTCTGGCTAGCGGCCAGTTGCTTGCTGCAGAGTGCAAGGTCACTGTCGACTCCACCGACCAGATGTCTTTCAATACCAAAGAAATCACCATCGACAAGAGCTGCAAGCAGTTCACCGTTGAGCTGACTCACTCGGGCAACCTGCCCAAGAACGTGATGGGGCATAACTGGGTGCTGACCACTGAAGCCCACATGCAGCCTGTAGCTACTGACGGTATGGCTGCAGGTATCGATAAGGATTATCTGAAAGCCGGTGATGACCGCATCATCGCCCACACCAAGATCATTGGTGCTGGCGAGAAAGACTCGGTGACCTTCGACGTCTCCAAGCTTAAAGCCGATGAGAAGTACAGCTTCTTCTGCTCGTTCCCTGGCCACATCTCGATGATGAAAGGCACTGTGGTTCTGAAGTAAGACCGCGTTATCGTTCATCGCAGGCAAGCCAGCTCCCACATTCGACCGCATTCTCATGTTGGAACTCGGTCAAGTGTGGGAGCTGGCTTGCCTGCGATGGCGGTCTACCTCACGGCGCAAACGGCATCACCCGCTTGTGCTCAGTCTTGCGATACGTCTCGCAGATAATCCTGAACGCCTCCTCACGCACCGGCTCACCGTGCAGGAACGCATCAATCTCTGCATAGGTCACGCCATGTGACGCCTCGTCTGGCTTGCCCGGCGACAAGTCTTCCAGGTCCGCCGTCGGGATCTTCTCTACCAGTGACTCGGGCGCACCAAAATGCCGGGCAATCGCTCGCACCTGGTTTTTCACCAGCCCGCTCAATGGCGCCAGATCGCAGGCACCATCACCGAACTTGGTGAAAAAGCCCATCACCGCTTCCGCCGCATGGTCGGTACCAATCACCAAGCCACTGGCCGCGCCGGCGATGGTGTACTGCGCCACCATGCGCATACGCGCCTTGGTGTTGCCCAGTACGAAGTCGCGGGATACCGCCGCCTTGCCTTCAAACGCTGCTACTTCATTGGCCAGGGCTTTGACCGCCGGGCCGATGTTGACGGTGTGGCGCTCGTCCGGCTCGATGAAGTCCACCGAAGCCTGGGCTTCGTGTTCGTCGAACTGGGTTTCGTAGGGAAGGCGCACGGCGATAAAACGATAAGCCTCATCGCCAGTGCTGGCGCGCAGTTCCTGCACGGCACGTTGGGCCAACAGGCCTGCGGTCAGGGAGTCGACGCCGCCGCTGATGCCCAGCACCAGGGCCTTGAGCCCGGAATTGCGCAGGCAGTCCTGGATAAAGGCTACGCGCCTGGCGACTTCTGCCTCCAGTGCGGCCTGGTCTTTGAACGGTGCTTGCACCTTGAGCTGCTGCGCAATCTCACGCTGTACGGCTTGCATGCTTCACTCCTTGCTGGATAGGGCAGGTACTTTGAAAACGTGACGCAAATAGGCGACAAAATTCGGGTCGGTGCAATGGGTCTTGCCCGCTTCATCGGAAATCTTGGCGACGGGCTGGCCATTGCAGGCGGTCATTTTAAGCACGATGCTCATCGGTTCCACCCCCGGAATGTCGCAGGTGAGGTTGGTGCCGATACCAAAGCTCACATTGATCCGACCCCGCAACGCGCGGAATATTTCCAACGCCTTGGGCAGCGTCAGACTGTCGGAGAACACCAGGGTCTTGCTCATCGGCTCGATGCCCAGCTTGTGATAGTGAGCGATGGCTTTTTCCGCCCACTGAATCGGATCGCCGGAGTCGTGGCGCAGGCCGTCGAACAGCTTGGCAAAGTACAAGTCGAAGTCACCGAGGAAGGCGTCCGTGGTGATGCAGTCGGTCAAGGCGATGCCCAGCAGGCCACGGTACTCGCGTACCCAGCAATCCAGGGCGGCGATCTGGCTGTCGATCAGGCGTGGGCCGAGTTGTTGGTGGGCCATGATCCATTCGTGGGCCATGGTACCCAGCGGTTTCATATCGAATTCGCGAGCCAGGTGCACGTTGCTGGTGCCGACAAAGCGCCCTGGGAAGTCGTGTTTGAGCACGCTGACCACTTCTTCCTGCACGCGGTACGAGAAGCGGCGGCGCGTGCCGAAGTCGGCCACTTGCAGTTCCGAGAGTTCATCGCTGGCGGCATTGGCCGTCAGCCAATCGAACTTGCGGTACAGCTGTTCGCGGGCCTGTTCGAGGATCACGGTCTGGTAGCGATAGCGGTTACGCACTTCGCTGACGATGGCCAGCATCGGCACTTCAAACAGGATCACATGCAGCCACGGTCCGCGCAGGCGGATAAACAACTCACCGTTCTCGATACCGGTCTGCACATACCGCAGATTGAAGCGGAACAGCCCGAGGAAGCGCAAAAAATCCGGCTTCATAAAGCTGATGCGTTCCAGAAAACCCAATTGATCGGGGCTCAGGCTCAACTCGGCGAGGCGTTCGATCTGGTAACGGATCTCCGCCAGGTACGGGCGCAGGTCTTCGCTGTTGCGGCAACGGAACTCCCATTCAACTTCCACATTGGGGTAGTTGTGCAGCACCGCCTGCATCATGGTCAGCTTGTAGAAGTCGGTGTCGAGCAGGTTCTGCACGATGCGATCGGCAAACACACTCTCGCTCATAACGGGAATCTCCAGACGGCTCGGCGATGGGCGCCGGCCTTTACGCACAATTAAGGAAGGGGGCTAGTGGCGCATAGACCTGTGGGGTTTTGCCAGTGATTTTTTCAGTAAGGCCAGAGGCGCCATCGCAGGCAAGCCAGCTCCCACATTTGAAATGCATTCCAAACGGTGGGAGCTGGCTTGCCTGCGATGGCGATTCTCCAGGCGCTAAAGCACCTGCTCCATCATCCACTTCACAAATTCGCGCACCTTCGGCACCTCCGCCGAATGCTCCGGATAAGCCAGGTAATACGCATCCTGGCTCGGCATCGCATGTTGCCAGGGAATCACCAGCTTGCCCTCGGCCAACTCCTCTTCCACCAGAAAGCGCGGCAACAGCGCCACGCCACAACCCACTTGCGCGGCCCGAATGCACATATAGAAGGTGTCGAACCGCGGCCCGTGGTAGCTGTGCTCGGTGTGGAAGCCCTGGCTGGCGAACCAGTCATGCCAGCCCTGGGGCCGCGAGGCGTTTTGCAGCAACACCAGGTCGCTCAGTTGCGTGGGGTCGGTGAAAGGCTGCGTCGGCAGGCTCTCCGGCGCGCATACCGGCACCAGCTCTTCACTGAACAGCTTCAGGCTCTCGGTACCCGGGCGTGCGCCCTGGCCGAAATAGAACGCCATGTCAGCCTTGCCTTGCAGCAGCTCGTCCGGCTGCTGTTCGTTGCACAGGTCCAGGTGGATCTGCGGGTGACGCAGGCGCCAACCCTTGAGGCGCGGCACCAGCCAGCGCGCGCCGAAGGTATAGGGCGTGGACACGCGCAGCACCTCGGTCTCGCCGCCGTAGGAGCGCAGGTAATGGGTAGACATCTCCACCTGGGTGAGGATCTTGCGCACTTCCACCAGGTACAGATCGCCCGCCGGGGTCATCTGCAAGCGGCGGCGTACCCGGCGAAACAGCAGGTGCTGCAACAACTCTTCCAACTGCGCCACCTGTTTGCTCACGGCGCTTTGTGTGAGGTTCAGCTCTTCGGCGGCGCGGGTGAAGCTAAGGTGGCGGGTGGCGGCTTCGAAGCACTGCAGAGCGGTGATCGACGGCAAATGTCTTTTGTTCAGCACGGCTTGCCTCTTTTTATTCTTTGCATGAATAAACGGAATGATATCTCGCCTAATCGTCGTTTGTTGGCAAGTCTTGGGCCAGCTACAAATAGGGCCAGGATCGCCGTGTGTATTGCGGCGCGAATTTTTGTATGCAGATTGAAGGAGTGACCCATGGTTGCCGCATTGCTTGATCGTCTCGGGGTAAACCCGGCGCTGTACCAGGCGGGCAAACAGCCCGTGCATTCGCCGATTGATGGCAGCCGTATCGGCAGTGTGCACTGGGAAGGCGCCGCCGAGGTGGAGCAACAGGTCAGTCGTGCCGAGCATGCATTTGAGGCGTGGCGCAAAGTGCCGGCGCCGCGGCGTGGCGAGCTCGTGCGCCAGTTTGGCGATGTACTGCGCCAATACAAGGCCGACTTGGGCGAACTGGTCTCCTGGGAAGCCGGCAAGATCACCCAGGAAGGCTTGGGTGAAGTCCAGGAAATGATCGACATCTGCGACTTCGCCGTGGGCCTGTCCCGACAGTTGTACGGCTTGACCATCGCCTCCGAGCGCCCAGGCCACCATATGCGTGAAACCTGGCACCCGCTGGGCGTGGTCGGGGTGATCAGCGCCTTCAACTTCCCGGTGGCCGTATGGGCCTGGAACACCGCGCTGGCATTGGTGTGCGGCAACGCAGTGATCTGGAAACCCTCTGAAAAGACCCCGCTCACCGCCCTGGCGTGCCAGGCGCTGTTCGAGCGCGTATTGAGCAAGTTTGACGATGCTCCCGAGTACTTGAGCCAGGTGATCATCGGCGGCCGCGATGCCGGCGCCGCGCTGGTGGACGACCCGCGTGTGGCCCTGATCAGTGCCACCGGCAGTACGCGCATGGGCCGCGAAGTGGCGCCGAAAGTCGCGGCGCGCTTCGCCCGTAGCATTCTTGAGCTGGGTGGCAACAACGCGATGATCCTCGGCCCAAGCGCCGATCTGGACATGGCCGTGCGCGCCATCCTGTTCAGCGCCGTCGGCACTGCCGGCCAACGCTGCACCACCTTGCGCCGGCTGATCGCCCATGAATCGGTCAAGGAGGACATCGTCACCCGCCTCAAGGCTGCCTACTCCAAGGTGCGCATCGGCCACCCGCTGGAAGGCAACCTGATCGGCCCGCTGATCGACAAGCAGGGTTTTGACAACATGCAGGACGCCCTGGAGCAAGCCTTGAGCGAAGGCGGCAAGGTGTTCGGCGGCAAGCGCCAACTGCAAGACACATTCCCCAACGCTTACTACGTCTCGCCGGCAATTGTGGAAATGCCCGAGCAAAGCGACGTGGTGTGTACGGAAACCTTCGCGCCGATTCTCTACGTGGTCGGCTACACCGACTTCGCCGAAGCCCTGCGCTTGAACAACGCGGTGCCACAGGGGCTGTCGTCATGCATCTTCACCACGGATGTGCGTGAAGCCGAGCAATTCATGTCGGCGGTGGGCAGTGATTGCGGGATTGCCAACGTCAATATCGGCCCTAGCGGCGCGGAGATCGGGGGGGCCTTTGGCGGTGAAAAAGAGACTGGCGGCGGGCGAGAGTCGGGGTCGGATGCGTGGCGCGGGTATATGCGCCGCCAGACCAATACCGTGAACTACTCGCTGGAATTGCCTCTGGCCCAAGGCATTACCTTCGACTGAGCCCTCGCGTCGAAGTGAGATCAAAATGTGGGGGGGCTTGCTCCCGATAGCAGTGTTTCAGTCAGCAAATCTGTAGCTGACCCACCGCTATCGGGAGCAAGCCCCCTCCCACATTTGATCAGATTTTCAATTCTGAAAAGTTGTTTGTTAGGTCTCATCGGAGTCTGGCAATGGCACTACGCGAAACATGTTTATGGGAACACCTCACCCCCGGCCGGCCGGATCGTGCCGCGCTCAAGGGCGCGCTCAAGGTGGATGTCTGCGTGATCGGCGCCGGTATCACCGGTTTGTCGGCGGCCGTTCATTTGCTGGAGCAGGGTAAAAGCGTTGCCGTGCTGGAGGCCCATCGCACCGGTCATGGCGGTTCGGGGCGTAACGTCGGGTTGGTCAATGCCGGTATGTGGATCCCGCCAGACGAGATCGAAGCCGGGTTTGGCACGGCGGTTGGCAGCCAGCTCAACCGCATGTTGGGCGCAGCGCCGGCCCTGGTATTCAGCCTGATCGACAAATACAAGATCGATTGCCAATTGCGCCGCGAGGGCACCTTGCACATGGCCCACAACGCCCGTGGCGAGGCAGATTTGCGCAGTCGTGAAGAGCAATGGAAGCGCCGTGGCGCGCCGGTCGAATTACTCACCGGGCAGGCGTGTGAGCAAGCCACCGGCACCCAAAAAATCTCCGCCGCCTTGCTCGATCGTCGGGCCGGCACCCTGAACCCCATGGCCTACACCACGGGCTTGGCGAATGCCGCCGCAGCGCTGGGCGGACAGTTGTTTGACCATTCCCCGGTCACCCAGCTTGAGCGCCAAGGTGCCGATTGGTCGGTGCAGACTGCCGAGGGCGCGGTGCAGGCCGCTCAGGTGGTGATCGCCTCTAACGCCTACACCGAAGGCGAATGGACCGAGTTGCGGCGCAATTTTTTCCCCGGCTATTACTATCAAGTGGCGTCAGCGCCGCTGACCGATGATGCCGCCCGGCAAATCCTCCCCGGTGGCCAGGGCTCGTGGGATACGCGCCAGGTACTGAGCAGCATCCGTCGCGATGCCGATGGCCGTCTGTTGCTTGGCAGCCTGGGCAATGGCAACCAGAAACCTGCCTGGTTCCTCAAGGCGTGGGCCGATCGGGTGCAGCAGCACTACTTCCCGTATCTCAAATCGGTGCAGTGGGAATACACCTGGACCGGCTGCATCGCGTTTACCCCAGACCATCTGATGCGCCTGTTCGAACCCGCCCCTGGCCTGGTCGCAGTCACCGGCTATAACGGGCGCGGTGTGACCACCGGCAGTGTGGTCGGCAAGGCGTTTGCCGACTATCTGTGTCACCAGAATCCCCAGGCCTTGCCGATCCCCTTTGCACCGATGCAGCCACTGGCGGGTGCAGGTCTGCGCAGTTGCCTGTATGAAGCAGGATTCTCGCTGTATCACGCCGGGCAATGTCTGAGGATCGTGATCTGATCAGCGAAATACCGCTCAAAAGCCTGCTTTTTCTTAGCAGGCTACCCATCTGTATTGGTGCAAGGCGTAGCAATCACGCACTGTAAATGTGCAGTTCCGTTACGCACGTTGTTACAGGTGTAGGAACTGTCGTTTATCCCTCTGGTTGCAGCTGCGACCTGGCGGGGTTGTACTTTTTTGGTTCGTTGGTTGCACCTATCGGGGCTAGACGGTTGCACGTCCTGGCAAAAGGCGTCGAAACGCCTGTAATAACAATGACACCGTGTCTTTTTGAAGAATAAAAAAGTAATGGCACGCGGCTTGCTCTGAGCTTTCAGTGAAAAGTTTGAATGCAAGTTGTCGTGCCAAAAATCAAAAATATCGGAGCACCACTCATGTCCCAGACGTTTTACAAGAAAGGTTTTCTGGCCCTCGCCGTTGCAGCGGCGCTGGGTGTTTCTACGTTTGTTCAAGCTGATGTGAAAATTGGTGTGGCGGGCCCGATGACGGGTGCCAACGCCGCTTTCGGTGAGCAGTACATGAAGGGTGCCCAGGCGGCAGCCGACGTTATCAACAAGGCCGGCGGCATCAACGGCGAGCAGATCAAGCTGATTGCCGGCGATGACGCCTGCGAACCCAAGCAAGCCGTGGCCGTGGCCAACCGCCTGGCGGACCAGGACAAGGTGATCGGTGTGGTCGGGCACTTCTGCTCGTCCAACACCATCCCGGCGTCTGAGGTCTACGACGAAGCCGGCATCATCGCCATCACCCCAGGCTCCACCAATCCACAGGTCACCGAGCGCGGCCTGGCCGCGATGTTCCGTATGTGCGGGCGTGACGACCAGCAAGGCATCGTCGCCGGCGACTACATCGTCGATGTGCTCAAGGGCAAGAAAGTCGCGGTGATCAACGACAAGGACACCTACGGCAAAGGCCTGGCCGACGCCACCGCTGCGCAGTTGACCAAGCGTGGCGTCAAGCCGGTGCTGGAAGAGGGCCTGACCCGTGGCGAGAAAGACTTCAGCGCCCTGGTCACCAAGATCCGCTCCCTGGGCGCCGACGTCGTGTACTTCGGCGGCTTGCATCCAGAGGCCGGCCCATTGGTGCGCCAGATCCGTGAAGCGGGCCTCAAAGACGTCAAGTTCATGTCCGATGACGGCGTAGTGACCGACGAACTGGTGGCGACCGCCGGTGGTGCGCAGTACGTCGATGGCGTCTACATGACCTTCGGCGCCGATCCGCGCCTGTTGCCGGACAGCAAGACCGTGGTTGAAGAGTTCCGCAAAAACGGCACCGAGCCTGAAGGCTACACCCTGTATGCCTACGCCTCGATCCAGGCCCTGGCCGCCGGCTTCAACGGTGCCAAGTCCAACAAGGGCGAAGACGCGGCCAAGTGGCTCAAGGCCAACCCCGTGCAGACGGTAATGGGCAAGAAGGAATGGGACGGCAAAGGTGACCTGAAAGTCTCTGACTATGTGGTTTACCAGTGGGACAAGGACGGTAAGTACCATCAGCTGGAAAAACAGAAGTAAGGCTGAGCACCACACTTCCAATGTGGGAGGGGGCTTGCTCCCGATAGCGCAGTGTCAGCCAACACATGCATGACTGACCCACCGAAATCGGGAGCAAGCCCCCTCCCACAGGGGAACGGTGTTGTTATTGAGATCTGTTTTTTCCTCCAGAAGCGCCGCACACCGACAGGTGTGCAGGTGCTCACCGCGTGAGATTGCGTTATGGATGGTATTTTCCTGCAGCAACTGGTCAACGGCCTGACCCTCGGGTCGGTCTATGGCCTGATCGCCATCGGCTACACAATGGTCTATGGCATCATTGGCATGATCAACTTCGCCCACGGCGAGGTTTATATGATTTCCGCTTACCTCGCGGCGATCAGTCTGGCACTGCTGGCTTACTTCGGCATCGAATCCTTCCCGCTGCTCATTCTCGGCACCTTGATCTTCACCGTGGTCGTCACCGGCGTGTACGGTTGGGTCATTGAACGGGTCGCCTATAAACCGTTGCGCAACTCCACCCGACTGGCTCCGCTGATCAGCGCCATCGGCATCTCGCTGATCCTGCAGAACTACGCACAGATCGCCCAGGGCGCCAAGCAACAAGGTATCCCGACCCTGCTGGCCGGCGCCTGGCGCGTCGATATCGGCACTGGCTTCGTGCAACTGACCTACACCAAAGTGTTCATCCTCGTGGCGGCATTCGCCGGCATGGCGTTGCTCACCTACATCATCAAGTACACCAAGCTGGGTCGCATGTGCCGCGCCACCCAGCAAGACCGCAAGATGGCCTCGATCCTGGGCATCAACACCGACCGGGTGATCTCCTACGTGTTCGTCATCGGCGCGGCCATGGCTGCCCTGGCCGGCGTGCTTATCACCCTCAACTACGGCACCTTCGACTTCTATGCCGGCTTCATCATCGGCATCAAGGCGTTTACCGCGGCGGTACTCGGCGGCATCGGCTCCCTGCCTGGGGCGATGCTGGGCGGGATCATCCTTGGTATCTCCGAGTCGCTGTTCTCGGGGTTGATCAACTCTGACTACAAAGACGTGTTCAGTTTCTCCCTGCTGGTGGTGATTCTGATTTTCCGTCCCCAGGGCCTGCTTGGTCGCCCACTTGTGGCGAAGGTGTAAACATGTCTGCTGCCAAATCTATCGATATCAAGAAAAGTGTGGTCGATACGGTCCTCGCCGGGCTGATTTCGCTGATCGTGTTCGGGCCCATCGTCGGCGTAGTGCTCGACGGCTACAGCTTCAACCTGGAGCCGCTGCGCGTTGCCACGTTGGTCGCCATCGTCATGGCCGGCCGTTTTGCCCTCAGCCTGTTCCTGCAAACCCCCAAGGGCGTGAAGATTCTGCAGGGTTTTGAAAGCAGCGGCTCGGGTGTGCACGTGCTGCCACCGGACTACAAATCGCGGTTGCGCTGGATCATCCCGGCGTTGATCGTGATCGCCATCGTGTTCCCGATCTTCGCCAACAAATACCTGCTGACCGTGGTGATTCTCGGGCTGATCTACGTGTTGCTTGGCCTTGGCCTGAACATCGTGGTGGGCCTGGCGGGCCTGCTCGACCTGGGTTACGTGGCGTTCTATGCCATCGGTGCCTACGGCCTGGCGCTGGGTTACCAATACCTCGGCCTGGGGTTCTGGACGGTGCTGCCGCTGGCGGCAATCGCGGCGGCGCTGGCGGGGTGCATACTCGGCTTCCCGGTGCTGCGAATGCACGGTGACTACCTGGCCATCGTGACCCTGGGCTTTGGTGAAATCATTCGCCTGGTGCTCAACAACTGGCTGTCGTTCACCGGCGGCCCCAACGGTATGCCGGTGCCTTCGCCGACGTTCCTGGGCCTTGAGTTCGGCAAGCGTGCCAAAGATGGCGGCATCCCGTTCCACGAGTTCTTCGGCATCGATTACAACCCCAACATCAAGTTCATGTTCATCTACATCGTGCTGTTTCTGGTGGTGCTGGCCGTGCTGTACATCAAGCATCGCCTCACGCGTATGCCGGTCGGTCGCGCCTGGGAAGCCTTGCGTGAAGATGAAATCGCCTGTCGTTCCATGGGCCTGAATCACGTATTGGTCAAGCTCTCGGCGTTCACCATTGGGGCTTCCACTGCCGGATTGGCGGGTGTGTTTTTTGCCAGTTACCAGGGCTTCGTCAATCCGTCGTCGTTTACCTTCTTCGAGTCGGCGTTGATCCTGGCCATCGTGGTGTTGGGCGGCATGGGCTCGACGGTGGGCGTGGTGATTGCGGCGTTTGTGCTGACCGTGGCGCCTGAATTGCTGCGCAGCTTCTCCGAATACCGTGTGCTGCTGTTTGGCGTGTTGATGGTGGTGATGATGATCTGGAGACCGCGTGGCTTGATTCGGATCAGCCGCACCGGTGTGACGCCACGCAAGGGGGTAGCGCCATGAGCAAGGAAGTCGTGCTATCTGTCGAACACCTGATGATGCACTTCGGTGGCATCAAGGCCCTGAGCGATGTCAGCCTCAAGGTCGAACGCAACTCGATATTTGCCCTGATCGGCCCCAATGGCGCCGGCAAAACTACGGTGTTCAACTGCCTCACCGGCTTTTACAAAGCCAGCGGCGGCAAGATCGAACTCAACGTGCGCGGCAAGCAAACCAACGTCATCCAGTTGTTGGGTGAGCGCTTTGAGGCCACCGACTTCGTGTCGCCCAAAAGCTTCCTCAGCCGCGTGTACTACAAGATGTTCGGCGGCACCCACCTGGTAAACCGCGCCGGCCTGGCACGGACCTTCCAGAACATTCGCCTGTTCAAGGAAATGTCGGTGCTGGAAAACCTGCTGGTGGCCCAGCACATGTGGGTCAACCGCAACATGCTCGCGGGCATCCTCAATACCAAGGGCTACCGCAAGGCTGAAAGTGACGCCCTGGACTGTGCGTTCTACTGGCTGGAGGTTGTGGACCTGGTGGACTGCGCCAACCGCCTGGCTGGCGAGCTCTCCTATGGCCAGCAGCGCCGCCTGGAAATCGCCCGCGCCATGTGCACGCGGCCGCAGATCATCTGCCTGGACGAACCGGCAGCGGGCCTCAACCCTCAGGAAACCGAAGCCCTCAGCGCGATGATTCGCCTGCTGCGCGACGAACACGACCTCACGGTGGTGCTGATCGAACACGACATGGGCATGGTGATGAGTATTTCCGACCACATTGTGGTGCTGGACCACGGCAACGTGATCGCCGAAGGCGGCCCCGACGCGATCCGCAACGACCCGAAAGTGATCGCCGCCTACCTGGGCGCGGACGAAGAGGAGTTGGTATGAGCGCACCTATCCTCGAAATGAAGGACCTGGACGTGTTCTACGGCCCGATCCAGGCGTTGAAGAAAGTCTCGCTGCACATCAACGAAGGCGAAACCGTCAGCCTGATCGGCTCCAACGGCGCGGGAAAGTCCACGCTGCTGATGTCGATCTTCGGCCAGCCTCGGGCCGAGTCGGGGCAGATTCTGTACAACGGCGTCGACATTACCCACAAGTCGTCCCACTACATCGCCTCCAACGGCATTGCGCAGTCGCCGGAAGGGCGGCGGGTGTTCCCCGACATGACCGTCGAGGAAAACCTGCTGATGGGCACCATCCCCATTGGCGACAAGTTTGCCAGCGAGGATATGCAACGCATGTTCGAGCTGTTCCCCAGGCTCAAGGAGCGGCGTAACCAGCGCGCCATGACCATGTCCGGCGGCGAGCAGCAAATGCTCGCCATCGCTCGTGCGCTGATGAGCCGGCCCAAACTGTTGCTGCTCGACGAGCCAAGCCTGGGACTGGCGCCGATTGTGGTGAAGCAGATCTTTTCTACCCTGCGCGAGCTGGCGTCTACCGGGATGACCATCTTCCTGGTGGAGCAGAACGCCAACCATGCGCTGCGCTTGTCGGATCGGGCGTATGTGATGGTCAATGGCGAGATTCGCCTGACGGGCACCGGTAAAGAGCTGCTGGTGAACGAGGAAGTGCGCAACGCCTACCTGGGCGGTCACTGACCTCAAGTCCAGACACATCACCCCTGTGGGAACCTGGCCTTATGTGGGAGCCGGGCTTGCCCGCGATAGCATCACCTCGGTTTAGCTGGCATACCGAGGTGGCTGCATCGCAGGCAAGCCAGCTCCCACCCAAGGCCCGGTTCCCACATTTGTTTTTGCGGTGTCAACAAGCCCTCCACCAAATTGTGGAAAACAAATCCAGCCCACCTCCAAAGCGCGACATATAGCCGCCGCAAATCCCTGTTTTGTCACAGTTTTGACTTGTCCCCATCCACTGTGGAACCGGCTGTGGGTAACGTGGGTGTACTTGGCTGAAAGCCTTTGAATACGGGGTCTGTAGCGTTGTGGTTGTTTTTTGATCGGCGGCTTTTTCTCGACCCTCTACCGGCTTTGTCAACCTGTTTAAAGACACAGGTATATGACCGGAATATGTCCATCCAGCCTGTGGATAAGTCTGTGACTAAACTCTGGAAAGACGCCCGCAGGGGCCGGAATGACTGGCCTGAAGCCATCGTTGCGTTTTTCCGAATTTTTCAGGGGCTACATACGACCCAGCCAAGGTCAAGCAAAAAACTTTCTAAAAACGCCTGCAAGCCTTGTACACAGTGGCTTCGAGCGATGTGCACTTGCCCCCAAAGACTGTGGGCGCAGTTGTGGATAACCTGCGCGCATATGGCTGCAGGCCACGGTTTATAAGGCTTTGCTTGGGGTGGTTAAAAAACGCACAGTTGCGTGTGAAGTTACGTGCGTAGCGGTTGCCGCAGCCGCGGCGGAAGGGCATTCTGCTGGCAACTTTTTTCCCCGATGCACTCAAGGAGAACACCATGTCCGACACGCTATTCATTACTGGCGCTACTTCAGGTTTCGGCGAGGCCTGTGCCCGTCGTTTTGCCGAAGCCGGCTGGAAACTGGTGCTCACCGGTCGTCGTGCCGAGCGCTTGAATGCCTTGGTCGAAGAACTTTCCAGGCAGACCGAAGTGCATGGCCTGGTGGTGGATGTGCGCGATCGCAAAGGCATGGAGGAGGCCATCGCCAACTTGCCGCCGTCGTTCGCCAAACTGCGTGGCCTGATCAACAACGCTGGCCTGGCCGTGGGCACTGATCCGGCCCCCAAGTGCGACCTCGACGACTGGGAAACCATGGTCGACACCAATATCAAGGGCCTGCTGACCACTACCAACCTGCTGCTGCCGCGCCTGATTGCTCATGGCCGTGGTGCGGGGATCATCAACCTGGGTTCCATCGCCGGTAACTACCCGTACCCCGGCAGCCATGTGTATGGCGGCTCCAAGGCGTTCGTGAAGCAGTTCTCGTTGAACCTGCGCTGCGACCTGCAAGGCACTGGCGTGCGTGTGACCAACATCGAGCCGGGCCTGTGCGAGAGCGAGTTCTCGCTGGTGCGCTTTGGCGGTGACCAGGCGCGTTATGACGCCACCTACGCAGGTGCCGAGCCGATCCAGCCGCAGGATATTGCCGATACGATTTTCTGGGTGATGAATACGCCGGCGCACGTGAATATCAACCGGTTGGAGCTGATGCCTGTGAGCCAGACCTGGGCTGGGTTTGCGATTGAGCGGGGGGCCAAATAGGGCCTTAGACCGCGTCGCCTGCATCGGGGGCAAGCCCCCTCCCACATTGATCGGGTTCGCAGATCAAGTGTGGGAGGGGGCTTGCCCCGATAGCGGTAAATCGGCCAAAAACAGGCCATAAGGTACACTCCGCTCCTGAAAACCCTCCGCACTGTGCGGTTTAAAGGTTTTGACAGGAGGAAATGTGAGTAACCGAGGTGAGCAGGCACTGCTCAAACAATCGACCATCCTGATGTTCGCCGTGGCGATCGCCGGGATTGTCACGGGTGTCATATCCGGCGCCCAATCCATTTTATTCGACGGCTTTTTCTCGCTGATCGCCACCGCCATCAAGGTGCTGATGCTGATCACGGCCAAGCTGATCGCCAAGAAAAGCAACGAGCGCTTCCAGTTCGGCTATTGGCACCTGGAACCGATGGTGCTGTTGATCGAAGGCAGCTTCCTGCTGCTGATCGCCATCTACGCGTTCCTCAATGGTGTGTTCGGCATCATCAACGGCGGGCGCGAGATCGAGTTGGGGCTGGTGATCATTTATGCGGCGGTGTTTACCGTCGTGGAGTTCGCCTACTTCTTTTATGTGCGCTACCGCAACCGCACGCTTAAATCGTCGCTGATCCAGTTCGACAACATCAGTTGGCTGGTGGACGCAATGCTGTCGGTGGGCTTGCTGATCAGCTTCCTTGCCGCACTGCTGCTCAAGTCCCAGGGCTATGGCGAATGGGCGGTGTACGTCGACCCGCTGATTTTGATCCTGTTGGCCCTGAGTATGCTGGCGCCAGCGTTCAAGATCCTGCGCCCGGCGTTGCGTGAAGTGCTGGGGATCGCGCCGGATCACCTGGACGATAAAGTACGCGAAGTGATGGATGCGGCGCAGGCCAGGCATGGTTTCGATGACTACGTGTCCTATGTGCAGAAGCACGGGCGGGCGCGGTTTATCGAGATTCATGTAGTGCTGCCGGCCGATTACCCAGTGGATAAGGTCGCGACCCTCGACAGGTTGCGCGAAGAGATATCCACAGGGCTGGGCACGCCGGATGCGGCGCGTTGGTTGACGATCAGTTTTACGGGCGATCGCAAATGGATTGCATAACGTCTGTTAGACCGAGGTGAGGCTATCGCAGGCAAGCCAGCTCCCACATTGATTGGGTTCGCACATTAAGGTGTGGGAGCTGGCTTGCCTGCGATGGGGCCTTGCAGGTCAGCCCAGATGCTGGACCAGACCCTGATAGCAAGTCGCCAAATGATAAGGGGTGGTAGAAGGCATATCCCGCCGGCTCACCTTACCGTCGGCATCCAGGCATTCATGCCAGCCCTTTGCATGCAGAAAACGCTGTTGCAGCGCCAGCAATTGACGTTGCAGCACCGTCTCGCTGCCGGGACGCAAGGTCAGTGCTCGCAGGTATTCCGCCTGGGCCCAGATGCGCTGAGTGCCGTCGCGCACCATGCCATCGAGTGCCAACATGCCACTGACCGCACCGCTTAACTTATCCACACCCTTTTGCTCGGCATAGGCAAACGCCCGTGTCAGTGATGCATGCAGCGGCGTGCCGCGCAGCACCTCTGAGGATTCCAGCAAAAAGAACCATTCGAACTGGTGCCCTGGCTCAAACCAGTTATCCACAGCGCCCAGCGGTTTCTCCAGCATCACGCCGTGCTCGCGGTCGATGAAGCGTTGCTGCATGGCCGTCGCCAGTGCCAGCAGTGCCGCTTGTACCTGCGCGTCCTCGCGTACCGCGAGGGTGGCGAGGAAGCCCTCGGCCAAGTGCATCAGCGGGTTTTGCAACGGGCCGGATTTCAGCGAGGCCCAGTTGCGCTCAAGTACGGCCTCATACAAGCCATCGCCTGTGGCAAAGCGTTGAGCCACAACTTCCAGTGCGGCGTTGAGCACTGACTCCACCAAGGGTTCACGCACCTTGGCCCAGTAATGGGCACAGGCAAAGATGATGAACGCGTGGGTGTAGAGGTCCTTGCGCTTGTCCAGCGGTTGGCCGGCCGGGTCGATGCTGTAGAACCAGCCGCCGTGCTCGGCATCATGGAAGTGCCGCTGCAGGGAGCGGAACAGCGCCGCCGCCCGTTCATCGGCAAAGGCCGCACCTGGCTCGCCGATCAGGCTGGCGAACAGGTACAGCTGCCGGGCGCACGCCATGGCGCGATAGCGTTGTGGGGGCAATGGTTGATGATCGGCATCCAGTGCCTCAAAGGGCAGTGCGAGGTCGGCATTCCAACCCGGACCTTGCCAGAGGGGCACGATCAGGTCATGGAAGTGCGTGAGCACAGGCGTCAGGGAAGAGGGGGAAGCGATGGGCATTGGCTGGCGTCGTCACGGCAGGGGTGTTTGCCGCGCATGGTAGCAGGCTTGGGATCGGTGGTGTTTGTACTGGCACTATCGCGGGCAAGCCCGCTCCCACATTTTTGAAGTGTGAACCCTCTCAAATGTGGGAGCTGGCTTGCCTGCGATGAGGTCCTTGCAGTCGCTGACGATCAGCCCGCCAACAACCACACCCCAGTCGCTGCCGAAGCCGCCCCGGCCACCCGCACCAAGGGTGCTGCAGCCGCTGGCAAAAAGCGCACCACTGCATAACCGGCGGCATGCAACGCCGCGGTCGCACCCACAAACCCAATGGCATACGCCCAAGGGCTGGTCATGTCCGGCAGTTCAAGGCCATGGGCCACGCCGTGAAACAACGCAAACAATGCCGTGGCACCCACCGCCATGAACAGCGGCGGCCGCACCGCCAGTGCCACGGCCAGGCCCAGGGCGAGCACCGAAGCGGCAATCCCGCTTTCCAGCGCCGGCAATTGCAGCCCTTCAAAACCCAACACCCCGCCGATCAGCATGGTGCCGACGAAGGTGCATGGCAGTGCCCAGCGCGCGACGCCTTTCTGTTGGGCCGCCCACAGGCCGACCGCAACCATGGCCAGCAAGTGATCGAGGCCGCCCAAGGGATGGCTGATGCCGGCCACCAGGCCATTGTCGCCGTGGCCAGGGTGCGCGAAGGCCAGGGCAGGGGCCAGCAGCAGCGCGGCAGCGGCGAAGAGTTTGTTGAGGCTCATGGACAGGTTCCTTATGGGTTGATCAGGCGGCGGTCAGCAAGCCCTGGCGTTCGATGAAGGCGACGATGTCGTCCAGGCCGACTCCGGTTTTCTGGTTGCTGAACACAAAGGGTTTGCCGTTGCGCATCCGCTGGGTGTCGCTGTTCATCAACTCCAGCGAGGCGCCCACCAGCGGGGCCAGGTCGATCTTGTTGATCACCAGCAAGTCGGATTTGCAAATACCGGGCCCGCCTTTGCGTGGCAGCTTGTCACCAGCGGACACATCGATCACATAAATGGTCAGGTCCGAGAGTTCCGGGCTGAAGGTGGCCGACAGGTTGTCGCCGCCGGACTCCACCAGGATCAGGTCCAGGCCGGGAAAGCGGCGGTTGAGCTGGTCCACGGCCTCAAGGTTGATCGAAGCATCTTCGCGAATCGCCGTGTGCGGGCAGCCGCCGGTCTCCACGCCGATGATGCGCTCCGGCGCCAGTGCCTTGTTACGTACCAGAAAGTCGGCGTCTTCGCGGGTATAGATGTCGTTGGTGACCACCGCCAGGTTATAGCGATCACGCAGCGCCAGGCACAGGGCCAGGGTCAGGGCGGTCTTGCCGGAGCCCACCGGGCCGCCGATTCCGACGCGCAGGGGTTGTGTGTTCATGTGCTTCTCCACAATAAAAAACGTTCAGGAACGAAACAGGCGGCTGTACTGGCGTTCGTGGGCCATGCACGCCAGGGACAGGCCAAAGGCGGCGCTGCCCAACCGCGCAGGGTCAATGCGCTCGGCGTCCTGCTGGGCTTGCTGTAGCAAGGGCAGCAGTTCGCTGGTCAGGCGTTGCGCGGCTTGCTGGCCCAGTGGCAGGGTTTTCATCAGCACGGCCAATTGGTTCTCCAGCCAGCTCCACAGCCACGCGGCGAGGGCATCGTCGGGGCTGATGTGCCAGGCGCGGGCGGCCAGGGCCCAGCCAAGAGCCAGGTGCGGTTCGCCGCGTTGTGCAAGGAACTCACGGGCGGTGCTGTCCAGTTCCGGTAAGCCATTGAGCAGTTGCTGCAGGGAGTAACCCATTTGCCGGCTCTCCTGATACAGCTCGCGGGTCTCACGGCTGGCGCGGTGTTCTTCGCACAATTGCGCCAGCCCAGGCCAGTCCTGTTCAGCGGCAGCGCGGCAATGGCCGAGCAACAGCGGCGCTTCGAAGCGCGCAAGGTTGAGCAGCAACTGATCGCTGATCCAGCGCCCTGCGCTCGCGGCATCCTGTACGCGGCCGTTGTCCACAGCCATTTCCAGGCCCTGGGAATAGCTGTAGCCGCCAATCGGCAACTGCGGACTGGCCAGGCGCAACAGCGCCCAGGCTGGGTTCATAGACGTACGCCGAACTGGTGCAGCTTGGGCGGGTAGTTGAAGTCTTCGTCGCCATGGCGCGAATGATGATGGCCGCCGCCGTAGGCGCCATGTTCCGGCTGGAACGGCGCCTCGATGGTTTGCGCGTCGGCGCCCAACTGTTCCAGCATCGCCTTGAGCACGTAGTCGTCGAGCAGGCGCAGCCAGCCGTCGCCGACTTGCAGGGCCACATGGCGGTTACCCAGGTGATAGGCAGCGCGGGTCAGTTCAAAGGCGTTGCGGCAAGTGACGTGCAGCAGTTGTTCAGGGCGGGCGCACACGCGTACGACACGTCCGTCTTCAGCCTGTAGGAACTCGCCATCGTGCAAGGGCGGCTGCCCACGCTCCAAAAACAGGCCGACGTCTTCACCGTCGGCACTGAAACAGCGCAGGCGGCTTTTGCTGCGGGCTTCGAAGTTCAGCAGCAACTCAGCGGCCCAGAGGGCTTGGGGGGCGATTCGGCGGTGGATCACCAGCATCGGTAGGCTTCCAGCTATGAGCGATAGCAGTGCTAGAGCAAGGGGCTTGCCAACCTGCTATTGGCGTAGGAGTTTCCTGTCAGTGCAGGTGGTTGCGCATGGATAGGGCATCCACGGGTTGTATAGATCGTTCAAATTTGGTGCACATGAGCGGTTATAGCACTGGAAAAGGGCGTTTTCCCTGAAAGAAGCCTGGTGCTGCATGAAATTTCTTTCATCCAATTATCCGTTGCGTTTTTAAGGATTTATCCTACAAAGACCCGAGAATCGGCCTTCGTGGGCTTACGTGATGGTTCTTTAACATTCGCGCCGTGTTTAATTCACCGCGATGTTCATCATGTTCAAGTCATTTATTTGTTCAGTCATTGTCGGCCTGTCGTGTGTTATCTCGTCAGCCTCGGCCAATCTTCAACAGCCGCCGACTTTCGCTTCAAGCCATGCGGCGTCTTCGGTCGACGATGTGATCGACCGCGCCCATCAACTGCTCGGCACTCCCTACAAGTGGGGCGGTACGTCTGCCGAGCAGGGGTTTGATTGCAGCAGTTTCCTGGTCTATCTGTTCAAGACCGAAGCCAACATTCAGCTGCCGCGTACCACTGCGGCGATGCACCGTTCAACCGCTGCAACCATCAAGCGCACAGCGTTAAAACCGGGCGATGCCGTATTTTTCAAAGGCAACGGGCGAGGGCAGGTGAGTCACGTCGGGCTGTATATCGGCGAAGGCAAGTTCATCCATTCACCGCGTACCGGCAAGCATGTGCGTATCGATTCGTTGAGCAATAAGTACTGGAGCAAGAACTACACAACGGCCAAGCGTTTTCACAAGGCTGGCTGAGGGATTACTCGGTACTGCCCAGCCCTTGCCAGTGCTTGAGGCCGATAAAGATAAAGCGCAGTTGCTGGGTGATTTTCGCCTGGGGCGTGAGGTGGGCCGGCAGGGCATGGGCCGGTGGGTCGATGATATCGGGCAGGGTGGCAAACACGCTTTTGACGATCAGGTCGGCCATCACATGTAAACCTTCTGCATCCAGATGCTGCAATTTTGGCATCAACGTCAGGTCGGCGGCCAGGTCGCGGGTGATGTCCTCGCGCAGGGCGCCGATGGCTTGGCGCACGGCCAGGCAGCCGCCGTACTGTTCGCGGGCCAAAAACAGGAATTGCGAACGGTTGGCCGAAACTACGTCGAGAAAGATCCGCACAGAGGCATCGATAATGCCCCCCATCACGAATTCGTTGTGGCGCACCAGGCGGATCGTGGCACGGAAGGTCTGGCCGACTTCGCTGACCAATACCAGCCCAAGCTGGTCCATGTCGGCAAAATGGCGATAGAAACCAGTTGGCACTATACCCGCTGTCTTGGCCACTTCGCGCAGGCTCAGGCTGCCAAACCCACGGCCACACTCCATCAGATGGCGGGCTGCGTCCATCAAGGCAAGGCGTGTCTGTTGCTTCTGTTCGGCGCGGGGCAGCATGAGCGGATGGGCTTTTGTCGGCAAGTACAGCGACGCACTCTAGCAAAAGCGCTTTGCCGGCGTCGAACTTGGCGGGGGCGAGGCGTGACGCGGTCTATATAAAAGCAAAAGCCCGATCGGCTGATCGGGCTTTTTTCTGGGCCACCACGGGCTTAGCTCTGTGCTTGATGCAGTTCTTGCAGACGGTCGGCACCACCTTCAGCAACGCCTTCGGTGTAGGCGCGTTTGTTGGCTTGTTCAGCACCGCCTTCTACCAGACCTTTCTCTTGCAAGCGATTGTAGCCATTTTCAGCTACAGCACCTTTGGCGTAGTCACGGTTTTCGTCTTCTTGCGAACCGCTGCGCGCCACGGTTTGGCTAGTCTGCATGGCTTGAGCTTTGTTCTGTGGGGTGGCCTGTTCGGCGGCTGGCAGGGCGAAAGCGCTGGAAGCCAGGACAGATAACAGGACGGTAGCGAGTAATTGGCGTTTCATGATGGTTGCTCCTTGGGAGGGCGATAAAGTGGGTACAGGGCTAATGCTACTCTTGATAAGTCGATATAAAAGTTCATAAACACAATGGTAATAATCAACAGAATTGATTGTTCTCGCCGGAGGCTCTAGATCGAGCCTCTCAAGCCCGCGGCTTTGCACCGATGTGGGTATTTTCGACACGAACCTGGGTAACAATGGTGCGTCTTCGATGGGGGAAATTGTCTGGTTGATCAGGAAAATTGCTTTTTTCGGCTAAATCCGCCGTTGCGTTAAACCCCCAGGCACTTTGCCAGTCGTAGTCCTATAAGCTGTTTAAAAGGCTGTTGCCCAGCCAGTCGTATTCAGGAGTCCTGTGCAATGACGCGCACTCGTAAAATTCTCGCTTGGAGCTGCGCCAGCTTCGTTCTGTTAATGGCCATCGTGGTACTGGTGTTGGTGTTCTTCGACTGGAACCGCATCAAGCCGCCCCTCAATGCCAAGGTCTCCGAGGAACTGCATCGCCCGTTCGCCATCAACGGCAACCTCGCGGTGGTGTGGCAGCGCGAGCCCGATGAGGGCGGCTGGCGTGCCTGGGTGCCGTGGCCCCATGTGATCGCCGAAGACCTGACCCTGGGCAACCCGGATTGGTCGAAACAACCGCAGATGGTCACGCTCAAGAAGGTCGAGCTGCGTATTTCACCCCTGGCTTTGCTGGTGCAGCGCGTGGTGATCCCGCGCATTGACCTCACCGAACCCAGTGCCCAGTTGCAGCGCCTGGCCGACGGCCGCGCCAACTGGACGTTCAAGTTCGATCCCAAGGACCCCGACGCCGAGCCCTCCAACTGGGTGGTGGATATCGGCGCCATCGGCTTTGACAAGGGCCATGTGACCCTCGACGATCAAACCCTCAAGACTCAGTTGGATGTGATCATCGACCCCTTGGGCAAACCCATCCCGTTTGGTGAAATTGTCGGGGACGCCGATGCCAAGAAGGCGCTGGAAAAAGGCTCGGCGCCTCAGGACTACGCGTTCGGCCTCAAGGTCAAAGGCCAATATCACGGCCAGAAGCTCGCCGGCACCGGCAAGATCGGCGGTCTGCTGGCCTTGCAGGACGCGGCCAAGCCGTTCCCGCTGCAAGCCCAGGTGAAAGTCGCCGACACCAGCATCGCCCTGGCCGGCACCTTGACCGACCCGCTTAACCTCGGTGCCCTGGACCTGCGCCTGAAACTCTCGGGCAGCAGCCTGGGTAACCTTTACCCGTTGACTGGTGTGACCTTGCCGGATTCGCCGGCCTATTCAACCGACGGCCATTTGATCGCCAAGCTGCATGAAACCAGCGGCGCCTCATTCCGCTACGAGAACTTCAACGGCAAGATCGGCAACAGCGACATCCATGGCGACCTGGCCTATGTCGCCAGCCAGCCACGGCCCAAGCTCAGCGGCGCGCTGGTGTCCAACCAACTGCTGATGGATGACCTGGCGCCTCTGATTGGCGCGGATTCCAACGCCGAGCAAAAAGCTCGTGGCGGTGAAAGCAAACAACCGGCGACCAAAGTGCTGCCGGTTGAAGAGTTCCGCACCGAACGCTGGCGCGAGATGGATGCCGACGTGGAATTCACCGGCAAGCGCATCGTGCACAGTGCCGACTTGCCCTTCACCGATCTGTATACGCACCTGGTGCTCAACGACGGCCAACTTAGTCTCGAACCCCTGCGCTTCGGCGTGGCCGGCGGCAAGCTCGATGCGCAGATTCGCTTGAATGGCCGCATTACGCCGATGGAAGGCAGCGCCAAGCTGACGGCACGCAACTTCAAGCTCAAGCAACTGTTCCCGACCTTTGAGCCGATGAAAACCAGCTTCGGCGAACTCAACGGCGATGCCGATATTTCCGGGCGCGGCAACTCGGTGGCGGCACTGCTGGGAACCTCCAACGGCGACCTGAAGATGCTGATCAACGATGGCGCCATCAGCCGCAGCCTGATGGAAATCGCCGGGCTCAACGTGGGCAACTACGTCGTGGGGCGCCTGTTCGGCGACGAGGAAGTGAAGATCAACTGCGCAGCGGCGGACTTCGGCATCAAGACGGGCCTGGCGACCACGCGGTTGTTTGTGTTCGATACCGAGAACGCCATCATCTACATCGACGGCACCGCGAACATGGCCACGGAGCAGTTGGACCTGACCATCACGCCGGAGTCCAAGGGCTTTCGCTTGTTTTCGCTGCGCTCGCCGCTGTACGTCAATGGGCCGTTTATCAAGCCCAATGCTGGCGTGAAAGCCATTCCGCTGGCGCTACGTGGCGCAGGTATGGTTGCCCTGGGCGTCATCGCCGGGCCGGCCGCCGGCTTGCTCGCGTTGGTCGCTCCAAGTGGCGGAGAGCCCAATGAGTGCGCACCGTTGCTGCAGCAGATGAAGGAAGGCAAGGCACCCAAGACGGTGAAAGGTTAACTGCCACTGGGGATAAGCGTTTCCCCGGGCGCGCAGGGAATACCGATCTGGAGGGACGGATCGCCTTTATAGGGGGTGCCGTCCGGATAGATCGAGTAGAACACTTCATGCAAGTACTGCTTACCGTCCAGGGTAAAACAGCGGAAAGATGCATGGGTCGGGAATGCATTTTTGAGTTGATCGAACTTCACGCTACGACCTATCCAGGTATTAAACATTGGCTCGAGGTACATCACTGCTTTTCGCAGTCTGACAATGTCATTGAAATAGTCCGTCTCAGTTTGATTGGAGCAGGTCCCGTGTTTCTTCCACTCGTATCTGAACATTTCTTGCGGGGAGGCGGTTACTAGCCCGGCAATTGCGCGGGTGTCGGAAATTTGGTTGAGTTTGTCCTCGCTGATATCGCACTCTGTGGATGATTTACAGCTGGGCGCGGTATTGCAATTGGCCGGATGACGATTGGTTTTTTGCCCGATGCTGTTGTTATAGGGCCAGATGCCATGGGTCAGAAACTTTTGCGGCGGTTTATCGCAGCCCGACGTTTTCGGCTTGAGCTTGCAGAAACTGGGCTGCCAGGTCACCGCGTAGACTAAATATTGGTAACCCTTGCTGCTGGGGGTTATCTCCTCGTTCGCATCCAGGCCCAAGGCGCCATGACTGATCAGCAGCGTGGCCATCGCCGTTGCAAAGAGGTAAGTGTTTTTCATGGGCGGTTACTCCCTTTTCATTCGGCTGACAGTGTTGTCAGCGAACGTTGGAAGTATTAATTAGCGCTGGTGCGCTGGAAAATCTACTGTCAAACCTGACAGGTCGGTGGTGGGCATATAGACAGAATAAAACCCCAGGTGGAAGCGCTCGGCTTGCACCTGGGGTTTGAACTGCGACCTGTCAGAGGTCCTGCAGAATATCCGCCATATCATCGGCGTGCTCTTCTTCCTGGGCCAGGATGTCTTCGAAGATGCGACGGGTAGTCGGGTCTTTATCGCCGATGTACTGGATGATTTCACGGTAGCTGTCCACCGCGATGCGCTCGGCTACCAGGTCTTCGTAGACCATCTCTTTGAGCGAGTTGCCTGCCACATATTGAGCGTGGGAGTTCTTCGACAGCAGGTCGGGGTTGAACTCCGGCTCGCCGCCCAGTTGCACGATACGCTCGGCCAGTTTGTCGGCGTGCTCGGCTTCCTGGGTGGCGTGTTCAAGGAACTCATCGGCAGCCACGCTGGCTTTCAGGCCGTTGGCCATGAAGTAGTGACGCTTGTAGCGCAACACGCAAACCAGCTCAGTGGCCAGCGACTCGTTGAGCAGGCGGATGATTTCCTGACGGTCGGCGTCGTAGCCTTCGGTCACGGCACCGTTTTCGACATTCTGGCGGGCGCGGCTGCGCAGGGTCGCAATGTCAGTCAAGTGTGCTTCAGTCATTTCAATCTCCTGGGGCTAATCCGGTTGTACGCCACGCTCTGCCGGCGTGATCGCTATAGGTTGTGAGTCCCGGGCCAGGCGAAAAGTTTTATCGGATTTAACAGGATGTGTCATGAGCACGTCTGACCGGTGTGGTCCAGCGCTCCGACAGGATCACTCCACCCAGGGTCAGCAAGCCACCCACCAGGTGATACAGCGCCAACTCTTCCTTCAACACCACTGCTGCGATCAGTGCGGTAATCAACGGCAGCAGGTTGAAAAACAGCGTGGTACGGCTTGGCCCCAGGGTCTTCACCGAGTGCATCCACGCCAGCGGCGCCAGCATTGAAGCCAGCAGGCAGGCGTACAGCACCAGCGGAATATTCGTCCAGCCCAAACCGGCCTTGGCCGAGAACAGGTACAGCGGCAGCAGCACCACCACCGCCACCAGCACCTGCAAATACAGCAGCACCAACGGTGGCAGGCGCAGTTGCCATTTTTTCAGCAGGGTGCTGTAGACCGCATAAGCCAGCGTCGCCACCAGCATCATGCCGTCACCCAGGTTGACCCCGTGTTGCAACAGCGCGCCCAGGCTGCCGGACGATACCACCACCACGACACCGGCGAACGACAGCACCGCGCCGGTCAGCGCGCCGAAGGTCAGGCGTTGCCCCAGGCTGATAATCGCGGCGGTCAACGCCATCAGCGGCATCAGCGAGAGAATGATGCCCATGTTAGTGGCGCTGGTCAGCGTGGCGGCGTAATAGGCCAGGCTTTGATACACCGCCATGCCCAGCACGCCGAGGATGAAGATCTTGCCCAGGTTGGGGCGGATAAGCGCCCAGTTGGCAACGACCGGCTTGAGCATGAACGGGGTGAACAGCAGTGCTGCGAACAGCCAGCGGTAAAAGCCGATTTCAGCCGGGAAAATCGAGCCCACGGCCAATTTGTTGACCACGGTGTTGCCAGCCCAGATAAAAATGGCCAGCAGCGGATACGCGTATTGCATTGAAAGAAACCCACTGTGTTGACGAGGCGCGATTATCCTCTGTCTGGATCGAAGCCTATACTGCGATCCAGACAACCGACCTCTGAATCCAGACAACATGCCCCGACATACCGTACGCCTGGCGGATTTCCCCAGCCTGCCGAGCCCTGTGTACTTTCGCTATTCCGATTTCGCACCCGATACCGAGTGCACCCCGCACCGGCACAGCTGGGGGGCGTTGGACTATTCAGCCAACGGCGTGATGCGCATGGAGGTGGCTGGAAGCCGTTTTATGTCGCCGCCGCAGTACGCGGTGTGGATTCCGCCCAATACCGAACACAGCTCCTACAACGCCCAGGCGATTGTCTATCGTTCGGTGGGCTTGGCGCCGACGCTCTGCGAGCAGCTGCCGCAAGCGCCGTGCACGCTGACGATCAGCGATATTCTCAAGGCCATCCTCAGCGATTTCGCCCAGCGCGACGTGAATATCCCGCAATCGGACGCGGATATCCGCCTGGCCCAGGTGCTGGTGGACCAACTCAAGCAGGCGCCGATCCATGATGGCTTCCTGCCCTACGCCCGCCACCCCGGGCTGCTGGGGGTGCTGGAAGGTATGCAGGCGCAGCCCGCCGACAATCGCCCGCTCGGGCAATGGGCTGAGCAGGTACATGTGAGCGAACGCACCCTGGCGCGTCAGTTTGTGCGCGAGCTGGGTATGAGTTTTGGTGAATGGCGCCAGCGCCTGCGCTACCTGGCGGCCATCGAAGCCCTGGACAGTGATCGCAGCGTGCAGCACGTGGCGTTTGATTTGGGCTACAGCACCGCCTCGGCATTTATCGCCATGTTCCAACGCCATGCTGGTTGCACCCCGGAGCACTACCGACGGACGAATATTCGTGGCCGGTGAAGTTGTAACAGCTTTTGACTACACTGCGCTGTAGGCCGTGCCCGTCGGCACGGTAACAGGGAGAAAACTCCATGAAGATGCTGCGTATTCCGTTGTTGATGATGGGCCTGCTGCTGTGTTCACAAGGTTTTGCCGCCACTGCCCAGCAGAACAAAATGACCACCTGTAATGCCGAAGCCACCACCAAGACCCTCAAGGGCGATGACCGCAAGGCCTTCATGAAGACCTGCCTGTCGGCGCCTGCCGCCAACGATGCCAAGACCCTGACGCCGCAGCAGCAGAAGATGAAGGACTGCAATGCGTCGGCTAAAACCAAAGCGTTGACCGGCGATGCGCGTAAAACATTCATGAGCACCTGCCTCAAAGGTTAATCACGATTTCGCAGGCGCTGCAGATCAAATGTGGGAGGGGGCTTGCTCCCGATAGCGCCGTGTCAGTCAATCGATTCATTGGCTGATCCTCCGTAATCGGGAGCAAGCCCCCTCCCACACTTGATCGCATTCACAGTCGTCCCCCCTCGCTTGATGCCTGCAACGCTGGCAGACTGCCCATCCTTTAACGCCGTTCGTTTTGAGGCTGTATGCCAACGTTTTCTCAGCGTCATGTGTTGTTGCTGGCCAGCTACATCATCATTTTCGGCGGGTTGCTGCTGGTGCTGCCGCTGAAGTTGCTGCCCAGCCTGCTGGCCGGCCTGTTGGTCTATGAACTGGTCAACATGCTCACCCCCCAACTGCAACGACTGATCGAAGGCCGGCGCGCCCGTTGGCTGGCGGTGGCCTTGCTCGGCACCCTGATCGTCAGCGTACTCACCTTGATCTTCGCCGGCGCCATCAGCTTCCTGCTCCACGAAGCTGAAAACCCCGGGGCTTCCCTGGATAAATTCATGGGCGTGGTCGACCGCGCACGCGGCCAGTTACCGCCGTTCATCGACGCCTACCTGCCCGCCAGCGCCGCCGAGTTTCGCGTGGCCATCGGCGACTGGATGAGCAAGCACTTGAGCGAACTGCAACTGGTCGGCAAAGACGCCGCCCATATGTTCGTCACCTTGCTGATCGGCATGGTGCTCGGCGCCATCATCGCCCTGCAACGGGTGCCCGACCTGACCAAACGCAAACCCCTGGCCGCCGCGCTGTTCGACCGTTTGCGCCTGCTGGTCCAGGCGTTTCGCAACATCGTCTTCGCCCAGATCAAAATCGCCGCGCTCAACACGGCTTTCACCGCCGTGTTTCTCGCCGTGGTGCTGCCGCTGTGCGGCATCCACCTGCCGCTGACCAAAACCCTGATCGTGCTGACCTTCCTGCTCGGCTTGCTGCCGGTGATCGGCAACCTGATGTCCAACACCCTGATCACCATCGTCGCGCTGTCGCTGTCGATCTGGGTGGCGGTAGCGGCGCTGGGGTATTTGATCGTGATCCACAAGGTCGAGTACTTCCTCAACGCGCGCATCGTCGGCGGGCAGATCAGTGCCAAGTCGTGGGAGTTACTGCTGGCGATGCTGGTGTTTGAAGCCGCGTTCGGTTTGCCGGGGGTGGTGGCAGGGCCGATTTATTATGCGTATCTGAAGAGTGAGCTGAAGTTGGGTGGGATGGTTTAGGCGCAGATGCGAGTTACAAGCTGCAAGCGGCAAGTGGAAGCAGATTGGCTTTTACTTGCCGCTTGCAGCTGAAAACTTACCGCTTAAGACCCATAACGCTTGCTGGCTTCAATCGCCAACCCGCTGCCGATACTGCCAAAGATATTGCCTTCCACATGCCGCGCATTCGGCAGCATCGCCGAGATACTGTGGCGCAACGCGGGGATGCCGCTGGAACCACCGGTGAAGAACACCGTGTCCACCTGGGCCACGCTCACCGAGGCGTCATTGAGCAGTTGCGTGACACTGCCGCGCACGCGTTCGAGCAGGTTGTCGATGGAGGACTCGAACAGCGCCCGGCTCAGGTCCACGCTCAGGCCGGCTTCGATACGGTCCAATGGCACATGGCGGCTGTCTGCCTGGGTCAGCTGGATCTTGGTTTCTTCCACTTCCATCGCCAGCCAGTGCCCGGCGCGCTGTTCGATCAGCTTGAACAGGCGGTCGATGCCGCCGGTGTCTTCGATGTCGTAGCGCATGCTGCCCAGGGCCAGCTGGGACTTTTGCGAGTACACCGAGTTGATGGTGTGCCAGGTCGCCAGGTTCATGTGATGGCTGGTAGGCATGTAGGCGCCGCTCTTCATGCGGCTGCCGTAGCCGAACAGCGGCATCATGCCGGCCAGGGACAGCTGCTTGTCGAAGTCGGTACCGCCGATGTGCACGCCACCGGTGGCGAGGATGTCGCTCTGGCGGTTGTCGTTGTGACGGCGGTCCGGCGACAGGCGCACCAGGGAGAAGTCGGAGGTACCACCGCCGATGTCGACGATCAGCACCAGCTCCTCTTTTTCAATGGTGGACTCGTAGTCGAACGCCGCCGCAATCGGTTCGTACTGGAACGAGATGTCCTTGAAGCCGATCTTGCGCGCCACGTCCACCAGGGTGTTCTCGGCTTCCTGGTCGGCCATCGGGTCGTCATCGACGAAGAATACCGGGCGGCCCAATACCACTTCTTCGAACTCACGCCCCGCGTTGGCTTCGGCGCGGCTCTTGAGTTGGCCGATAAACAGCGCCAGCAGGTCGGTAAAAGGCATTGCAGTGCCAAGCACGCTGGTGTCGTGCTTGATCAGCTTGGAACCCAGCAGGCTCTTGAGCGAGCGCATCAAGCGGCCTTCGTAGTTCTCCAGGTATTCGTGCAGCGCCAAGCGACCGTACACCGGGCGGCGCTCCTCAAAGTTGAAGAAGACCACCGACGGCAGGGTGATTTTGTCGTCCTCCAGCGCGATCAGCGTTTCCATGCCGGGGCGGATCCAGCCGACGGTGGAGTTAGACGTGCCGAAGTCAATGCCGCAGGCACGGGCTGGGGATGGGTTTTTCATGTCTATCGGGTTCCGGTTTAAAAACGGCCGCGCAGTGTATGCCAGTCGCAAGCGCTTGCGTAGGCCAACCATCCGTTAAATCGTGCTTGAAAGTACGGGATTTGCCCCCACATCTGTTGCATACGGCTGATGCCGATAACACTTTGACGTACCCCCAGGCCGCAACCCTCACCAGGTGCAAACCAGCGCACGTTGCGCCCCGGGCAGTGCGATCTCGATAAAGGATGGTGAACCGTCGATGGATTTCAAAGATTACTACAAGATTCTGGGTGTCGAGCCGACGGCCGATGACAAGGAAATCAAGGCTGCCTATCGCAAGCTCGCGCGCAAATATCACCCCGATGTGAGCAAGGAAAAAGACGCCGAAGAGAAATTCAAGGACGCGTCCGAAGCCTATGAAGCGCTTAAAAGCGCCGACAAGCGAGCCGAGTACGACGAATTGCGCAAATACGGCCAGCATGGCCAGCCGTTCCAGGGCCCGCCGGGCTGGCAGAGCCGTGGCGGCTTTGGCGGAGGCCAGGACGCGGGCGATTTCTCGGACTTTTTCAGCTCGATCTTTGGCTCGCGCGGCGATGCTTTTGGTGGTGGCCAACGTCGTCCTACCGGGCGCAAGGGCCAGGATGTGGAGATGCAGCTGTCGGTCTCCCTTGAGGAAACCCTGTCGGCCGAGTCCAAGCAGATCAGCTTTCAGGTGCCGCAATACGACGCCTCTGGCCGGCATGTCAGCAATAGCGTCAAGAGCCTGAATGTGAAGATCCCCGCCGGTGTAGCCGACGGCGAGCGCATCCGTCTCAAGGCCCAGGGCGCGCCAGGCATTGGCGGTGGCGCCAATGGCGACCTGTACCTGATCATCAAGTTTGCGCCGCACCCCAAGTTCGAGGTCGATGGCGAGAACCTGGTCATCAACCTGCCGCTGGCCCCGTGGGAGTTGGCCTTGGGTGCGGAAGTGGCAGTGCCGACCCTGACCGGCAAGATCAACCTCAAGGTGCCTGCCGGCAGCCAGAATGGCCAGCGTATGCGCGCCAAGGGCCATGGCTTGCTGAACAAGGCCGGGCAACGTGGCTACCTGTTCATCCAGTTGAAGGCGGTCATGCCCCCTGCGGGCAATGAGGATGTGAAAGCGTTGTGGCAGGAGCTGGCGCAAAAAGCCGCTTTTAACCCACGCGAGCAGTTCTAAGGTCCTGTGGCGAGAGAGCAAGCTCCCTCGCCACATGAGTTTGAGCTAGAACAGGAAATATCGCTGCGCCATCGGCAGGACTTCAGCCGGTTCACACCACAGCAGTACGCCATCGGCCTTGACCTGATAGGTCTGCGGATCAACCTCGATATCCGGCAGGTAATCGTTGTGGATCAGGTCGCTTTTCTGCACATCGCGGCAGCCCTTGACCACTGCAATCTGCTTCTTCAATCCCAGGGCCTCGGGCAGGCCGGCGTCCTGTGCCGCCTGGCTGATAAACGTCAGACTGGTGGCGTGCAGTGAGCTGCCGAAGCTGGCGAACATCGGGCGGTAATGCACCGGTTGCGGTGTGGGAATCGAGGCGTTGGCATCGCCCATCAGGCTCGACGCAATCGCGCCGCCCTTGAGGATCAGGGTCGGCTTGATACCGAAAAACGCCGGGCGCCACAACACCAGGTCCGCCCATTTGCCGACTTCGACGGAACCGACGATATGGCTCACGCCGTGGGTGATCGCCGGGTTGATGGTGTACTTGGCGATGTAGCGCTTGGCGCGGAAGTTGTCGTTGCCGGGGCCGTCACCTGGCAGTGGGCCGCGCTGTTTTTTCATCTTGTCGGCGGTCTGCCAGGTGCGCGTGATCACCTCGCCGACACGGCCCATGGCCTGGCTGTCTGAACTGATCATCGAGAACGCGCCGAGGTCATGCAGGATGTCTTCGGCGGCGATGGTCTCGCGGCGGATGCGGCTCTCGGCGAAGGCCACGTCTTCGGCGATGCTCGGGTCCAGGTGATGACACACCATCAGCATGTCCAAGTGCTCGTCGATGGTGTTGCGGGTGAATGGCCGCGTCGGGTTGGTAGAACTGGGCAGCACGTTCGGGTAACCGCACGCCTTGATGATGTCAGGTGCGTGGCCGCCACCGGCACCTTCAGTGTGGTAAGTGTGAATGGTGCGGCCCTTGAGCGCGGCGAGGGTGGTTTCGACGAAGCCCGACTCGTTGAGCGTGTCACTGTGGATCGCCACCTGCACATCGTACTGGTCGGCGACGCTCAGGCAGTTATCAATGCTGGCGGGCGTGGTGCCCCAGTCTTCATGCAGCTTCAAACCAATGGCACCGGCCTTGACCTGCTCGATCAACGGCTCGGGCAAACTGGCGTTGCCCTTGCCGGTGAACCCGATGTTCATCGGGAACGAATCACTGGCCTGCAGCATCCGTGCAAGGTGCCACGGACCCGACGTGCAGGTGGTGGCGTTGGTACCGGTGGCCGGCCCGGTGCCGCCACCGATCATGGTGGTGACGCCGCTGGTCAGTGCTTCTTCGATCTGCTGCGGGCAGATGAAGTGCACATGGGAGTCGATGCCGCCGGCGGTGAGGATCATGCCTTCACCGGCGATCACTTCGGTGCTGGCGCCAATGGCCATGGTCACGCCGGGCTGGATATCCGGGTTGCCGGCCTTGCCGATGGCATGGATGCGACCGTTCTTCAAGCCAACGTCAGCCTTGACGATGCCCCAGTGGTCAATGATCAGCGCATTGGTGATCAGGGTGTCCACTACCTCATGGGCGAGCAACTGGCTCTGGCCCTGGCCGTCACGGATCACCTTGCCGCCGCCGAATTTGACTTCTTCGCCATAGACGGTGAAGTCCTGTTCGACTTCGACAAACAGCTCGGTGTCGGCCAGGCGGACTTTGTCGCCGACGGTTGGGCCATACATGTCGGCGTAGGCTTGGCGGCTGATTTTCATGTGGTTGCCCTGATTAATTGTGTTGAATGTGAGATCGCTATCGCGGGCAAGCCCGCTCCCACATTTTGATTTGTGAGCACTGTCAAAAGGTGGGAGCCGGCTTGCCTGCGATGAGGCCCTAGAGGTCGCCCATAATTCGACCGGCAAACCCGAACACCCGGCGCCCGCCGCTCAAATCGACTAACTCCACCTCCCGACGCTGCCCCGGCTCAAACCGAACCGCCGTGCCTGCCGGAATATTCAGGCGCATACCGCGGCTCGCTGAACGGTCAAATTCCAGCGCGTCATTGGTCTCGAAAAAATGGTAATGCGAGCCCACTTGGATCGGCCGGTCGCCGCTATTGGCCACGCTCAAGGTGACGGTGCGGCGGCCGACATTCAGTTCGATCTCGCCAGGCTGGATCTGATATTCACCAGGAATCATGCCGGTTGCCCCAGGGTCTTGTAGTAGATGGCGGTCGGGCTGTAGCGCCCGTCCGGGCTTTGGCAGTAATCGGGCAGCTCACCGATCTTGATGTAGCGCAGCGACTGATAGAAGGCTTCGGCGCCGGAGCCGGCCTCGGTGTCCAGATACAGCAGGCCGCGCTTGTGCTGGCGTGCGGCGAGCTCCAGGCTGTGCATCAATTGCTGGCCCAGGCCATGGCGGCGGGCGCTGCTGTGCACCAGCAACTTTTGCACTTCGGCGCGGTTGAGGCCATTGGCCTTTTGGCACAGCGCCAGTTGTACACTGGCGACTACCCGTTCTTCACGTACCACCACCCACAACAGCAGGCTGGCGTCTTCGATACCGGCTTGCACGCCGGCCAGATACTCGCGGGCCTGGGCCTCATCGAAGTCGGCCATAAAGCCCACCGACGCGCCATGCTGCACCGCGTCCAGCAACAACTCGATCAAGCCCAGGCGGTAATGGGCAAAACTTTCAGCATTGACTCGACGCAGTTGTGTAGCGTTCATCGATCTCACTCCTTGGGCGGTTCGGCGCCCGGGTTCAAGGTCAGTTGCATAAAGGTCAGGTCCAGCCAGCGGCCGAACTTGATGCCCACTTGCGGCATATGCCCGGTGGTGATGAAACCCAGGCGTTCATGCAGGTGGACCGAGGCCAGGTTGCCGCTTTCGATGGCGGCGACCATGACGTGCTTGCCGCAGCTGCGCGCGCGCTCGATCAGGGCCTGCATCAGGAGTGAACCGAGGCCTTTGCCGCGCTGGTCATTGCGCACGTACACCGAGTGTTCGACGCTGTAGCGGAAGCCTTCGAAAGGTCGCCAGTCGCCGAATGAGGCGTAGCCGGTGACTTCGTCGTTTTCCACCGCGACCAGGATCGGGTACTGCTGCGCCTGGCGTGCGCTGAACCAGGCTTGGCGGTTGGCCAGGTCCACCGGTTGTTCGTTCCAGATCGCCGTGGTGTTGAGCACCGCGTCGTTGTAGATGTCGCGGATCGCCGGCAGGTCTTGCTCGGTAGCATCACGAATCATGGCCGGGCCTCACGCGATTGGCTGGTGGACAGTCACCAGCTTGGTGCCATCGGGGAAGGTGGCTTCCACCTGGATATCCGGGATCATTTCCGGGATGCCTTCCATCACTTGCTCGCGGCTGAGCAAGGTGGTGCCGAAGTGCATCAACTCGGCCACGGTGCGGCCATCGCGAGCGCCTTCCATCAGCGCGGCCGAGATATAGGCGATGGTTTCCGGGTAGTTGAGCTTCACGCCGCGCGCCAAGCGGCGCTCGGCCACCAGGCCGGCGGTGAAGATCAGCAGTTTGTCTTTTTCCCGTGGGGTCAAATCCATGGTTCAAGGTCCTTCAAACAGCATTCATAAAAACACCGCAGATCCCCTGTGGAAACAGGCCGGTGTGGGAGCTGGCTTGCCTGCGATAGCGGTGTATCAGGCACACCGCCATCGCAGGCAAGCCAGCTCCCACATAAACTCAGTTTCACTTGTTGATCTTCATGTGCTCCAGATTCGTGGTGCGACGGCTTCTCGCCCCAGCACTGCCGGGCGCAACAGCCGCCATAAATCAATCAACCACCCCCGCGCCAACAGCGCTTCCTCGGCCAGACAACGCGCCACCAGCAACCCAGGCAGTTGGGTCAAATCTCCGCGCACCGCGTGGGGCAGCGAGCGGCAACGCTCAAGCAATTCAGGATCGACCTCACCCGTCACCAGCAACGTGGCAAACACCGGCTGCCCATCCAGCCCGATGGGCGAATCCAGCAACCCATCGGCGCCCACAATGCGCTGGCGCTCATGCCAGAGCAACTGGCCGTCGCGGCGAATATCCAGGTGTGATTGAAAGTGGCCGAGGTCGAACCGCTCGCCGCTGGCCGGGCGCCCCAGGGCGACCACGTCCCAGTAGAACAACCGCGCATCGCCCGAGAGCTCGATGCGCGTAGTGAGTTCGGCCTGGGCGGCGCTGAACACGATGGTTTCCTGGGGCAGCCATTCCAGCGTCGCGCCGGCCTCGACGGTCAACTCAAGTTGCTGAAATGCCGGGCCGCTGGCGCGGTACCACTTGGCGGCGCCGGGGCTGGTCAACTGCGCCCATGCACCGGCGCTGACGTGGGCGCTGATGTCCAGGCGATCGCCGCCGGCAATTCCGCCGGGCGGGTGCACGATGATGTGCTGGCACACCTGGGGGCCTTCGGCGTACAGGTGCTTTTGCACGCGCAGCGGGCCCAGGTGGCGGCGCAATACCGGGCGCGTGGTGTCGCCGAAACGCGCGTAGCCGAGTTCCAGCGCGGCGTGCCAGCTGGGGGTGAACAGGGCAGGGGAAACGGGCAGGTTCATGGTTTTTGGCTTAATGTCGTGACGCCACAGATTAGATGGTTACGAGGCCGCGTACACCTTCGCTCTCCATATTTTCACCGCGGCCCTGCTGCACGATTTCACCGCGTGACATCACCAGGTAGTGGTCGGCCAGTTCGGCAGCGAAGTCGTAGAACTGCTCCACCAGCAGGATCGCCATGTCGCCACGCTCGGCAAGCTTCTTGATCACCGCACCGATCTCCTTGATCACCGACGGCTGGATACCTTCGGTGGGCTCATCGAGGATCAGCAGGCGCGGGCGGCTGGCCAGGGCGCGGCCAATCGCCAACTGTTGCTGCTGGCCCCCGGACAAATCGCCGCCGCGTCGATGCTTCATCTGCAGCAACACCGGAAACAGCTCGTAGATGAACGCGGGCACTTCCCTGGCTTCGGAACCGGGGAAGCGCGACAGCCCCATCAGCAGATTTTCTTCCACCGTCAGCCGGCCAAAAATCTCCCGGCCCTGAGGCACATAAGCGATCCCGGCATGGACACGCTGGTGCGGCTTGAAGCCGGTGATGGCCTTGCCTTCCCAATTCACCGCGCCCTCCTTGGCCGGCAGCAAGCCCATCAGGCACTTGAGCAGGGTGGTCTTGCCCACGCCGTTGCGGCCGAGCAGGCAGGTGACTTCGCCGATTTTCACGTCGAAGGACAGCCCGCGCAGGATGTGGCTACCGCCGTAGTACTGGTGCAGTTTGTCGACTTGCAGCATTCTCAATACCTCTTCAATCCCCCTGCGGGAACCGGATCAAATGTGGGAGCTGGCTTGCCTGCGATGCAGGCGACTCGGTGTTTGTGTGACACTGAGGTGACGCCATCGCAGGCAAGCCAGCTCCCACATAAAGCAGTTCGTGTCAGCGTTAGCGACCGAGGTAGACCTCGATCACCCGCTCATTTTCCTGCACCTGTTCCAGCGACCCTTCGGCCAATACGCTGCCCTGGTGCAACACGGTGACGTGATCAGCGATGGAGCCGACAAAGCCCATGTCGTGCTCCACCACCATCAACGAATGCTTACCAGCCAGGCGCTTGAACAGTTCGGCAGTGAATTCGGTTTCGGCGTCGGTCATGCCGGCCACCGGTTCGTCGAGCAGCAACAGTTGCGGGTCTTGCATCAGCAACATGCCGATTTCCAGGAACTGCTTCTGGCCGTGGGACAGTAAACCCGCGGGCCGATGCACCGAGGCGGTCAGGCGGATGGTGTCGAGTACTTCATCGATGCGGTCTTTTTGCTCGCCACTCAGGCGCGCCCGCAGGCTGGCCCACACCGACTTGTCGGTCTTCTGCGCCAGCTCAAGGTTTTCGAACACGCTGAGGGCTTCGAACACCGTAGGCTTCTGGAACTTGCGGCCGATACCGGCCTGGGCGATTTGCACTTCGCTCATGCTGGTCAGATCCAGGGTTTCGCCGAACCAGGCCCTGCCGTGGCTGGGCCGGGTCTTGCCGGTGATCACGTCCATCAACGTGGTCTTGCCTGCGCCGTTGGGGCCGATGATGCAGCGTAATTCGCCGACGCCGATATACAGGTTCAGGTCATTCAACGCTTTGAAACCGTCGAAGCTGACGCTGATATCTTCCAGGGTCAGGATGGTGCCGTGGCGGGTGTTGAGCCCTTTGCCTGCGGCCTGGCCGATACCGATCGCATCGCGGCCGCTGCCCGCATCGAAAATAGGTTCAAGCATGACGTTCCTCATTTCTTCAGCAGGCCGATAACGCCCTTGGGCAGGTACAGGGTGACGATGATGAACAGCGCCCCCAGGAAGAACAGCCAGTACTCGGGAAACGCCACCGTGAACCAGCTCTTCATGCCGTTGACCACCCCAGCGCCGAGCAATGGCCCGATCAGTGTGCCCCGCCCGCCGAGGGCGACCCATACGGCGGCCTCGATGGAGTTGGTCGGCGACATTTCGCTGGGGTTGATAATGCCCACCTGCGGCACATACAGCGCCCCCGCCAACCCGCACAACACTGCGCTCAACACCCACACGAACAACTTGAAGCCACGCGGGTCGTAACCACAGAACATCAGGCGGTTCTCGGCATCGCGCAAGGCGGTCAGCACGCGGCCGAACTTGCTCTGCGCCAGGCGCCAGCCGATGTACAGGCTGGCTACCAGCAACAGCACCGTGGCCACAAATAACACCGCCCGTGTGCCAGGTTCTGTAATGCCAAAGCCTAAGATGCTGCGAAAGTTGGTGAAGCCGTTATTGCCGCCGAACCCGGTCTCGTTGCGAAAGAACAACAGCATTCCGGCAAAGGTCAGGGCCTGGGTCATGATCGAGAAATACACGCCTTTGATTCGCGAGCGGAAGGCGAAGAAACCGAACACTAGCGCGAGCACTCCCGGGGCCAGCACCACCAGGCACAGCGCCCAGAGAAAGTTGTCGGTGCCCGCCCAGTACCAGGGCAATTCGGTCCAGGACAAAAAGGTCATGAACGCCGGCAACCCGTCGCCCGACGCCTGGCGCATCAGGTACATGCCCATGGCATAACCGCCCAGGGCGAAGAACAGACCGTGGCCCAGGGACAACATCCCGGCATAGCCCCACACCAGGTCCAGCGCGAGCGCGACGATGGCGTAGCAGAGGATCTTGCCCACCAGCGTCAGGGTGTAGGCCGATACATGCAGTGGATTGTCCGGCGCCAGCAGCGAACACAGTGGCAGCGCCAGGAGCAGGAACAGGATCACCACGCCGACGGCGATCGTCACTTTGGGGCCGGCCTTTTGCGTGGCCGTAAGCATCAATGGCTGGTTCATCAGTCGATCACCCGTCCTTTCAGTGCGAAGAGTCCTTGCGGGCGTTTCTGGATAAACAGAATGATCAGCGCGAGGATCAGGATCTTGCCGAGCACGGCACCGATTTGCGGTTCAAGAATCTTGTTGGCGATACCCAGGCCGAAGGCTGCCATTACGCTACCGGCCAACTGGCCGACGCCACCGAGTACCACCACCAGGAACGAGTCGATGATGTAGCTCTGGCCCAGGTCCGGGCCGACGTTGCCGATCTGGCTCAGGGCCACGCCACCAAGGCCTGCGATGCCGGAGCCCAGACCAAAGGCGAGCATGTCCACGCGCCCGGTGGGCACGCCGCAGCAGGCGGCCATGTTGCGGTTCTGGGTGACGGCGCGCACGTTAAGGCCCAGGCGTGTCTTGTTCAGCAACAACCAGGTGAGCACCACCACGAACAGCGCGAAGGCAATGATGACGATGCGGTTGTACGGCAGCACCAGGTTGGGCAGTACTTGAATACCGCCGGACAGCCAGGCGGGGTTGGACACTTCGACGTTCTGCGCGCCGAACACCAGGCGCACCAGTTGGATCAGCATCAGGCTGATGCCCCAGGTGGCGAGCAGGGTTTCCAGTGGTCGGCCATAGAGGTGACGAATCACCGTGCGTTCCAGGGCCATGCCGATGGCGGCGGTGACGAAGAACGCCACCGGTAGCGCGATCAGCGGGTAGAACTCGATGGCCTGGGGCACATAGCGCTGCATCATCAGCTGCACCACATAGGTGGAGTAGGCGCCGAGCATCAGCATCTCGCCATGGGCCATGTTGATCACGCCGAGCAGGCCGAAGGTGATCGCCAGACCCAGTGCCGCCAGCAATAGAATCGAGCCCAGCGACATGCCGCTGAACGCCTGCCCGAGGATCTCGCCGACCATCAGTTTGCGTTTGACCTGGGCCAGGCTGGTTTCGGCGGCGGTGTGCACGGCGGCATCGGTTTCCACGCCCGGCGCGAGCAGCGCTTCGAGGCGCGTGCGGGCCAGCGGGTCGCCGGTGCTGCCGAGCAGACGCACGGCGGCCAGTCGCACCGCAGGGTCACTGTCCACCAGTTGCAGGTTGGCCAGGGCCAGGCTGAGGGCGCTGTGCACATCCTCGTCGGTTTCGGCGGCGACCTGCTGGTCGAGGAATTTCAACTGCGCAGGCACAGCGCTTTTTTGCAGGGTTCGAGCTGCCGCCAGGCGAACCTTGGGATCGGCGGCGAGCAGTTGCTGGCTGGCTTGGACGTTGTCGATCAGGCCGCGCAGACGGTTGTTCAGGCGTACGGTCTTGGTTTCGCCGTTGACGTTAAGTTGGCCTTGTTGCAGGGCATCCACCAGCTCGATGCGCGCCGGGTCAGGCTGGGCGGCCCAGTCCTGGAGCAGCTTGGCTTGTTGCATCGGGTTGGCGTTGATGAAGTCTTCGGCGTCGCTGGCGTGTGCGGCCAAAGGCAGCAACAACAGCACGGCGAGGATGAAGCGGTGGAGGGCAGTGGGCATACAAAAATGTCCTGATCATGCGGGGACAGTGTGGGCGCTGGTTGTCTGTGGGAGCTGGCTTGCCTGCGATGGCATCGCTGCGGTGTGTCAGGCACACCGAGTTGTTTGCATCGCAGGCAAGCCAGCTCCCACATTGACCATGCCCTACATTAGAGTCGTGGGGCTTTAGTTGCTCTTCACCGCGTAATCCGGCTTCTTGTCATTGCCCGGGATGTAAGGGCTCCATGGCTGTGCCCGAATCGGCGCTTCGGTCTGCCACACCACCGAGAACTGCCCGTCGGCCTGGATCTCGCCGATCATCACCGGCTTGTGCAGGTGGTGGTTGGTCTTGTCCATGGTCAGGGTAAAGCCCGACGGTGCGGCGAAGGTCTGGCCGCCCAGGGCTTCGCGCACTTTGTCGACGTCGGTGGACTTGGCTTTCTCTGCCGCCTGGGCCCACATATGGATGCCCACATAGGTGGCTTCCATCGGGTCGTTGGTCACGGCTTTGTCTGCGCCCGGCAGGTTGCGCTTCTTGGCGTAGGCTTTCCAGTCGGCGACGAATTTCTGGTTGACCGGGTTCTCTACCGACTGGAAGTAATTCCACGCCGCCAGGTTGCCCACCAGTGGTTTGGTGTCGATGCCGCGCAGTTCTTCTTCGCCCACCGAGAACGCCACCACCGGTACTTCGGTGGCTTTCAAGCCCTGGTTGGCCAGCTCTTTGTAGAATGGCACGTTGGAATCGCCGTTGACGGTGGAGACCACCGCAGTCTTGCCGCCGGCGGAGAATTTCTTGATGTTGGCGACGATGGTCTGGTAATCGGCATGGCCGAACGGGGTGTAGACCTCTTCGATATCTTTATCCGCCACACCTTTGGAATGCAGGAACGAGCGCAGGATCTTGTTGGTGGTGCGCGGGTACACGTAGTCGGTGCCCAGCAGGAAGAAGCGCTTGGCACTGCCGCCTTCTTCGCTCATCAGGTATTCCACTGCCGGAATCGCCTGCTGGTTCGGCGCCGCACCGGTGTAGAACACGTTAGGCGACATCTCTTCGCCTTCATATTGCACCGGGTAGAACAGCAAACCGTTGAGTTCTTCGAACACCGGCAATACGGATTTGCGCGACACCGAGGTCCAGCAGCCAAACACCACGGCAACCTTGTCCTGGGTCAACAGTTGCCGGCCTTTTTCTGCGAACAGCGGCCAGTTGGACGCCGGGTCCACCACCACTGGTTCGAGCATCTTGCCGTTCACGCCGCCCTTGGCGTTGATCTCGTCGATGGTCATCAGCGCCATGTCTTTAAGCGAGGTTTCGGAGATCGCCATGGTCCCGGACAACGAGTGCAGGATGCCGACCTTGATGGTCTCGGCGGCCTGGACGGTCCAGGTCAAACCCATGGCGACAATGGATGCCGACAAAGTGAAAGCCTTGATCAAGCTGCGACGCTGCATGGTGCGATCTCCGTGGACTCAACACTGTTATGAGGGGAAAGTTGAGCAGGTGATTGCAAGCGCTGTGCCGAGTCGGAAAAAGGCATGAAATGGTCGCTTCGCCCAGGTCAGCGCATGGGAAATGCACCATGAAATGGCGGGACGGTCTGCCAGGTGCGTGGCTGTGCGCTACAACGGGGCGCGCTCAACGCTTGCGCATCAAACCGATAAAAAACAGCCCGCCAATCGCCGCCGTCGCCACGCCAATCGGCAAGTCTTCGGGCGCTATCAGTGTGCGTGCGGCGACATCGACCCACACCAGGAACACACTGCCCAGCAGCACGCACACTGGCAGTAAACGCCGGTGTTCGGCACCTATCAGGCGCCGGGCGATGTGCGGCACCATCAGCCCGACAAAGCCGATAGAGCCGCTGATGGACACCAGCACGCCGGTCATCAGCGAGGCGACCAGGAAGACTTTCAAGCGTACATTGCGTGCGTTCAAACCGAGGGTCACGGCGGTCTGCTCACCGGCCATCAATGCGTTGAGCGGGCGGGCCATGCCGAGCAGCAACAGCAACCCCAGCAGCACCGTGGTGGCGGGAATTGCCAGCAGTTCCCAGCGGGCCAGTCCCAGGCCGCCGAGCATCCAGAACATCACCGCCGAGGCGGCGCGGTGGTCACCCATGAACAGCAACAGGTTGGCCACCGCCATCATCACAAACGACACCGCTACACCGCACAGCAGCAGGCGATCACTTTCCAGGCGACCGTTGCGACTGGCGACGGCCAGCACCACCAACATGCTCAGCAGCGCACCGATAAAGGCGGCGAGGGGCAAGGTCAGCAGGCCGATGATTTCACCCACATGCAGCACCACGATCACCGCGCCGAGGGTGGCGCCGGAGGTCACACCGAGCAGGTGCGGGTCGGCCAGCGAGTTACGCGTGACCGCCTGCAGTACCGCGCCTATCAGTGCCAGCCCGGCGCCTACCAGCGCCCCCAGTAGCATACGCGGCACACGGATCAGCCAGACGATATGTTCCTGGCCCACACTCCAGTCCACCACACCCAAGCCGAACACCTTGTTCAGCAAAATTCGCCACACCACGTCCACTGGCACCTGCGCCGAACCGAACCCCAGGGAGATCACGCAGGAGACCAGCAACAAGGCACCCAGGGCGCTTAATAACAGGACGTAGTGACGGGTGATCATTCGCCGTGAAACCCCTTGGCCAGGGTTTCAACCGCTAGCACGTTGTCGATGCTTGGTGTGGCTTGCATATAGGGGATCACGATGAAGTGCTGGTGCTTGATGGCCTCCACCGATTGCAGTGCAGGGTGGTCAAGCAGGAACTGTTTCTTCTGTTCGGCGGTGACCTCGCTGTAGTCAACGATCACGATGACTTGTGGGTTGCGCTCAACGACGGTTTCCCAGTTGACTCGGGTCCAGCTGGCGTCGATGTCATCGAGGATGTTACGCCCGCCGGCGGCGTCGATCAGCGCCTGGGGCATGCCCAGGCGGCCCGAGGTCATGGCGCGGTCTTCGCCGCTGTCGTAAAGGAACACCCGTGGCTTGTCGGCGGGCAGGTCTTTTTGCACCTCGGCCACGTGCGCCTGCATCTGGGCGATAAGGGTATTGGCGCGATCCTGCACGTCGAAGATCCTGCCCAGGTTGCGCAGGTCGTTATAGGTATCGTCGAGGCTTGCGGCTGGGCGCTTCATCACGAACGCACATGACTCGGTCAACTCATACACATTGATGCCCAAGGGTTGCAGGGTGTAAGGCGTGAGGTCGCCGCCCACGCGCATACCGTAACCCCAGCCGGCGAAGAAGAAATCCACGTTGGCGTTGAGCAGGGTTTCCACCGACGGGTACTTGCTCGCCAGTTCCGGCAGGCCGTCGAGGAGCGTGGCCATTTGCGGCGGTACTGACTTCCAGCCGGTCACGCCGCTGTAGCCGGCCATGCGTGGCTTGAGGCCCAGGGCGAGCATCATCTGGGTCATGTTGATGTCGTGGCTGACCGCGTGTTGTGGGGCTTGCTGGAAGGTTACGTCGCGGTTGCAACTTTTGATGGTCAGCGGGTATCGGGTGCTTTCGGCGAGTGCTTGAGCCGCGCCGAGCAACAGAGGCAGAGACAGCAGGATGCGCAGGATCATGGCTGGGTTATCCAAGTGATTCGTGGGTAGCCGTCCAAGGGGTGAGTGTCGATCAAGGCCTCGACGCCAAACACGTCGCGCAGCAACGCGGCGGTCAGCACTTCGTGGGGCGTGCCGCTGGCGACGATGCGCCCGTGGTGGATCACGTACAGGCGATCACAGAAGGCGGCGGCCAGGTTGAGGTCATGGATACTCGCCAGGGTGCCGATGTTCAAACGCCTGACCAGCCTGAGCAACTCAAGTTGATAACGCGGGTCGAGGTGGTTGGTCGGCTCGTCAAGGATCAACAGTTGCGGTTGCTGGGCCAGGGCGCGGGCAAGGATGACGCGCTGTTTTTCACCGCCGGACAGGGTCGCAAAGGCATGGTCCTCGAAGCCTTGCATGCCCACCGATTCCAGCGCGTGAAGGATCAGTTGCTGGTCGTGCAGTGTGTCGCTGTCGAACAAACCCTTGTGGGGTGTGCGCCCCATGGCGACCACCTCATCCACGCGTAAGCCGAAGGTATCGGGAAACTCCTGCAGCACCACGGCGATGCGTTGCGCGCACCACTTTGCACTTTGCTTCCAGACATTCTGGTGTGCAAGCGATACATCACCGTGTTCTGGCCGGGTGAACCGATAGGCGCAGCGCAACAGGCTGGTCTTGCCACTGCCGTTAGGTCCGATCAGCCCGACAAACTCCCCGGCACCGACGCGCAGGCTGGCGTCACGCAGTTGGAACTGGTGATGGCAGTGGTTGTGGCCGGGTGGAGTCCAAGCCAGGTCGGTGAGGGTGAGTGAGGTCATTAGAAGGTGTAGTCCGCGGTAATGAACATGGAGCGAGGTACACCTAGAATCCACTGCTGCCCATCGTTGTATTGGCTGACCGCATAAGTGCGATCGAACAGGTTATTGAGTTGCAGGCCCAGCGTGGTGTTGCGCATGGCTTTCCACGACAACGTGGCATCGACCACGGTATAGCTCGGCAGCTCGCTCTGGTTGGCCATATCGGCATAGCGTGCGTCGACGTAACGCACACCGGCAGCGGCACGCACGTTGTCGGTCACGGCCTTGCTCAGCCACAGGTTTGCGGTGCGGCGCGGAACGTCCACCGGGCGGTTGCCGTCGCGGGAGACCTGTACGCCGTTGACGTCTTGTTTGAAATCGTCGTACTGCGCCCGCACGACGGCGGCGTTGGCTTGCAACTGCCAGGCGTGGGGCAGTTGCAAGTCGAGGCTGGCTTCCAGGCCGTTGGAGGATTGTTGGCCGACTTGCTGTTTGAAGTCCGGCTCACCCGGCACATCCGTCAGCAGTTTCTTTTTGACGATGTGGTAGGCGGCGAGGGTCCATTCTCCGCGGGCACCCCAGAACGCTTGTTTGATGCCGACCTCGGTCTGCTTGGCGGTAGACAGGTCGAACTGTTGCTGGCTCGGGCTCAGGGAGATCAGCCCGCCGACGCCGTCGGTGCTGGTGGCGTACTGGCCGTAGACCGAGGTGTCCGGGGTGATCGCGTAGACCAGACCGGCTTTCCAGTTATTGCCGGTGAGGGTTTTGTCGGATTGGCCGCCAGTGCGCAGGTCGTCGCGGTCGATATGCGCGTAGTCGCGGCGGATACCGGTGATCAGCGTGAGTTGGTCGGTCAACTGCAAGCGGTTTTCAGCAAACCCTGCGAAGGTTTTGGTCGTAGTGGAAAACACCGGTTTGAACGGGTCTTTACTGGCAAACGGCGCGGGCGCCGGGTGATACAGGTCGATGGGTTGGCCGGTTCCCGACACATCATTAAATGGCGTGTTGCTCGCCAGGCGAAAGCGAATGCGGTTGTATTCCACGCCCGCTACGGTCTGGCTATCGAGGCCGAACAGGGTGTGCTTGAAGGTGAAGGTCTGGCGGTCGCCCACCTGTTCCTGATCGTGCTTGATACCGAAGTTGCCGCTGCGGGTCAGTTGGCCGTTGGTGAAATTGTAGTTCTCGGCGTTTTGCCAGCGACGCTGGTTTTTCAGGTAGTACAACTCGTTGGTGGCGCTGACGTTGTCGTTGAGTTGCCACTCGCTGGTCAGGCGCGTCCACTGGTCGTTGTAGTGCTGGGTGTCGTTGCTGACGTTGTAGTTCTTGTCGCGCAGGCCCTTGTGCAACTGGCCGTTGACCAGGGGCGTGCCGAAGTAGTTTTGTGGGCGCTGATCACCGTAGTCGCTGGCCAGGGTGAAACTCAGGTTGTCGGCTGGTTGCCAGCGCAGGGCGCCGCTGATGAAATCGCTGCTGGAATCGCCACGGTCGATGAAGCCGTTGCTGCGCAGGCGGTTGAGGTTCAAGCGGTAGCTCAAGGTGTCGGTCAGCGAGCCGCCGCTGTCGAGGGCTTGCTGCTGGCGGTCGTAGGAGCCGTAGCCAAGGCGGATATGGTTTTCGATCTCGCCCGCAAAGGGTTTTTTCGAGATCGTGTTGATCACCGCGCCGGTGGCGCCTTCGCCGTACAGCACCGAGGCCGGGCCGCGCAGCACGTCCACCCGCTCCACTGCCCAGCTGTCCACCGGGAAGGTCGAGGTGCCCATGCCGGTGTACATGCGGTTGCCGTCGTACAGCTGCATAACCGAGCTTTGGCCGGTAAAGCCGCGGGCCTGCAACGAGGTGCCGCCGTCGCCCGGCGTGCCGGTGCGGCTGATGCCGGTGGCGCGGGAGATGGCGTCCTGCACGCTGGCGTCGCCACGTTCGCGGATCTGGGCGCCGGTCTGGCTTTCAACGCTGCCGGGGGTTTGCAGCGCTGTGAGATTCAGGCGCGAACCGGCGGTGGTCGGGGTGTTGAGGTCAACGCGCTCACTATCCACTGCCGGTGCGGTAATGGGGCTGGCGGGCAGGGTCAGGGCCTGGGCGTTGGTATGCAGGGCGAGCAGGCACAGGCCGCTCGCAAGGTATTTGTTCATCGGTCGATCAGTCGCTTCTTGAGAGGTACTCGCCGCAGGGCGCGGCGAGCAACGATAGCGCAGAAAGTGTTATAAGTTAACACTTATCGGCTGCGGGGCAAAAGTCTGCGCAAGGCTACACAAGCCCCCTGGATTGGGCATCTCGCCTGTTTCATGCGGAACCTGAAGCGGATTCACCTTGGCCAAAAAAGCGCGACAGCACCAGACGATCCAGTACCCACACCACGATCAGCGACGCCCCCACCAGCGGGAAAACAAGTGCCAGGCCCAGCATGATCACCATCGCGGTTTTCCACTTTGGCAGGTCATGACGCAACGGCGGAACACCCACGCCACCGGCAGGGCGACGCTTCCACCAGATCACCACGCCGCTGACCGCACTGAGCAGGATCATCAGGCAGATCACCAGCACGATCAGTTGGTTGACCCAGCCGAACATCTTGCCTTCATGCAGCATCACGCCGGTCTCGGTGGCGCGGGCGACCAAGTTGTAATGTTCCCAACGCACATCGGCCAGGACCTTGCCGGTGTACTGGTCCACATGCAGGGTGGCGTCATTGCGCGGGTCGTTGGCGAACACCGCGACGGTGAATACCCCCGTGGCGGTGGGGGGGAAGGCGATGCTGTAGCCGGGCTCCACGCCGCGCGCATTGGCCAGGTCGACCACTTGTTGCAGGCGCACGCTTGGCGCGGCAGGGCCTGAGTGCATGGCGCCATGCTTCATGTGTTCGGCGTGGTCGCCGGACATCGGCATCGGCGTGTTTTCCATGGCCCAGGGCACGGTCTGTTGGGTGGCCGTGTTAAGCACGCGTGCCTGCTGGTCGGACTGCGGCACGTTGTTCCACATCGCCGCCGGAAAGGTGTTCCACAGATCGGCGTATTGCTTGCCCCAGAAACCGGTCCAGGTCATGCCGCTGAGCAGCATGACCAGCAGAAATGCCGCGCCCCAGAAGCCGGCGACAGCGTGCAGGTCACGCCAGAACAAGCGGCCACGGCTGTTGAGGCGCGGCCACAATATGCCAGCCGATGACTTGCCACGCGGCCACCACAGGTACAGGCCGGACACCACCAGCATGACGCCCCAGCCGGCGGCGAGTTCTATCAGGCGGTCGCCGGTGGTGCCGATCATCAGCTCGCCGTGCAGGGCGCGGGCAATGGCCTGCAGGTTGTTTTTGGCGTCCTGCTCACCCAGGACTGTGCCGCGATACGGGTCGACGAATACGCTGATCTCGCGGCCCTGGTTGTGCATCACGAACTGCGCGCTGCTGGTGGCGTCGGCAGGCGGCAGGTATTTGCTGATCGCGGCCTGGGGATAGGCGTCTTTGGCGCGTTGCAGCAGTTCGTCCGCGCTCAGAGCGTGCTCGGCTGTGGGTACGGTGAGCAGGTGGCCGTACATCAGCGGGTCGAGCTGGGGTTTGAACAGGTAGATGATGCCGGTCAGGGCCAGCAGCACCATGAAAGGGGCGACAAAGAGACCGGCGTAGAAGTGCCAGCGCCAGGCCAGGTTGTAGAAGGAGATCTTCGGTGTGCTCATCAGGGGCTCCGCAAGGCTTTTGATTTTTTTGTGTCGGTTACACCGCTATCGGGGGCAAGCCCCCTCCCACATTTGAAATGCGTTTCAAGTGTGGGAGGGGGCTTGCTCCCGATGCTGTTAGAAGCTCATGTCCACCTTGGTCCAGAGCGTACGCCCCGGCTCCTTGATGGCTTGCGGGTCATTCGCCGGGTAACCGAAGCCTGCGTTACCCGCCAGGTTCAAATGCTCGGCATAAGCCTTGCCGAACAGGTTGTCGACTCCGGTACTGACCTTGAAGTTCTTATTGATGCGGTACGCAGCGTTGAGCGAGAACACGCCGAAACCGCCGCTCTTGTCGTAGTCCTTGCCGACCACGTTGCCCTTGTTCTGGTCGATGCGGTTTTGCGCCGCGACCACGCGCCACAAGGCGCCGGCACTCCAGTCGTCTTCGCTGTAGGTCAGGCCCAGGCGTGCATCCAGCGGCGGCATCTGCGGCAGGGCTTTGCCATCGCTGCTGTTCTTGCCCCAGGCGTAGGCGAGGCTGGCGTCGGCTTTCCAGTTGCGGCTCAGCTTGTAGGCCGCACCCAACTCGCCACCCATGATGCGCGCGTCGACATTGCGCGCCTGGGAGGTGGTGCCCATCATGCCGGGCCGGTAGTCGAACAGGATGAAGTCGCGCACCTGGCCGACGTAACCCGAGGCCCAGGCTTCGAGGTCGGCGGTTTTGTATTGCGCGCCGAAATCCAGCTGCGTGGTCTTCTCGGGCTTCACGCCATCAAAGGCATTCACCGAGCCGACCGCGCCGGTGTTGGGGGAGAACAGTTCCCAGTAATCCGGAAAGCGTTCAGCGTGACCCAGGCCCGCATAGACGGTCGTGGGCGTGTCCGCCAGGTCGTGCTCGTAGCGCACAAAGCCCGATGGCAAGGTGTCTGCGCGGGTGTCGTCGGCGGTGGGGTTGGGGCGGCTCATCATTGCCGAGCCGGTGCGTTGCCGGAAATCCTTGGCTGAGGCACGGTCCAGGCGGGCGCCGGTGATCAGGCGGTCGTTGTCGGCGGCGTACCAGGTCAGCTCGCCGAATACCCCGTAGTTGTGGAAGTTGGCGTCCTTGTTGCGCGGCAGGTCCTTGTAGGTGTCGATGCCCATGCTGCTGCGCGCGCGGTGTTCGTTGGTCTGCGCGTCCAGACCGCCGATCAGTTGCACATCGGCCCAGCGCCAGGTTGCCTTGATGCGACCGCCCAGGGTGCGACGGTCGACGTTGGAGGCCATGGGCCCGGCCATCATGCCGGTGCCCGAAGGGACGCGCAGGCTGTAGTTGTCCATGACGTGGTCGGCGTAGTTGTAGTAGACCTGGGCCTCGACCTTGTCCAGCACCTCGCCGAGGTTGGATTTTTCGAAGCGCAGCCCGAGGCTTTCGCGCAGGAATTGCGAGCCGTCCATACCGCGTCCGGCGTAGCGCGCTTCCCCGTCGCCACGGCCGGCGGTGAGTTCCAGCAGCGTGTCGGCGTCGGGGGTGAAACCCACCGCCACATCGCCATTCCACTTGTCATAGCGCGAGGCGACAGTGTCGTTGTTGCCGTCCTTGTAATCGTCGGCATGGGCCTGGTTGCCGATCACCCGCACATAGCCCAACGGGCCTCCTGCAGCAGCATCGATGACCTTGTCGAAACGCCCGTTGGAACCGGCCAGCACACTGGCGTTGACCCGCGTGCCCAGCTCGCCGAACTGCTCGGGCTCACGCTCGAACAGGATCGTACCGGCCGACGCGCCCGGGCCCCAGAGTACGGTTTGCGGGCCTTTGATCACGGTGAGCTTGTCGTAGGTTTCCGGCGAAATATACGAAGTCGGCGCATCCATGCGGCCTGGGCAGGCGCCGAGCATCATGCCGCCGTTGGTAAGGATGTTCAGGCGTGAGCCGAACATGCCGCGCAGCACCGGGTCGCCGTTGGTGCCGCCGTTGCGCACCAGGGCGAAGCCGGGGATGGTCTTGAGGTAGTCGCCGCCATCGCTCGCGGGCACCGGCTGGCGTGGATCCTTGGGGTTGGTGACAACGGTGAGGGGCGAACTGGGAGCGATCGCGGTGATCACCGTGGGGCTCAGCTCGTGTTCGTGCGCATGGGCGTAGGGGGCAAGCAGTGCGCCGCACAGAGCGGCGAAAACAGGGGCAGCGCCCAAACGGGTGTCAGCAGAAAACCTGGACATGACAAATTCCATCAATCAATCGTAAACAACACGGCCAGCAGCCTGCGGCTGTCTAATTGAAGTCGGCCGGGGTGAAGTAACGCGGTGAAGCGCTTACGACACGATGGGCGGCGCACGACTGCGGGCGCCAGGGAAGATGCTCTGCCGAGCATGGCCCAGGCGGGGGGCGGGGATGAGTGCGTTGGCTGGCGGCGGGGTGCCGAGCGTTACGTAGGAGACGCTGCCGGGCAGGGCCGGGCAACTGAACAGCAGGCTGCAATAGCCGCATTTCTCCCAGAGGACATGATGTTCGTCGGGGGTTTTGGTCGGCTTGGGCTCGCCGTGGCACGCGGGCATGTCCATGGACATACCGGCGTGATGATCCATCGGCATCGCTTGGGAAATCAGCGGACCGATAAAGATCATCAGCATGGCGAACAGGCTGATCCAACTGCCGCGCATCACACGGCGGTGCGGAGACAACCTGGCGCGGGGGGCGCCCATCGGGTAGGTCTAGTGAGTGTGCTTATGCTCGTGCGTGGCCATCGGCGGGACCTTCTGCACCGACACTTGCACCTGAACCTTGCCTGCTTTCTCGAAGGTCAGGGTCAGTGGGAATTGCTTGCCATCGGCCAACAGGCTGCGGTCTTTGAGGCCCAGCAGCATCACGTGATAAGCCATCGGCGCGAAGGTCAGCTCACCCTTGGCCGGTACGGCAACGCTGGGCACTTGCTGCATCTTCATCAAGTCGCCTTGCATCACATGCTCGTGCAGCTCGGCTTTCTCCGCGACGCTGGTTTCAACGCTGAGCAGGCGATCCGGAGCAGCCCCGGTGTTATGAATCACAAAGTAGGCCGCCACGGTCGGCGCATTCGGTGGCAGCTCCTGGGACCAGGGATCGCTCACCAACAGGTCGCCGGCCTTGTAGTCATCGGCATTGGCAGCACTGAACACCGGCAACAGCAACGCAGCCAGAAGCAGGGAAGATTTAAGCATGGCAGTTCTCCAGAACGGTTCTAAACGCAGTTCACTTGCGAAGAAGATCAGACCGTTGGGGAGGCGCGAGGGTTAAGGCTTGGCCATTGCTGGCGCGGGGTGGGATTGCGCAATAAGCGTGGCGGCAGGCTCTGCACCGCCTCGAAGCGCGTCACATACAGCTGCGGCACATGCCCCGGCAACGCCACCAACGGCGCCGAGCCCGAGCAACACCAGCAATGCTGCATGGCAGAGTGATCGTCCGGCGCTGCCGGGATTTCCAGCTTGCCCAGGGCAATCGCCTTCAGGCTGGCACCATTGGACGAACAGAACCCACCCCACATCAGACGCTTGACCGGATCATCAGTCTGCTGCATCGCACTGGCCAACGGCATGGCAAACGCATTGAACAGCACTGCAAGGCAGGCGATCCAGGCAATTGCAAAGCGTTGACGGGCCATGGCGGATAATCCGTAGGGTTAAACGATCAGTGGGTATTTAGCCTGATCGGGGGGGATAAGTAAAAAGGGGCGGTGTGGTTTGGTGTCGCAGTGCTGGATTTGAGGATAGACGGCAATTGAGTGGATGAGGATCTTCAGGGCTGCGCAGGTCAAATGTGGGAGGGGGCTTGCTCCCGATCGCGGTGTGTCAGTTACTGATTTGTTGGCTGATCCGCCGCCATCGGGAGCAAGCCCCCTCCCACATTAGGTCGGTGTTGCTCAGAGGGGGTGTATTGCCTGTAGCACCGCAGCTACGCTGGTGAATTCTCGATCTACGGTAGCCAGCACCGGCCGCTTCAGCACCAACACCGGAACCCCTCGCTCACGCGCCACTTCCAGCTTCGGTTCGGTGGCGGTGCTGCCGCTGTTCTTGCTGATCAGTACATCGATCCTGCGCCGTTCGAATAAAGCCCGCTCATCCTCGATCAGAAACGGTCCGCGCGCGCCGATCACTTCACACCGCGCATTCCCCGGATAAACGTCCAGTGCGCGCAGCGTCCAGAACTGGTCGGCGGGGATTTCATCCAGATGCTGCAAGGGTTCGCGACCCAGGGTGAACAATGGGCGCTTGAAGGGCTTCAACGCGGCTATCAGGGCGGCCCAGTCAGGCACTTCTCGCCAGTCATCCCCCACCTGCGGCTGCCACGCTGGACGTCGCAACGCCCAGCAAGGCACATCGCTCAACCGCGCCGCCTGGGCCGCGTTGTGGCTGATCTGCGCCGCATACGGATGCGTGGCATCGAGGATCAGGCTGATGCGTTCATCACAAACAAACTGCGCGAGCCCTTCAGCGCCTCCATAACCCCCGACTCGAACCTGGCAGCTCAGGTCGGTCGGCACACGGCCCACGCCCGCCAGGCTGTAGATATGCTCAGGCCCCAGGGTGCGGGCAATGGCCAGCGCCTCCGTCACGCCACCCAGCAACAGAATCCTTTTCATAGGGGCTTGATCACTTCCAATAGCGTGATCGGCAATGCCTGGCGCCAGGTATCGAACTCGCCCAATGGTTGCGCCTGGGCCACGTGGATGCGGGTCAGTTCGCCGCCATGCTCGGCGCGCCAGTTCATCAAGGTCATTTCGCTTTGCAGGGTCACGGCATTGGCCACCAACCGTCCACCGGGGCGCAGGTGTTGCCAGCAGGTGTCGAGCACGCCTTCGCGGGTGACGCCGCCGCCGATGAAGATGGCGTTCGGTGCTTCCAGACCGCTTAACGCCTCCGGCGCCTTGCCGCGAATCAGTTGCAGGCCGGGCACGCCGAGGGCGTCGCGGTTGTGTTCGATCAGGCTTTGGCGGCCTGCGTCGGCCTCGATTGCCACGGCGCGGCAGCTTGGATGCGTGCGCATCCATTCAATGCCGATGGAGCCGCTGCCCGCGCCCACGTCCCACAGCAGTTCGCCGGGCATGGGGGCGAGGCGGGCGAGGGTCATGGCGCGCACGTCGCGTTTGGTCAGTTGGCCATCGTGCTTGAAGGCCGCGTCGGGCAAACCTGCAAGGCGTGACAGACGTGGTGCGTTCGCATCCGCCAGGCAGTCGATGGCGACCAGGTTCAAAGCGGCAACCTCGGCGTGTTCCCACGATTGCGCGTGCCCGTCGATGCGCCCCTCAGCCGGGCCGCCCAGGTGTTCAAACACAGTAATCCGGCTGGGGCCGAAACCGCGCTCGGCCAACAACGCAGCCATCAAAGCGGGGCTGCTGCCGTCATTGCTCAAGACCAACAAGCGCACGCCAGCGGCCAGATGCGCATTAAGTGCCGCCAACGGACGAGCGACCACCGATAGCGTCACCACCTCCTGCAACGGCCAGCCCAGGCGCGCTGCCGCCAGGGACACCGACGATGGTGCGGGCAAAATCAACAACTCTTCAGCTGCCACTTGCCGGGCCAGGCTGGCGCCGACGCCATAGAACATCGGGTCGCCACTGGCCAAGACGCACACAGGCTCCCCGCGCCGCGACAACACCGGCTCCAGGGAAAACGGGCTCGGCCACACCTGGCGTTCGCCGCGAATACACACCGGCAAAAGGTCCAACTGGCGTTGGCCGCCTATAATCCGCGTGGCGCGCAACAGGGCGTGCCGGGCATTCCTGCCCAGGCCCTTGAAGCCGTCTTCACCGATGCCTACAACCGTCAGCCAGGGCGACATATCAATTCCTTGAGCGACATCCGACGGGCAGGCTTTTCATGCCGCCGGACAAAGCAGGCATAATACCGCGCCTTTACCCGTCAACCGGTAGCCCCGTGAACCCAACGCCCGCTGTGAATACCATGCGCCCCTCGGCTTGTCCGGGGTTGCTGCGTATTGTCCAGGCGTTGGACGGCGGCATTTGCCGGATCAAACTGGCCGGTGGTTCGATCACCGCAGCCCAGGCCAGCGCCGTGGCCGACGCGGCCCGTACGTACGCGGGCGGGATAATCGAGGCGACCAACCGCGCCAACTTGCAGATCCGCGGCATTGGCGCCGAGCAGGACGCCTTGATCGCCAGGTTGCTTGCCGCCGGTCTGGGCCCCAATAACGCTGCCGGTGACGACGTGCGCAACCTGATGCTCAGCCCCGCTGCTGGTATCGACCCGCAGATGCTGTTCGACACCCGCCCGCTGGCCACGCAGATTCTTGCCACCTTGCAAAACCATGCGCGGTTCCACCAGCTGTCGGCCAAGTTCGCGATACAACTCGATGGCGGTGAAGCCCTGGCGATGCTGGAGCATCACCATGACCTGTGGCTGTCGGCGTTTGTGCGCGATGGTCAGACGCTGTTGGCGTTCGGCCTGGCCGGTTGTCCGGGGCTGGATGCGCCCGTGGCGGCAGTGCCGCTGGACCAGGGTCATGCGCTGGTGGTGGCGGTGCTGGAGGCCTTTCTCGACCTGGCGACGCCCGAGCAAACACGTATGCGTCATCTGCCTGTGGATAACTTGTTGGGCCGCCTGAGGCTGCCGCTGTTGTCGGCGCAGGGCTTCAAGCGCCCGGCCAGTGGGGCGTTGTTGCACATCGGCAGTTATCCACAGGCCCAAAAGAATCAGTTTTACGTCGCGGCAGTCGCGCCATTGGGCCGCCTGGATTCGCTGATGCTCCAGGGCGCCGCGCAACTGGCCAGCGAGTACGGCGATGGCACGTTGCGCTTCACGCCCTGGCAGGGCGTGCTACTGCCCAACATTGAACGCGTTGGCGCCGTGACCGAACGCCTGGCGCAACTGGGCTTTGTGTGTTCAATCGACCAACCCCTGGCGCGCATGATTGCCTGCACCGGTTCCAGCGGTTGCGGCAAGGGCCTGGCCGATACCAAGGCCGACGCGGTGCAACTGGCCGCCCTGCAACCCGGCGTCGAAGCGCACCTGTCCGGCTGCCCGCGCTCATGCGCCGCCGCGCACACCGCGCCGGTCACGTTGCTGGCGGTGAGCCCCGGCCATTACGACCTCTATTTTCGCGATGCAGCCCACTCGGGTTTCGGTCGGCTGCACGCGCGCACTCTTTCCATTGAAGCGGCGGGCGCCCTGTTACGCGCTCGCCCACGGAGCAACACCGATGATTGATTACATCCGCGACGGTCAGGAGATCTATCGCAACTCCTTTGCCATTATTCGCGCGGAAGCCAACCTGGACCGCATCCCGGCCGATCTGGAAAAGCTCGCGGTGCGGGTGATTCATGCGTGCGGCATGGTCGAGGCCATCGACGGTCTGCAATTTTCCGAAGGGGCGGGCAAGGCCGGGCGCGATGCGCTGGCTGCTGGCGCGCCGATCCTGTGTGATGCGCGGATGGTCTCCGAGGGCGTGACCCGTGCGCGCCTGCCGGCCAATAACGAAGTGATCTGCACCCTGCGCGACGACAGCGTGCCGCAGCTGGCGCGGGAGCTGGGCAACACCCGTTCCGCTGCCGCCCTGGAGCTGTGGCGCCCGTACCTGGAAGGCAGCGTGGTGGTGATCGGCAACGCGCCGACCGCCTTGTTCTACCTGCTGGAAATGCTCGACGCCGGCGCGCCGAAACCGGCGCTGATCCTGGGGTTCCCGGTCGGTTTCGTCGGCGCCGCCGAATCCAAGGCCATGCTTGCCGCCGACAGCCGTGGCGTACCCTTCGTGATCATGCAAGGCCGCCTGGGCGGTAGCGCAATGGCTGCCGCCGCCGTCAACGCCCTGGCCACGGAGGTCGAATAATGCAGGTGCGCGGACGTTTGATCGGCCTGGGCGTAGGCCCCGGTGACCCGGAACTGATCACCCTCAAGGCCCTGCGCCTGCTGCGTGAATCGCCGGTGGTGGCGTATTTCGTGGCCAAGGGCAAGAAGGGCAACGCTTTCGGCATCATCGAAGGCCACCTGGTGCCACAGCAGACCCTGATGCCGCTGGTGTACCCGGTCACCACTGAAGCGCTGCCGGCGCCGCTGTCTTATGAACAAGTGATCAGCGACTTCTACGACAACGCCAGCCTCGACGTGGCCGCGCACCTGGAGGCGGGCCGCGATGTGGCGGTGATCTGCGAAGGTGATCCGTTCTTCTACGGCTCCTACATGTACCTGCATGACCGCCTTGCCGAGCGCTACGAAGCCCAGGTAATTCCGGGCGTGTGTTCGATGCTCGGTGGCGCTTCGGTGCTCGGCGCGCCGTTGGTGTATCGCAACCAGAGCTTGTCGGTGCTCTCGGGCGTGTTGCCCCATGATGACCTCAAGCGCCGCCTGGCGGATGCCGATGCCGCAGTGATCATGAAGCTGGGGCGCAACTTCCCGAAGGTGCGCCAGGTGTTGGAAGAGCTGGGCCTGGCCGAACGTGCGTTGTACGTGGAGCGCGCCACCATGGCCAACCAGAAGATCGTGCCGCTGGACCAGGTGGAGCCGATGTCGTCGCCGTATTTCTCGCTGATCATCGTGCCCGGTGAAAGGTGGCAAGGTTGATGACTCCGGCGATTGTGATTCTGGGCCAAGGCAGTTTGGCAACGGCGCGCAAGATCCAGCAGGTTTACCCTGGCGCGTTGATCCACGGCCTGGCCGCTCGGGTTGAAGGGGCGGACCAGAGCTACAGCGAGTTCGGCGCGACGCTGCGCCAGCTCTACCAGCAAGGCACGCCGCTGATTGCCCTGTGCGCGGCCGGCATTGTGATTCGCACCTTGGCGCCGCTGCTGCTGGAAAAGGGCGAGGAACCCGCCGTGCTGGCCGTGGCAGAAGACGGCAGCGCCGTGGTGCCGCTGCTGGGTGGCCTGGGCGGGGTGAATGTGATGGCGCGGGACATCGCCGCGGCATTGGGCGTATCCGCGGCAATCACCACCAGTGGCGAACTGCGTTTTGGCACCTGCCTGCTCAACCCGCCGACGGGTTATCAACTGGCGGACATTGAACTGGGCAAGCGCTTTGTCTCGGACCTTTTGGCCGGTGAGTCGGTACGCGTCGAAGGCGTGGCGCCGTGGCTGGATCAAGCCAATCTGGCCCAGGACCCACAGGCGCGCCTGGCGATTCATGTGGGCAGTGCCGAGCGCCCACCGGCAGCGAACGAGCTGCTGATTTATCCGCAAAACGTCTGCATTACCTGCAAGCCTGGTGCGCGGTTGGCCGAGCGCGTGCGCACTGCGCTGCATGAGGCGGGGATCGCGGTGCAAGCCGTGGCCTGCCTGTTGGCCAGCGACCTGCAGATGGCCGACGCCTCATTGCATGAAGCTGCGCTGGCGTTGGGTGTGCCGCTGCGTTTTGCCCCGGTGACGCCCGTTGCGGACATCAGCATTACAGTGGCCGAACAGCCCTTGGACGTGTCGCAGGTGGGACGCCCCCGTGGCCGTCTCGCAGTGATCGGCCTGGGTCCCGGCGCGGCCGAGTTGATGGTGCCGGCGGTCAAGGCGGAACTGGCGCGTTGCACCGATGTGCTGGGGTATGAAACCTATGTGCGCATGGCCGGGCCGTTCCGTGACGATCAAGTGCAACACTGCACCGACAACCGCGAAGAAATGCAGCGCGCTCGCCATGCTTTCGAGCTGGCTGCGCAGGGGCGTTCGGTGGTGGTGGTATCGTCCGGCGACCCGGGTGTATTCGCCATGGCCGCCGCGGTGATCGAGGCGCTGCACGACTCCACGGACCCGGCCTGGCATCAGGTCGACCTGGAAATCCTGCCGGGGGTTTCTGCCTCCCTGGCCACCGCTGCCCAGGCCGGTGCACCCTTGGGGCATGACTTCTGCGTCATGTCGCTGTCGGATAACCTCAAGCCCTGGTCGATCATTGAAAAGCGCCTGGACCTGGCTTCCCAGGCCGATCTGGCCCTGGCGTTCTACAACCCGATCTCGCGTTCGCGGCCCTGGCAACTGGGGCGTGCCCTGGAGATCGTCGGCCTGCACCGCACGCCCGATACGCCGGTGGTGCTGGGCCGCGACATCGGCCGCCCGGGCCAGACGCTACGCGTCACCACCCTGGGCCAATTGACGCCCGAGCAGGTGGACATGCGCACCATGGTGCTGATCGGCTCGTCCACCACCTGCGTGTTCCCGCGTGCCGGTGGCGGGGCGTGGGTGTACACGCCGCGTTGGTACGGCGACAAACCCGCCTCCTGAAAACGGCCCACTGGCCGTCGGAAAGCTCCGAATGACCCAGGGATTCTCCTGATGTTGTTCGGGGCTTTTTCTTTTTTTTACGGTGAAAACCGCAAGCCTGCCGGCTGTGCCTTGTGATTGCTGGGCACTGGGTTTTGACCGGTGCCACCAAGGCATGTTTGTCGCATGGAAAGCCCTCCGCCCGCTGGACTAGTGTGAAGGAAAGCCCCATGTCGGGTGCTTGTGGAGAACTGAAAAATGGAGCGACGTCACAGAAGGATCAACACTATCAAACGGCGCAAGCTGATTGCCGCCTACAAGTTGCCGGGGGCACCAGGAGTGCACGCGGCGTTACCTCTGGACACTGACGACGACTGCAATGCGGCGGTGGTCAACAACGGGGTGATTTCCTTCGCCGAGGGGCTGTCTGGGCTGAACCGCGAATACATTCGCAAGAGTTACCTGCTGGCCAGCAGTTACGTGAGCGATGTATTGAAAGTACATCGGGGCACCGAGGCGTGGTACGACGAATTTATCAAGGTCATGGTCAGTCTTGGCTGGCTGCCGGTGCGCAGCAGTTTCGAGCGGGTCTCACGCTCCGGCAAGGGGCTGACGGTGCAATTGGCTGCGCTGAATATTATCGGCGCGCTGCTGGCGTCGATGTCACTGTCGGGGCCGCTGGTTACCGCGCTGCCAAAACTGGCCGCCGATGCGCTGGAGGCATTGAAGCGGCAGCCGGCGTCTTTTGATTTGTTCAAGCGCAATAGCGCGGTGCATGAGGGCGGTGACTTCGGCGTGGCGTCCTGCGCCGAAACCAATGGTGAAGTGATGATGGTGCTGGTGACCTTCAGCAGCCACGGCGTGAACAAACAGGTGGGAGTGCCGTTCCTTGAATGGGACAGCTCATCGTTCGAGGCTTTCAGCGGGCAAACCTGCCTGGTGCTGAACACCTCGGTGGTCAACGAAAAAACCATCCAGCTGATGCGCGAAAGCGCCGGTGACAAGGTGCAGCTGGCGATTGCCAAATACCGGATCTAAGGCACCAGGTAGCCGCGAACCCCGGTAAAAATGATTTGCGCGGCCAGGGCGCATACGAACAGGCCCATCAACCGGCTGACAATCTGCAAGCCCTGGTCGCCGAGAATCCGTTCGATACGGTTGGACAGGTACAGCACCACACCCACTGTGAGGCTGGCCAAGGCGATGCTGAGGATGGCGGTGAGCTTGTCGTCCCAGTGGGGCTGGCTCACGCCCATCACCAGCAGCGCACCGATGGTGCCTGGGCCGACAGTGAGCGGGATGGTCAGCGGCACGATGGTCACGTCCTGCTGCACGTTGTCGGTCTGCACCGCCGACTTGCCCTGAGCCATGCCCAGGGCCGAGATAAACAACACGCTGCCGGCGCCGATACGGAACGCGTCCACGGTAATGCCGAACACGCTGAAAATCACCCTGCCGAACAGGTAGAGCAACACGCTCGATACCAGGGTCGCCAGTGCGACTTTCCAGGCCAGGCGCCGACGTTCCTTGCTGGAATAGCCACGGGTCAGGCTGATAAAGCAGGACAGCACAAAAAACGGGCTGTAGAGCACCAGCATCTTCAGGTAAACGCTGAATAACACATGGAGCATGGGGGCGGCTCGCGGGCGGGGGAAGTGTGGAGGAGTCTATCCGACAGAGATCAAATGTGGGAGCTGGCTTGAACTGCGATAGCCATAGGTATCTAAACAATTTTGTAGGTTGTAGCAGCCGACGGTAACCACGATGCGAAGCGAGTCGCTTTTGATCTGCTTTTGATCTTCGGCGCCCCGCTAAACCACGCTGGCCGGAATTCGACAGGGATTTGGGGGGTAAACCGGCAGGGATGCCGGTTTAGCCGCCCCTCGCCATGGATGGCGCGTGGCGGCGGCCCCCCAAATCCATGGCGGATTACGGGCACACCGAGCCTAAGCGAGGTGCCGAGTGGTGGGGCAAGAGCGTTTGGGTTACTTCTGCGCTTTTCAAAAGTGACCCGCTGTAAAAGCGGAACCCTAAGTGGCCGTTACCGCAGGAATGGATATGTACTCGGTATAACTGTGTCGGCTGTCAGGCCGCCTTCGCGAGCAAGCCCGCTCCCACAGGGGATGGTATTTCAAATCAGGAAATGGTGCTGCGCTCAGGAAGCTTTTGGCGCTGCACTACCCAGTAATCCACCAGCTCGCGCAACTGTGATAGCTCCACCGGCTTGGCCATATGCCCGTCCATGCCGGCCTGGCGTGCGCGTTCTTTATGTTCCGAAAGAATATGCGCCGTGAGCGCTACCACCGGCGTGCGTACGCGCTGGTGGCTGACTTCCCACGCGCGCAGCTGCTGGGTGGCAGAGAATCCATCGAGGACTGGCATTTCACAATCCATCAACACCAGGTCATAGCGCTGGGCTTTCATCGCTTGCAGGGCTTCTTCGCCGTTGCTGGCGGTGTCCGGGTTGAGGTTGAGTTTGCCGAGCATGCCGCGAATCACTTTGGTGGAGATGCTGTTGTCTTCGGCTACCAGGATGCGGAAATCGCTCGGTACGGTCACCGCCACCGGTGCGCTGGGGGCGGGGCGTGGAATGGCTGCGCCTTTGCTGCGCTGGGCCAGTTCGTCGGCCAGGGTCGTCTTGAGCGTATAACCGGCCACGGGTTTGGCGAGGATGCGCTTGATCCCGCAGTTGCGCGCGATGATCTTGCTCGGCGCGTTGCTGATACCGGTGAGCATGATCAGCAGGATGTCGTGGTTCAGGCTCGGGTCTTCCTTGATCTTCGCCGCCAGTTGCATGCCGGTCATGCCCGGCATGTTCTGGTCCAGCAGCACCACGTCGAAGTAATCGCGCAGGTGTGCCTTGGTGCGCAGCAGCGCCAGGGCCTCCTTGCCGGACGGCACGGCGCTGACATTAAGGCCCCAGGCCGAACATTGCTGCACCAGTACTTTGCGGCAGGTGTCGTTGTCGTCCACCACCAGCACGCGGGCGTCCTTGAGCGGGCCGTCGAGATCCGACGTCGGGTGCTCCAGGCGCTCCGGGTCCAGCGGCAGGGTCAGCCACAAGGTACTGCCCTGATGGCTGCCACTCTTGATACCGAATTCGCCGTTCATCAGCAGGATCAACTGGCGGGCAATGACCAGGCCCAGGTGACCGCTCAGGCGTGTCGCCGAGAGGAAGTTCTTGCTGTGCAGTTCGCTGTGCAGCAGCGCGTCGCGTTCGGCGGCTTCCATCGGCACGCCGCTGTCCTGCACGGCAATGCGCAAACGGGGCTTGGTGCTGCGCTCGTCGAGGGCCACGACGATCAGCACTTCGCCTTCATCGGTCTTGTGCAGGGCGTTCTCCAGCAGGCTCAACAACGCCTGGCGCAGGCGCGTCGGGTCGCCGCTGATCACGCGTGGCACCTGGGGCTGGATAAAGCTGATCAGCTCGACATTCTGCTGCTCGGCCTTGGCGCGAAAGATACTCAGGCAGTCGTCGATCAACGCGTTGAGGTCGAACTGCACATCATCGAGTTCGATCTGCCCGGACTCCAGCTTGGAAATGTCGAGAATCTCGTTGATCAGGGTGAGCAGCTCGTTACCGGCGCTGTGGATGGTCTGCACGTAGTCGCGCTGCTTCACCGACAGCGGCGTACCCAATAGCAGTTCGGTCATGCCCAGCACGCCGTTCATGGGCGTGCGGATTTCATGGCTGATCTTCGCCAGGAACTCGGCCTTGGCGGCGATTTCGGCGTTGCTGGCGGCCAGGTCGCGGCTCAGGCTGAAGCGCGTTTCGACAATCGCGCGCTGGCGTTCGCCCAGGGCCAGGCTCATCAACAGGCCGCTGAGGCAGATGAAACCCAGCAGGGTGACGATCAGGCCCTGCGGCGCCACCAGGGTGAGGCCGAGCAGGGCGGGAAGAATGATCAGTGTGCCAATGTTGAACACCACCATCGCCGCCACGAACAGACGCGCCGGGCGGTAGCCTTTTTGCCAGTGGTAGGCCGAGACAAACAACATGCTCAGGCCGGCCAGCGCCACCAGGGCATAGGTGATGATGTTCAGTGGCAGGGTATTGACGAACAACAACAGCAGACCGCACAGCACGATCAGCAGGATATCGGCCATCAACACCTTGTTCAGCGGGTGCGGGCCCAGGGGCATGAAGAAGCGGTAGGCGAACATCAACCCGCAAGGTGCGGTCAGCAACAGGGCGAGGTAGGCGCCAGGGGTCTGGATCGCGTGCCAGTTCGGCAGCCATGGCCCCACCAGGTTGAGCAGCAGCGCCAGGCTGAGCATCAACAGCAATTCGCAGGCGGCCAGCCACAGGCTGCTGCGCGAGCGGTGGTAGGCGAAGCGCGTGAGGTTGTGCAGGATCAGCATCAGCAGCACGCCGAACAGCAGGCCGTAGATCAGCGTCTGGTTCTGGTTGGCGGCGGCCAGTACTGCAGGTTCCAGGGTGATGTAGGGGCGCAGTTCGTGTTCCGAGACCAGGCGCAGGTACACCTCCAGAGGCCGTGGGCTCTGGGGCATCGGCAGCATGAAATCGCTGCTGGGCAGCGGGCGTTCAACCTGGGGTTGGCGCGTGCCGGTGGTTTGTTGCTCCACCAGGGTATCGCCGTCCAGTACATACAGGCTCAGGCTGGAAAGATCCGGGGCAAAGACCCGCAGCACTTGTTCGTGCTTGCCGGGCTGCAGCCTGAAGCGCACCCACAACGCACCGTCCGGCTGCGCGGCAGTGATCCGGTCCAGTTCGATGGGGCTGAATTGATTGGTGTAGCGGGCGGAGCGGATGTCGCTCAGTTGCAGGTCGGCCTGTTCATCAAGCAATACCGCCCAACCACTGCCTTGCGCGGCGGCCTGGGCCGGGAGCAGGCAGAGCAGGGTCAGCAAGCTGACTGTGAAACCTATGGCGATCCTGAGCCAGCGCACGGCGAAATCCCTTCGTAGGTTGATGCACGGGTTAACTATGCGCGGGGCGACATGTGTACGGCAAGGGCCAAAGGCCCTTACCTAACCGAACGGATAGCTACTGCAAGTGTAGCTCTCAGCTGTTCTCGCCGCGTTCACGGGCAATGGCGCGGTAGCCGATGTCGGTGCGGTAGAAGCAACCTTTCCAGTCGATTTTCGCGGCCAGCTTGTACGCCTGCTGTTGTGCGGCATCGACACTGGCACCCATTGCGGTAGCGCACAACACACGGCCACCTGCGGTTACAACTTTGCCGTCCTGGAGCGCGGTACCTGCGTGGAACACCTTGCCTTCCAGCGCAGCGGCGGCGTCCAGACCTTCAATCACATCGCCCTTGGCGTAATCGGCAGGGTAACCACCGGCCGCCAGCACGATGCCGACGCTCGGGCGTGGGTCCCACTGTGCTTCGACCTTATCCAGCGCTTGGGCCAGCGCCGCTTCCACCAGCAGCACCAGGCTAGATTGCAGGCGCAGCATCACCGGTTGTGTTTCCGGATCGCCGAAACGGCAGTTGAACTCGATGACTTTCGGGTTACCGGCTTTGTCGATCATCAGGCCGGCGTAGAGGAAACCGGTGTAGACGTTGCCCTCGTCGGCCATGCCGCGCACGGTCGGCCAGATCACCAGGTCCATGACGCGCTGATGCACATCGCTGGTGACCACTGGCGCCGGGGAGTAAGCACCCATGCCGCCAGTGTTCGGGCCGCTGTCGCCATTGCCGACGCGCTTGTGGTCCTGGCTGGTGGCCATGGGCAGTACGTTCTTGCCGTCGACCATTACGATGAAACTGGCTTCTTCGCCGTCGAGGAATTCCTCGATCACCACGCGCGAACCTGCATCACCAAAGGCATTGCCGGCGAGCATGTCGCGCACGGCGTCTTCGGCTTCCTGCAGGGTCATGGCGACGATCACGCCTTTACCGGCAGCCAGGCCATCGGCCTTGATCACGATCGGTGCGCCTTTTTCGCGCAGGTAGGCGAGGGCCGGCTCGATCTCGGTGAAGTTCTGGTAGTCGGCGGTGGGGATCTTGTGGCGTGCCAGGAAATCCTTGGTGAAGGCTTTCGAGCCTTCCAACTGGGCGGCGCCAGCGGTCGGGCCGAAGCAATCCAGGCCACGGCTGCGGAACAGATCGACGACGCCGGCAACCAGTGGCACTTCCGGGCCGACGATGGTCAGGGAAACATTCTTCTCGGCAAAATCTGCCAGTTGCTCAAGGGCCAGTACGTCGATGGCGACGTTTTCGCACTTGGCCTCAATGGCGGTACCGGCGTTGCCGGGGGCGACGAAGACTTTCTGGACACGTGGGTCCTGGGCAACTTTCCAGGCCAGGGCGTGTTCACGGCCACCGCTGCCAATGATCAAAACATTCATTTCAAAAACCTCGGATGAAGCAAATTCTGTGAGGCGCCGCAAGTGCGCTTTATGTGGGAGGGGGCTTGCTCCCGATTGCGGTGTATCAGTCAAATAATCAACCTGCTGAAATACCGCTATCGGGAGCAAGCCCCCTCCCACATTTCGATCGAGTGGGATCAGTGGCGGAAGTGGCGCATACCGGTGAAGACCATGGCGATGCCGGCTTCATCAGCAGCGGCAATCACTTCTGCATCACGCATCGAGCCGCCCGGTTGGATCACGGCAGTAACACCGGCTTTCGCGGCGTTATCCAGGCCATCACGGAACGGGAAGAATGCATCGGAAGCCATTACCGAACCCACCACCTGCAAACCGGCGTGTTCTGCCTTGATCGCGGCGATACGCGCCGAGTTCACACGGCTCATCTGGCCGGCGCCGACACCGATGGTCTGGCGGTTCTTGGCGTAGACGATGGCGTTGGATTTAACGTACTTGGCGACTTTCCAGGCAAAGATCAAATCGTTGATCTCTTGCTCGGTCGGGGCGCGTTTGGTCACCACTTTCAAGTCTTGGCTGCCGATCATGCCGATGTCGCGGCTCTGTACCAGCAAGCCGCCATTGACGCGCTTGTAGTCCCAGGCAGCGGCGCGGTCGGCCGACCACTCGCCGCAGGCCAGCAGGCGCACGTTGGCTTTGGCGGCGACAATGGCGCGGGCTTCTTCGCTGACGCTTGGCGCGATGATCACCTCGACGAACTGGCGCTCGACGATCGCCTTGGCGGTCTCGGCATCCAGCTCGCGGTTGAAGGCAATGATGCCGCCGAACGCAGATTCGGTATCGGTGGCGTAGGCCAGTTCGTACGCCTGGCGGATACCGCCTTCAGCGTCCGGGCTCACGGCCACGCCGCACGGGTTGGCGTGCTTGACGATCACGCAGGCCGGTTTGACGAAGCTCTTCACGCATTCCAGCGCGGCGTCGGTATCGGCCACGTTGTTGTAGGAAAGTTCTTTGCCTTGCAGCTGGGTCGCGGTGGCAATGCCCACTTCGGCAGGCTTGGCTTCCACGTAGAACGCCGCGCTCTGGTGCGGGTTCTCGCCGTAGCGCATTTCCTGGGCCTTGATGAACTGGCTGTTGAAGGTGCGCGGGAACTGGCTGCGACCTTCTGTGCTCAAGGTGTCAGCCGCTTGGTTCACGGTGCCCATGTAGTTGGCGATCATGCCGTCATAGGCTGCGGTGTGTTCGAACGCCTTGAGCATCAGGTCGAAACGCTGGGCGTAGGTCAGGCCACCGGCTTTCAGGTTTGCCAGCACGTTGGCGTAGTCGCTGGCGTTGACCACGATGGCCACGTCTTTGTGGTTCTTGGCCGCCGAGCGCACCATGGTCGGGCCGCCGATATCGATGTTCTCGATGGCGGTGGGAAGGTCGCAGCCTGGCTTGTTGATGGTGGCTTCGAATGGGTAGAGGTTAACGGCCACCAGGTCGATCGGCTTGATGCCGTGCTCGGTCATGATGGCGTCGTCGATGCCGCGACGGCCGAGGATGCCGCCATGGATTTTCGGGTGCAGGGTCTTGACGCGACCGTCCATCATTTCTGCGAAACCGGTGTAGTCCGCGACTTCTACTGCGGCCACGCCGTTGTCCTGCAGCAGTTTGAAGGTCCCGCCCGTGGAGAGGATTTCCACACCCAGGGCTTCCAGCTCCCGGGCAAATTCGAGGATCCCGGTCTTGTCGGAAACACTGATCAAGGCGCGGCGGATCGGCAGGCGGGTAGTCTGGTCGGTCATTTCAATTTCCATCAAAAGCAAAGGAGTCAGCAAAAAAGGCGACCGGTTTTACGCGGGCGCCTTTCTGGTTTGATTGAATGCTTACAGCAAATCGTACTGCTTGAGCTTTTTGCGCAAGGTGCCACGGTTGAGGCCCAGCAGCTCACTGGCTTTGGTCTGGTTGCCCTTGACGTAGTTCATCACGCTTTCGAGCAAGGGCGCCTCGACTTCGGAGAGCACCAGGTTGTACACGTCCGTGACGGAAGCACCCTCAAGGTGGGCGAAATAATTGTGCAGCGCTTTCTCGACACTCCCGCGAAGGGTCTGGCCTTCTTCGCTGGGCGTGTTGAGGTGCTGTTTCAAATTGACGTTGTCGCTCACGGGTGTTGTTCCACTCACTAAAGTCTCGGTCATCATCGTCATGCGGCCACCCCTTTTCCATCCCCTGTTCCCAGGCTCTTGTCACGTTCGGCGAAGAACTCACGAACGGTGGCGACCTGTGCCTGCGTTTCATCCAAACGATTGAACTGAGCGCGAAATTCCTTGGCGCCCGGCAAGGTGGCGAGATACCAGCCGACATGCTTGCGAGCAATGCGTACGCCCATCACATCCCCATAGAAGGCGTGCAGGGCGGCCAGATGCTCCAGCAGAATACGTTCCACTTCGACCAACTCCGGCGCCGGCAAGACTTCACCAGTGCGCAGGAAATGCTCGATCTCGCGAAAAATCCACGGTCGCCCCTGGGCGGCCCGGCCAATCAACAATCCGTCGGCACCGGTTGCGTGCAGCACACGCCGGGCTTTCTCGGCGCAGTCGATGTCGCCATTGGCAAATACCGGCATCGACACGGCCTGCTTGATCGCGGCAATGGTGTCGTACTCGGCTTCACCGGTATAAAGGTCGGCGCGGGTACGGCCATGCACCGCCAGCGCTGTAATCCCGGCCTGTTCAGCGATCTTTGCCACTGTGAGGCCATTTTTGTTGTCCCGGTCCCAACCGGTACGAATCTTCAGGGTCACCGGCACATCGACTGCGCCAACGACGGCCTGCAGGATCTCGGCGACCAACTGCTCATCTTTCAACAGGGCGGAACCGGCGGCCTTGTTGCAGACCTTCTTGGCCGGGCAGCCCATGTTGATATCAATGATCTGTGCACCCAACTCCACATTGGCCCGGGCCGCATCCGCCAGCATCTGCGCATCACCCCCGGCGATCTGTACCGAGCGTGGCTCGGGATCACCTTCGTGGATCATGCGCATCCGCGATTTGCGGGTGTTCCACAAACTCATGTCGCTGGTAACCATTTCAGAGACTACTAGACCCGCGCCCAAACGCTTGCACAGCTGACGAAAGGGCTGATCGGTGACACCCGCCATCGGGGCGAGGATCAAGCCGTTCTGCAATGTATATGGGCCGATGCGTACCGCCGACATAGGACTTCCCTGTTGTGGGGCCGGATCATTAGAGTTCGAAAAAGGGTTGGCATGATACCCGCTCTCGATGACGGGTTAAAGGCTGAATTGGATAAAATCTGAACAGTTATTTTTTTATCGCCACCGGTTTGGTTGACGTCGGTCAAGTCAATAATCCGCCGTCAAACCTCTTCGGGCGTGGCGTTTCACTCGGGCGAGTGGAAGCTCAGGCTGTAGTTCACGGCTTTGTTGCCGGGATCAAGGATGTCCAGGGAAATGTGGATCGGTGTCTGCGAAGGCATTTCGCTGACGCCAGCCAACTCGCCGCTCAGATATTCGGCGGGTTTGAAGCGACGACTGGCGATCAGGCTGCCGTTCAAATCTGCAAAACGCAGTTCCAGCAGCGGGAACGGCTGGGAAAAGGTTGCGCGGTTATAGAGGATCGCATCCACCACCAGCGCACCGGCGAACTCCGGGTGGCTGCGTACCACCAGGTTGCTGCTCTTGATATGGGCGATATCGACCCGCGATGGCACGGTGCAACCCAATTTCGGGCACAGCTGCTGGAACCACGGACGGTAGGCGTCCTGACGGGCCAGTTCGTCGAATTGGTAGGCGATGTACTGGCCTGCCAGGCCGGCGGCGGTGATCAGCACCAGCAGGATCCAGATCAGGCGGCGGCCCCAGCCCGACGGACGTTTCTGCGCATAGAGGTGCAGCGGGTCGTCTTCAAGGTCCTGGAGCACGGCGTCGTGCACGCTGGCCTCGGTGCGTGGGCGTTTACGCCGTGATTGCGGGCGTTCATCGGCTTCTTCTGCCGCTGGGGTCAGGGGCGTGAAGGGCGGGTCGGGCTCGTCGTCATGCAGGGGCGAGAGCAGGGTTGGCTCGTCGTCGATGGTTTCGCTGTGCAGCGACATGGACGGTTCGGTGCGCTGCCGGGTATTGCTTGGTTCAGGCTCGTCTTCGTCGCCGCCTGCGCGCTCTTGCGCGGGCTCGCTGAACAGGCTGGCGGCCCATTGTTCTTCCTCGGCCTTGACCGTGTCGCGGCTGGCGCTGAGGGTGTCTTCCTTGTGCCGACGATCGGTGCCGGGTTGCCGACGCTCCGCGCCCTGGGGTTGAGTGTGCTGAATATCGCGGCGCTCGAGCTTGGCCAGTTCTTCGTCCAGGTCCAGGTTGTCCAGGTCCAGCTCCTGGGCTGTCCACTGTTTCTGGCTGATGGCTCGCGGGGGGTCAGGCGTTGGCTCAACCACAGCGGCCAGTTCAGGTTCGGCTGCCGACACTTGGGCGCGCTGCTCCAGCAACTGGCGAGCGGCGTTGAACACTTGCAGGCACGAGCCGCAGCGCACCACGCCACGGGCCACGCTCAACTGAGCGTGGTTGACACGGAAGCGGGCTTGGCAATGCGGGCACTGGGTGACGAAACTGTCGGTCATGCGGCCATCCGATTCAGACAAGCGCTCATTCTAGCGCCGACGACCGCTGATGCGTACCCAGCCATCACGGTTGGCGATCGGGTCCAGCTCGAAATCCCTGGCGTAGGCCGCAGCCACTTCTTCACCTTGCTCGGCGAGGATACCCGACAGCGCCAGGCGCCCACCCGGCTTGACCAGGCTCGACAGTTGCGGTGCCAGCGACACCAGCGGCCCGGCGAGGATATTGGCGACCAGCACATCGGCCTGTACCTGGGGCAGATCTTCAGGCAGATAGAGTGGGAATTTGCCTTCAGCGATGTTATTACGCCCGGCGTTATCGCGGGAGGCTTCCAGGGCCTGCACGTCGATATCGGTGCCCACGGCCTCCTTGGCGCCCAGCAGCAGCGCGGCAATCGCCAGGATCCCGGAGCCGCAGCCGAAGTCCAGTACGTTGCTGTCGGTCAGGTCCTGGCCGTCCAGCCATTCCAGGCACAGGGCGGTGGTGGGGTGGGTGCCGGTGCCGAACGCCAGGCCCGGGTCCAGCAGCAGGTTGACGGCGTCTGGCTCGGGAGCAGCGTGCCAGCTTGGCACGATCCACAGGCGCTGGCCGAAGCGCATGGGCTGGAAGTTATCCATCCAGCTGCGTTCCCAGTCCTGGTCTTCGATGACTTCGCTGTGATGCTCGGGCAGCGGGCCGCCGGTGAGCAGTTCCATATGGGCCAGTACGGCGGCGGCATCGGTGCCGTCTTCGAACAGGGCCAGCAGGTGGGTGTGGGACCACAGCGGCGTGGTGTTGAGTTCCGGCTCGAAGATCGGCTGGTCTTCGGCGTCCATGAAGGTCACCGACACAGCGCCCACTTCGAGGAAAGCGTCTTCGTAGGTTTCGGCTTGTTCTGGGCTGATGGCGAGACGGACTTGCAGCCAAGGCATGGCGGGCACCTTTGAAAAAATGAATGTGCAGCGAGTAGGCCGCGAAAGCGCGCAAGTTTACGCGAGCGGGCAGCATAAGACGACATTACTGAATGAATGCGGACCAAATGTGGGAGGGGGCTTGCCCCCGATAGCGGTGGATCAATTACAGATACTGAGGCTGACACACTGCAATCGGGGGCAAGCCCCCTCCCACATTTGTACTGTGTATGGCCTGAAAGCTGGGGGGCAGAAACAACAAAGCCGCCCGAAGGCGGCTTTGTTGGGTGGAGCACTTACTGGTTGGCCAGCTTGTGTTCCAGGTAGTGAATGTTCACACCACCCTCGCAGAAGCCCTCATCGCGAACCAGGTCCCGATGCAGCGGGATGTTGGTCTTGATGCCGTCGACCACGATTTCGTCCAGGGCGTTGCGCATACGGGCCATGGCCTCGTCGCGGGTCGCGCCCCAGGTGATCAGCTTGCCGATCAGCGAGTCGTAGTTGGACGGAACCTTGTAGCCGCTGTACAGGTGCGAATCCACACGTACGCCGTTGCCGCCGGGCGCGTGGAAATGCTTGACCAGGCCAGGGCTTGGGATAAAGGTTTTCGGGTCTTCGGCGTTGATGCGGCACTCCAGGGAGTGGCCGTGCATCTTCACGTCGTCCTGGGTGAAGGACAGCACGTTACCGGCGGCGATGCTCAGCATCTCCTTGACGATGTCGATACCGGTGACCATCTCCGAAACCGGATGCTCTACCTGCACACGAGTGTTCATCTCGATGAAGTAGAAGCGACCGTTCTCGTAGAGGAACTCGAAGGTACCGGCGCCACGGTAGTTGATGTCGATGCACGCCTTGACGCAGCGTGCCAGGACTTCCTGGCGGGCTTTTTCGTCGAGGCCCGGTGCCGGGGCTTCTTCCAACACTTTCTGGTGACGACGTTGCAGCGAGCAATCGCGGTCGCCCAGGTGGATGGCGTGGCCCTGGCCGTCGGACAGCACCTGGACTTCCACGTGACGTGGGTTGGTCAGGTACTTCTCCAGGTAGACCATCGGGTTGCCGAACCAGGCGCCCGCTTCGGAGCGGGTCTGCTTGGCGGCTTCGATCAGGTCTTCTTCCTTGTGCACCACGCGCATACCGCGACCACCACCGCCACCGGCGGCCTTGATGATCACCGGGTAACCGACTTCGCGACCAATGCGCAGAGCGGTTTCCTCGTCTTCAGGCAGTGGGCCGTCGGAGCCTGGAACGGTCGGCACGCCCGCTGCAATCATGGCGTCCTTGGCCGAGACCTTGTCGCCCATCAGGCGAATGGTTTCGGCTTTGGGGCCGATGAAGGCAAACCCGGATTTTTCCACCTGTTCGGCGAAGTCGGCGTTTTCCGCGAGGAAGCCGTAGCCCGGGTGGATGCCATCAGCGCCGGTCACTTCTGCGGCAGCGATGATGTTCGAGACTTTCAGGTACGAGTTCGTGGCCAGTGGCGGGCCGATGCAGATGCTTTCGTCCGCCAGTTTCACGTGCATCAATTCGGTATCGGCCGTCGAGTAAACAGCGACGGTCTTGATGCCCTCTTCCTTACAGGCGCGCAGGATACGCAGCGCGATCTCGCCGCGGTTGGCGATCAGGACTTTTTGCAGTTTCTTCGCAGGTTTCAACATCGAAGGCGCTCCGCGGTTCAAACGATGGTGAACAGCGGCTGGTCGAACTCAACCGGCTGACCGTTTTCTACCAGGATGGCTGTGATAGTGCCGCTTTGTTCAGCCTCAATGTGGTTCATCATCTTCATCGCTTCAACGATGCAAAGGGTGTCACCTTTCTTGACGACCTTGCCCACTTCAACAAATGCTGGCGAAGTCGGTGCTGGGGTACGGTAGAAGGTGCCAACCATTGGCGACCTTATGACTGTACCTTCCAGAACAGGCGCGGCTGGCGCAGAAGGAGCAGCGACAGCAGGGGCGGCGACCGGAGCAGCGGCAGGAGCCGGTGCTTGCATCTGCGGTGCGTAGAACTGTTGGGCCGGGGTCTTGCTGTGACGGCTGATCCGTACGGACTCTTCGCCTTCCTTGATTTCCAGCTCGTCGATACCGGATTCTTCCAGCAGTTCGATCAGTTTCTTAACTTTACGGATATCCATGAATCATCAACTCCCAAGGGTCGGTCAGGGGCGTTTAGCCTGTTCTTCAACGTGTTCCAGGGCGGCCTCCAGGGCCAGTCGGTAACCGCTGGCGCCAAGGCCGCAGATCACTCCTACCGCTACATCGGAGAAGTAAGAGTGATGGCGGAAAGCTTCGCGTTTGTGCACGTTCGATAAATGCACTTCGATGAATGGGATGCTCACCGCCAGCAGCGCGTCACGTAATGCAACGCTTGTATGCGTAAAAGCGGCGGGATTGATCAGGATAAAGTCCACGCCTTCGTTACGCGCGGCGTGGATGCGATCAATCAATTCATACTCGGCATTGCTTTGCAGGTAGAGCAGATGGTGGCCGGCTTCACGGGCCCGTCTTTCCAGGTCGAGGTTGATCTGGTCGAGGGTCACTGCCCCGTAGACGCCCGGTTCGCGGGTGCCAAGCAGGTTCAGGTTGGGTCCATGAAGAACCAGTAAGGTCGCCATCGGCTGTTCCTTGTTATTGGTAGGGGTGCGGCAGAACCCGGCGACTATGCCGCAAAGGCTTTGTGACTGTCCAGTTCTATGCAGTAGGCGGCACGATTAGCGAGGATTGCGCGAAATTTGTGACTGTGGCCCGGAATCCGGTCATGCTGAACACGGTCTTGAATCCACTGAAGATCAAATGTGGGAGGGGGCTTGCTCCCGATAGCGGTGGATCAGCTACAGGTATTGAGACTGACACACTGTAATCGGGAGCAAGCCCCCTCCCACATTTGATCTCCATAGGGCGGGAGAGCGGGTCAGACGCGGAAGGCTTGTACGGCAGTGTTGAGTTGCCCTCCGAGCACCAACAGGTGCTCACCCTGGCTACGGCCCTGGCCTATGCGCAGCAAGTTATCCTCACCCAGCTGGTGAATCCGCTCACTGTTATCGCGAATCTCACTCACGGCCCCACTTTGCTGCGCAGTCACATCGGCAATGCGTACCGCCGTCTCGGAAATCGTCTGGATCGCGCCGACGATTTCATCCAGCGCACCATCTGCTGCCTGGGCTTGCTGGGCGGTGGCTTCGGCGTGTTCAACCTGGGCGCGCATGCCTTGTACCGATTGATGGGCGGCGGTTTGCAGGCCGGCGATCAGGCCCTGGATTTCGGCAGTAGCGCCAGCGGTGCGCTGGGCCAGGGAACGTACTTCATCGGCCACCACCGCGAAGCCGCGCCCGGCTTCACCGGCGCGAGCCGCCTCGATAGCGGCATTGAGCGCCAGCAAGTTGGTCTGCTCGGCAATCGAGCGAATCACGGTCAGCACGCCGCCGATGGTGGCGGATTCTTCCGCGAGTTTCTCGATCATCTGCGCATTTTGCTGCACTTCGCCCACCAAGGCGTGCAACCCGGTCAGGCTCAGGCCGATTACGCGCTGGCCTTGCTCCACAGCAAAGCCTGCACTGCGACTGGCGCCGGCAGCCTGGCTGGCATCCCCGGCCACTTGCTGGATGGTGGCTTCCAGTTCACCCAGGGAGTCACGGATTTGCGCGGTGTCGCCGGCCTGACGCTCGGCGCCGTCGTGCAGGCCGCTGCTCAGTTCGGCGAGGGCGCGGCTGCTGCCGGCCACTGCTTCGGCATTCCCGCGAATAGTGCCTACCAGGCCCACCAGATAGGCGCGCAGGCGGTTCAGGGAGGCTTCGATAGCGTGCAGTTCATGGTTGGTCTTGCCCAGGGCTATCGGCTGGCTGAAATTACCTTCGGCCCAGGTCGACAAGGCCGGTGCCAGATTGGTCAGCACCCGTGCCAGGCGCCGTTGCAGCGTGTCGATCAGCAGTGCGATCAACAGGATCAGGCCGATCATTACGCCTTGCAGCACACGCACCTCGCCCTGGATTCTGGCGTGCTGTGCACGCACTACCGGCTCCAGGCCGGCGATGGCCTGTTGCACGTTGGCGATCTTCAGGTGGGTGGCAGCGGCGAGGTCGGCGCGCTGCTGGATCTGCTCGCGGGTGCGCTGGAGTTCGGCGGGGTAGCGGGTCAACAGGCTGTTGAGCTCGCGCTTGAGGTCGACGCCGGTGTCCTGGGCTGCGGTTTTTTCGGTGTTTTCCAGGCCCATCAACGCGGAGAAATCGTCAACGTTGGATTCGGCGCTGGCCTTTACCCCAAGCAATGGCAACTGCGCCAACAGGTCGGCCTGGGTGCGCATGGTGGCAATCTCGCGCTCCACCTCGTCGGCCAGCTCGGCGCGGCCGCTGCTCACCAGCTTGTCGCGGGCCAGGGACAATTTGCCCAGATGCTGCGAGGCGGTCAGCAGGGGAGGCAGGTAGCGTGCTGCGTCTGTGGAGTTGACGCCGCTGGCGTACTGGCTCAGTTGCTCCAGGTTTGCGCCCAGTTCGCGCTCGGCCTGAACCAACAGTGCTTGCGGGTCGCCGGCCAGCTTGCCTGCCGCCAGCAGGTCGGTCTTACTGAAGGTTTCCAGGTCCGCAAGGCTGGGGTGCAGGGTTTGCGCTAACTCGGCCGGCAATTGCGCGAGTTGCTGCAACAGGCTCTCCAGGCTTTGACTGGCGCTGCTCAGGCGCAGGGCATCGCCGCTGGCCAGGTAGTCGTCGATATTGCGCGCTGCCTGGTTTTGAAAACCCTGGGACAGGCCCAGGTAGCGCTCCATCAATAAATAAGGCCGCTCCAGCGCCCGTTGCGACCACCACAGCGTCGCCCCGAGGGCCAGGCATACGGCCACCAGCAGAAGGGTATTGAAATTGGTCAGCAGCTTGAGGCGCATGCGGGGTTTCAACCGACGGCAAAAGATAAGTGCCTGAAGTTATTGCGCTTGCGTTACAGAGTTATGACCGATTCGGTGGATTCCGGTGAAAAGATGGCACTTTGCTTTGATGCGCGCGCGGCTTGCACGCGGTTGCGTCCGGCGTCCTTGGCAAGGTATAGCGCTTCGTCAGCCTGGGCGGCCATCGTCAGGCTGTCGCACCCGTCACACAACTCCACCAGGCCGGCACTGAAGGTGCACCACAAATCCTGCGGTTGGGCGGGGTAGTGGATTTCTGCAAAGCGCCGCCGAATGTCGTCCAGTACCTTGCAGGCCGATTCCACGTCGGTGTCGGGCATCACGATGGCAAACTCTTCACCGCCATAACGGCCGATGTAGTCGGTCTTGCGCAGGCGCTGCTTGAGAAACAGCGCCAGGCTCTTGATCACCCGGTCGCCCATGGGGTGGCCGTGGCTGTCATTGACTCGTTTGAAGTGGTCGATATCCAGCATCGCAAAGCTCAATGGCTTGTTCTCGCGGCGGGCGCGAAAGCTGCAGTCTTCGAGCAATTGCAGGATATGCGTATGGTTGTACAGCCCGGTCAGGCTGTCGCGCACCATCCGCGCCTTCAAGTTGCGCGCACGCGCTGCGCGGTTGCGCACGGTGGTGATCAGGTGGCGCGGCTTGATCGGTTTGGTCAGGAAGTCATCGCCGCCTTCGCTCATCGCGTCCAGCTGTTTGTCCAGGTCGTCTTCGGCCGACAGGTAGATGATCGGCACGCTGACGTAACGGTCGTTGTGGCGAATCACCTTGGCCAGTTCGGTGCCGGTACAGGCGGGCATATACATGTCGAGGATGATCAGGTCGGGCTGGAAATCCGCCAGTTCGGCCATGGCCTGGATCGGTTCGATCAAGGTGCGCGTGACAATCCCGGCGCTGTTGAGCAGGCGCTCGGTGTGCAGCGCCTGGGCCCGCGAGTCGTCAATGATCAGCACTTTGTACGGTTCGTACTGGGCAACGCAGGTCAGCACTTCGATCTTTTCCAGCAGGCTCGAAGCCTCCAGCGTGCCGGTCAGGAACTCCTCACCTCCGGCGCGCACGGCGGCCAGGCGCGTGGGCGTGTCGGTTTCGTGCAGGCTGAAAAACAACAGCGGCAGCTTTTGCTCCAGGCCCTCCTGGGCTTGCGCGGCGAGGGTGAGGCCCAGGCCGGGGCCGCAAAAGTCCACGTCCATGACGATGGCTGACGGCAGGCGCTCGGCCATGGCCGTGTGAAAAGCCGCGACGCTGTCCAGGGATTGGGCACTCAGGCCAAAGAATTCCAGCTGCTTGGCCAGGCGCTCGGCGCGGTCGTGGTCGGCCAGCATCACGTAGATCGGTTTGCGCATCGGTGGCAGCAGGGTTTGCTCAAGCTGGTCACCCTGACGCAGGCCGGTGCGCGACAGGCGCTGCATCAAGCGGTTGAGTTCGGTGATCAGTTGGCTGCTCAAACGGCCACGGTTTTCGTCCACCGCCTGGAGGGTTTGGCCAATATGCTGGGCCAGTTGGCGGTGTTCGGGCTGTTCAAAACGCTCGGCGAAGCGCTGCAGGCGCAGGTTGGCTTCGCTGAGTTCGGAAAAGTCGGCGTTCGACCATTCGCCGCGCTGCAGGCGCTGCCAGATCTCAAGAATTTGACGTGCCTGATGAATTACCCGCTGGGCAAAATGCTGCTTGAGACGCTCGCGGCTAGGGTCTTCTGACTCGGTCATATCCTGACTACTGTGAGGGTGCATGCTGAGGTCGACTGATGGCTCTATGCTAGCACCTCTTTTCTGTTGCATGAGTGTCATACGTCAATTAAGTCTGCGTGCCGGATATTCAGTTATTGACCCGCGGGTCGCGCAGCGTAAAAAGCGTGCATCCTTTATAGTCCAACCTTGCTTGTGCGCCACTTTCGCGTAAAAGCCCCGCAACGATGGGCACGATGGGGTAGGGTTGTGGTCGGAGTGTCTGAACGCACCCGGACAATTGACGTGCATGAACTCAAGTGATTGAAAGGATATCGCCATGCTGGACTGGAAAAACCGTGAAGGCAGTGCCAAAGGCCCCGCCCCTGAGCCCAAGTCGGCCAACCGCAGCTATTTTCGCAACTTGCTGATGAGCCGGGCTTTGCTCAGCATTATCGGCCTGTACCTGCTGGTCACCGGTGGCCTGGGTTGGTACTGGAGCCAGGAGCCGGCGCTGTTTCCGGTCCAGCAGAACGCCCAGCTTGCCGCCGAGAAGGAAGGCAAGCAGATGGTCGTGGGCTACACCACGGTCGAAACCCTCAAGACCGTGGTCGGCACCTTGCTGAACAAGCCTGGCGGCTACATCTCCAACGACCGTTTCCCGCCGGGCTTGTGGATGGACAACATGCCGAGCTGGGAATATGGCGTGCTGGTGCAGGTGCGTGACCTGACCCGCGCACTGCGCAAAGACTTCGCTCGCTCCCAGTCGCAGTCGGCTGAAGACGCGGACCTGGCCAAGGCCGAACCGCGGTTTAACTTCGATAACAAGAGCTGGGTGCTGCCTTCGAGCGAGTCGGAATACCAGGAAGGCATCAACTCCCTGAGCCGCTACGAAGCGCGCCTGTCTGACCCGAACCAGCGCGGCGCACTGTTTTACGCGCGTGCCGACAACCTGAACAACTGGCTGGGCGATGTGGCGACCCGTCTGGGCTCGCTGTCCCAGCGCCTGTCGGCCAGCGTCGGCCGCGTCAAACTGAACACCGCGCTCAAAACCGAGGCGCTGGCGCCGGGCGAAGTGCCGCAAGTCGATGAAGAAGTGGTGGAAACCCCATGGATGCAGATCGATAACGTGTTCTACGAAGCCCGTGGCCAGGCATGGGCCTTGTCCCATCTGCTGCGCGCCATCGAAGTCGACTTTGCCGACGTGCTGGCCAAGAAAAACGCCACCGTCAGCGTGCGCCAGATCATTCGTGAGCTGGAGGCCTCGCAGGAGCCGGTGTGGAGTCCCATGATTCTTAACGGCAGTGGCTTCGGGGTACTGGCGAACCATTCGTTGGTGATGGCCAACTATATTTCCCGGGCAAACGCTGCAGTGATCGACTTGCGTCAGCTCCTCAACCAGGGTTGATGATGGACGCTACTCAAAAGGAGGCCGAACACCGTGCGGCCTCCGATGCTGAACTGATCTGCTGGGTCGACGAGCAGGACAAGCTGCTCGGCCACCTGGTCAGGTCCGACCTGCGCCAGCGCGGCCTGATTGGCCGTTGCACCTTTATCTTTCTGTTCAATTCCAAGGGCGAGCTGTGTGTGCATCGGCGCACCTTGAGCAAGGCCCTGTATCCGGGGTTCTGGGATACGGCGGCTGGCGGCATGGTGGCGGCGGGGGAAAGCTATGCCCTGTCGGCACAGCGAGAATTGGCCGAAGAGCTGGGCGTAAGTGGAGTGGAGTTGGTCGAGCACGATCATTTTTACTTTGAAGATGGTGACAGCCGCCTGTGGTGCACTTCCTACTCTGCCGTATGGGACGGCCCGTTGTGTTTGCAGCCTGAAGAGGTCATGGATGCACGCTTTCTGCCCCTCGAAACGGTGCTTGCCGAGGCCGAGCAAAAGCCCTATTGCCCGGATGCTCAAGAAGGTCTGCGGCGCTATCTCGCCTCACGTCGCTAAAGTTGCATAAATTGGCGCCATTTGGCTCTTAGCAACTTCGCTTTTTGCCGTTACACTGCGCGCCTTTTCACCCGAACCACATTAGCGGTTCGGTAGCGCTGCCCCTGCCTGAGTGGGGCTTCGCGGTCGGTCACCGCCCTTTGCGGCGCCGATCAGTCTTCATCCTCCCAAGAGGATTGCCGGTGGCCAAAAAAGCCGCATCCTTCGCCGCCCTTGGTGGCCTGGTATTTTCCACCGACGCAGGTCGACACTGCCCGGACTGTCGTCAGCCCGTGGATTCGTGTACCTGCAAACAGACCCTGATCCCCGAAGGCGATGGCATTGCCCGCGTACGCCGCGAGAGCAAAGGCCGTGGCGGCAAAACGGTGACTATCATCACCGGCGTGCCCCTGGCCGAAGATGCCCTCAAGGAGCTGGCCACCACGCTGAAAAAGCGCTGCGGCACCGGTGGTGCGTTGAAAGACGGGGTCATCGAGATTCAGGGTGATCACGTCGAACTGCTGTTGGCCGAGTTGATCAAGCTCGGTTACAAGGCCAAGAAGTCCGGTGGCTGAAAGCCTCTTCCCAACCTGTGGCTAAACTCTGTCCTGCGAGTGGGGTCTGACCTTCTTGCAGGCAAATCGTCATTTTCATTCTTTAGACTGCGCCAGCCTCCGCTTGAGGTGGCGCCTTCGCCTTCATTTATAGGGGACTTCGATGTCCGTACGACGCACACGCAAAGACGATGGCAGCCAATGGACAGTTGCGGACAGCCGCAGTGTTTACGGGATCCGCCATTGGGGGGCCGGTTATTTCGCGATCAATGAAGCCGGTCGCGTAGAAGTCCGCCCCAACGGTCCGAACAGCACGCCGGTCGATTTGTACGAGCAGGTCGATCAACTGCGTAAAAGCGGCCTGTCGTTGCCGCTGCTGGTGCGTTTCCCCGACATACTGCAAGACCGTGTACGCCAACTCACCGGCGCCTTCGATTCGAATATCGAACGCCTGGAATACCAGAGCAAGTACACCGCGTTGTACCCGATCAAGGTGAACCAGCAGGAAGCGGTGATCGAGAACATCATCGCCACCCAGAACGTTTCCATCGGCCTGGAAGCGGGCTCCAAGCCCGAGCTGCTGGCCGTGTTGGCCCTGGCGCCGAAGGGTGGCACGATCGTCTGCAACGGTTACAAGGACCGCGAGTTCATCCGCCTGGCGTTGATGGGTCAGAAGCTTGGTCACAACGTATTTATCGTGATCGAGAAAGAATCCGAGGTCGGGCTGGTGATCGAAGAGGCCGCCAGCCTCAAGGTCAAGCCTCAGGTGGGTCTGCGTGTGCGCCTGTCTTCCCTGGCATCGAGCAAGTGGGCGGACACCGGTGGCGAGAAATCCAAGTTCGGCTTGTCGGCGGCGCAGTTGCTGTCGGTGGTCGAGCGTTTCCGCGCGGCCGGCCTGGACCAGGGCATCCGCCTGCTGCACTTCCACATGGGTTCGCAGATCGCCAACCTGGCCGACTACCAGCACGGGTTCAAGGAAGCTATTCGTTACTACGGCGAACTGCGCAACCTCGGCCTGCCGGTGGACCACATCGACGTCGGCGGCGGCCTGGGCGTGGACTACGACGGTACCCACTCGCGTAACGCCAGCTCGATCAACTACGACATGGACGACTACGCCGGCGTGGTCGTGGGCATGCTCAAGGAATTCTGCGATGCGCAGAGCCTGCCGCACCCGAACATCTTCTCTGAAAGCGGTCGCTCCCTGACCGCCCACCACGCCATGCTGGTGGTGCAAGTCACTGATGTCGAGAAGCACAACGACGAAATCCCGACCATTGAAAACAAGGAAAGCCTGCCGGAAACCGTGCAATGGCTGGTGGACCTGCTCGGTCCGACCGACATCGAAATGGTCACCGAAACCTACTGGCGCGCCACCCACTACATGAGCGACGTGGCCACCCAGTACGCCGACGGCAAACTGACCCTGGCCGAAAAAGCCCTGGCCGAACAGTGCTACTTCGCCGTGTGCCGCCGCCTGCACAACTCGTTGAAAGCCCGCCAGCGTTCGCATCGCCAGGTGCTGGACGAGCTCAACGACAAGTTGGCCGACAAGTACATCTGCAACTTCTCGGTGTTCCAGAGCCTGCCGGACACCTGGGCCATCGGCCAGGTCCTGCCGATCCTGCCGCTGCACCGCCTCGACGAAGAGCCGCTGCGCCGTGCCGTGCTGCAAGACCTGACCTGCGACTCCGACGGCAAGATCAAGCAGTACGTCGACGAGCAGAGCATCGAGACCAGCCTGCCGGTGCACGGCTTGAACGAAGGTGAAGACTACCTGCTGGGTATCTTCCTGGTCGGCGCGTATCAGGAGATCCTGGGCGACATGCACAACCTGTTCGGTGACACCGACTCGGTGAACATCTACCAGCGTGAAGACGGTTCGGTGTACAGCGCCGGGATCGAGACCCACGACACCATCGAAGACATGCTGCGCTATGTGCACTTGTCGCCGGAGGAGTTGATGACGCATTACCGCGACAAGTGTGCGAGTGCGAAGATCTCCGCGTCGGAGCGTACCCAGTTCCTGGATGCGTTGCGCCTGGGCTTGACCCGTTCTTCGTACCTGTCCTCGTAATATATGTGGGAGGGGGCTTGCTCCCGATAGCGGTGGATCAGTCAATGAATCTGTTGACTGACACTCAGCTATCGGGAGCAAGCCCCCTCCCACATTTGGATCTGCATTCCTTCAGTTTGCTCCCAGCCACAGCCCTTGCCGATTCAAGCGCCAGGCGATCGCCCAGAGTGTCAGGCTGCGTACCGCCATGAACAGCAGGAAGGTTACCCACAGCCCGTGGTTACCCAGCCCCTGCAATGCCCAGGCAATCGGCAGCACCAACAGCACCGTCAGCAACATCCCATTGCGCATCTCCCGCGCCCGCGTTGCGCCGATAAACAGTCCATCGAGCAAATAACTCCACACCGCTATCAACGGCAGTACCGCAAGGTAGGGCAGGTAGATATCGGCGGTTTCGCGCACACTGGGAATATCCGTTTGCATAGCGATAAACAGATGGCCGCCGAAGGTGAACAACAGGGCGAAACCGATGCTGGCGATCAGCGACCAGCCGCAGGCAACCACCAGCGAGCGGCGCAACGCCTGGCGGTCATGGGCGCCAATGGCGTGCCCGCACAGGGCTTCGACGGCGTGAGCCAGGCCATCCAGCGCATGGGCCGTCAGCAACAGGCCATTGAGCAGCAGCGCATTGGCTGCAACGGTGGCGTCCCCCAGCCGTGCACCTTGCACCGTGATCATGAAAAACACTGACTGCAAGGCGAGGCTGCGAATAAAGATATCGCGGTTCACTGCCAGCAGCGGGCGCCAGCTTTGCCACAGTTTCAGCGCGGCCCAGGCGATATGCCCGGGATAGGCGCGCAGGGCTTTTTGCGTGAGTGCCAGGCCGAGCAGCGCGCCGGTCCACTCCGCGATCACCGAGGCGCGGGCGGAGCCGACCACGCCCCAGTCCAGGCCGAGTACAAACCACAGGTTAAGCGCAATGTTGACCAGGTTGGTGGTCAGCAGAATCGCCAGCGGCGCCCGCGCATTCTGTGTGCCGAGGAACCAACCGACCAGCGCATAGCTGGCAAGGGCGGCGGGCAGGCCGAACAGGCGGGTGTGGAAGAATTCGCGGGTCAGTTGGTTCAGTTCAGGGGAGGGCTGCATCCATTCCAAAGCCAGATGGCTCAGGGGAATACCGACCGTGCCCAGTAACATCGCCAGCCCCAGCGCCAGCAGCAAGCCTTGCAACAGGATTTGCCGCAGCGCCGCGCCATCCTTGCGCCCGGCGGCCTGGGCGGCAAACCCGGTGGAGCCCATGCGCAGGAAACCCATGGCCCAGGCCAGGAAGGTATACAGGCTGGCACCGACGGCCACGGCGCCCAGTTGATGGGCGTGGGGCAGGTGGCCGATGACCATGCTGTCGACCAGGGCTACCAGCGGCACGGAGATATTCGACAGGATCATCGGCGCGGCCAGGGCCCAGACGCGGCGATGGGTGGGGCGGTGGCGCCAGTCGGCAAGCAGGGCGGTCATGAAGGCTCCTTGGTGGAGCGGGCATTGTACCCGTCCACCCATCACGCCGCAGATCCATGTGGGAGGGGGCTTGCCCCCGATTGCGGTGAATCGGCCAGGAATTTCTAACCTGATACACCGCCATCGGGAGCAAGCCCCCTCCCACATTTTGAACTGCATTGTTTGTGGGATTTGGTTTAGCCCGGAAGGCACCCAGAACCAAACTTCCCTCCGTCGGTCAATGTGACCGGCACCGCAGCAGCCAGCGCGGCGCTGATATATAGTTCACCCCTCGGTTCCCTCTGACTACGAGTGCCCCATGCTTAACAAAGGACTGTTCCTCGCTTGTGCGCTGGCCCTGCTGAGCGCCTGTGATTCTTCCGATAAGCCCGCTGCACCGACGGCACCCGCCGCGGCAAGCGTAGTGCCCAAACCCGCCAAGGCGGCGGTCGACGTGGCGGCGCTGAAGCAGCGCTATGCCGGGCGCGAGTTAAGCGTGGTGGACGTGTCCGAGGTGCAGTTGGACGGGGCCAGCACCTTGTCGGTGAGTTTTTCCATTCCTCTGGACCCGGATCAGAAGTTCGCCGACAAGCTGCACTTGGTGGACAGCAAGTCCGGCAAGGTCGATGGCGCCTGGGAGCTTTCCGATAACCTAATGGAGTTGCGCCTGCGCCACCTGGAGCCGCAGCGCAAGTTGGTGCTGACCGTGGACGCCGGGGTGAAGGCAGTCAACGGCAACACCCTCCCCGCCGAATACAGCGCCCGCCTGGAAACGCGCGACCTGCAAGCCACCGTCGGCTTCGCCAGCCGTGGCACGTTGCTGCCGACGCGCCTGGCCGAGGGCCTGCCGGTGATCGCGCTGAACGTCGACAAGATCGACGTCGAATTCTTCCGCATCAAGCCCGAATCCCTGCCGTCGTTCCTGGCGCAGTGGGGGCGCAATACCAGTCTGCAAAGCTATGAGTCCCGTGAACTGCTGCCAATGGCCGAGCTGGTCTACGGTGGGCGTTTCGACCTGAACCCGGCACGCAACACTCGCGAAACCCTGCTGCTGCCGATTGCCGGCCTCAAGCAATTGCAGCAGCCGGGCGTGTACCTGGCGGTGATGCGTGCCTCGGGCACCTACAACTATTCGCAACCGGCCACGCTGTTTACCTTGAGTGACATCGGCCTGTCGGTGCACCGTTATGCCAATCGCCTGGATGTGTTTACCCAAGCGTTGGAAGGCGGCAAGGCACTGAACGGCGTCGAACTGGAAATCCTCGATGCGGAAGGCCGCGTACTCGGCCAGGGCAAGACTGAAGACGGTGGTCACGCCGAGCTGCCACTGCCGAAAAAAGCCCAGGTGTTGCTGGCCAAACAAGGCGAGCAGACCAGCCTGTTGCGCCTGGACAGCGCCGCGCTGGATTTGGCCGAGTTCGATATCGGCGGGCAGCCGTCCCACCCGCTGCAGTTCTTTGTGTTCGGCCCGCGTGACCTGTATCGCCCCGGCGAAACCGTGCTGCTCAATGCGCTGTTGCGCGACAAGGATGGCAACGCGGTCAAGCCGCAGCCGGTGAGCGTCGAGGTGCGTCGTCCGGATGAACAGGTGAGCCGCAAGTTTGTGTGGGATGCTGATGCCTCCGGCCTGTATCAATACGCGCTGCAACTGGCCGGCGAAGCACCGACCGGGCGCTGGCAGTTGGTATTTGACCTGGGTGACGGCAAGCCGCAACTGTATGAATTCCTCGTCGAAGACTTCCTGCCCGAACGCCTGGCACTGGAACTCAAGGGCAGTGAAACCGCACTGAGCCCGGCGGAGAACCCGGTCATTCAGGTCAATGGGCGCTATCTGTACGGCGCACCGGCATCCGGCAATCGGGTCAGCGGCCAGGTCTATGTGCGCCCGCTGCGTGAGGCGGTCAAATCCTTGCCGGGGTACCAGTTCGGTTCCGTCACTGAAGAAGAGCTGAGCCAGGATTTCGAACTGGACGAAAGCGTACTCGACGCCAACGGCGAGCAAGCGCTGACCCTGGAAAGCAAATGGGCCGAGGCCAAATCCCCGTTGCAACTGATTGTGCAAGCCAGCCTGCAAGAGTCCGGCGGGCGGCCCATCACCCGACGCTTGGTGCAGCCGATCTGGCCGGCCGAGCAATTACCGGGCCTGCGCGGGTTGTTTGACGGCAAGGAAACCAATGGCGATGGCCCGGTGGAATTCGAAGTGCTGGTGGCCAACCAGGACGGTCAGAAACTAGCTGCGCAAAACCTCAAGGTGCGCCTGGTGCGTGAGCGCCGTGACTACTACTGGAACTACTCGGAGAACGATGGCTGGAGCTATCACTTCAACGAGAAATTCCTCAACCTCGATGAGCAGAGCCTGAACATCAAGGCCGGCGACACCGCCAAGGTCAGCTTCCAGGTGGAGTGGGGCCCGTACCGTGTCGAGGTGGAAGACCCGCAGACCGGACTGGTCAGCAGCGTGCGCTTCTGGGCCGGCTACCAGGCCCAAGACAACACCGAAGGCGGCGCCGTGCGCCCCGACCAGGTCAAGCTGGCGTTGGATAAACCGGCCTATGGCGATGGCGACACCGCCAATGTCACCGTCACGCCACCGGCTGCCGGTAAAGGCTACCTCTTGGTGGAATCCGCCGAAGGCCCGCTGTGGTGGCAGGAGATCGACGTACCGGCCGAAGGCAAAAGCTTTGCGGTGAAGCTCGACCCGAAATGGTCGCGCCATGATCTGTATGTGAGCGCCCTGGTGATTCGCCCCGGCGAGCGCAAAGCCAATATCACCCCCAAACGTGCCGTGGGCCTGTTGCACCTGCCGCTGGATCGTACCCAGCGCAAACTCGGCCTGACCCTCACTGCACCGGAAAAAATGCGCCCCAAACAACCTCTGACGGTGAAGATCGCCGCCAAAAACGCCGATGGCAGCGTGCCCCAACAGGTGCATGTGCTGCTGGCGGCGGTGGATGTGGGCATCCTCAATATCACCGAATACCCCACGCCTGATCCGTATTCCAGCCTGTTCGGCCGCAAAGCCTATGGCGTCGACCAGTTCGACATCTACGGCCAGTTGATCGAAGCCGGCCAGGGGCGCCTCGCCAGCCTGGCATTTGGCGGTGACGCGGCGTTGGCCAAAGGCGGCAAGCGCCCGGACACCAGCGTGACCATCGTTGCCCTGCAAAGCGCGCCGGTGACCCTGAACGACAAAGGCGAGGGCGAAGTCAGCGTCAATATCCCCGACTTCAACGGCGAACTGCGCCTGATGGCCCAGGCCTGGAGCGATGATCGCTATGGCATGGCCGAGGGCAAGACGGTCATCGCCGCACCGCTGATTGCCGAGCTGTCGGCGCCGCGCTTCCTGGCCGGAGGCGACCAGACCACCTTGGCCCTGGACCTCTCCAACCTGTCGGGCAAGGCGCAGAAACTCGATGTGCAATTGACCGCGCAAGGGCAGTTGGAACTGGTCAACGGCGGCGCGCAATCGGTTGAGCTCAAGCAAGGCCAGCGCACCACCCTGCGTATTCCGGTAAAAGCCTGGGGCGGTCTCGGCCAGGGCAAGGTCAAGGTCACCGTCAATGGCCTGGACCTGCCGGGGGAAAACCTGCCGCCGTTCAGCCGCGAATGGACCCTGGGCGTGCGCCCGGCGTACCCGGCCTTGCTCAAGCATTACCGCGCTGTGCTCAAGGATCAGCCGTGGAGCCTGCCGGCGGGCACGCTCGATCAGTTCGATGCCTCGGGGCGTGAGGCGCTGTTGAGCCTGTCGAGCCGGCCGCCGTTGAACCTTGGTGCACAGATCAGTGCGCTCAAGGCCTACCCCTATGGCTGCCTGGAACAAACCGCCAGCGGCTTGTACCCGTCGCTCTATGCCGATGATGCGCTGCTCAAGCGCCTGAGCATCAAGGGCGAACCGGATGCCGAGCGCAAGCGCAAGATCGAGTTGGGCATCGAACGCCTGCTGGGGATGCAGCGCTACAACGGCAGCTTTGGCTTGTGGGGCGCTGACGGCGAGGAAGAATATTGGCTGACCGCCTATGTCACCGACTTCCTGCTGCGCGCCCGCGACCAGGGGTTTGCCGTACCGCCTGAAGCCTTGAAGAAGGCCAGCGAGCGGCTGCTGCGGTATGTGCAGGAACGCAACCTGATTGAAGTCGACTACAGCGACAACGCCGAGCACACGCGTTTTGCCGTACAGGCCTACGCCGGCATGGTGCTGGCGCGCAGTCAGCAGGCGCCGTTGGGTGCCTTGCGCAGCCTGTTCGAACGCCGCAGTGATGCGCGCTCCGGCTTGCCATTGGTGCAGTTGGCCATCGCCTTGCAAAAAATGGGCGACCAGCCGCGTGCCGATCAGGCCTTGCTCGCCGGTTTGGCGGCGCAGCGCAGTGCCAAGGAATGGCTGGCCGACTACGGCAGCCCATTGCGCGATCAGGCGATGATCCTGGCGCTGCTGGAGGAAAACGACTTGGCCAAGGGCAAACGTGAAGAGCGCCTGTTTACCTTGTCGGACCAGTTGGCGGCCAGCCCGTATCTGTCGACCCAGGAGCGCAACTCGCTGTTCCTGGCCGGGCGGCTCGGTTTCGCCAAGCCGGAGGCTGACTGGCAGGTGTCGCTGACCGGCAGTGGCGGGGCGCGGGAGCTGAACAACCAGCAGTCCACGCTGCAACTGGATGAAAAGCTGCTATCCAGCGACCTGAGCCTGAGCAATCAGGGCCAGACCCCCGTTTACCAGCAGCTGACTATTTCAGGTTACCCACAACTGCCACCGGCAGCGGGCGGCGAGAACCTGAGCATTCGCCGCGAATACCTGGGCATGAACGGCCAGCCGTTGAACCTGCGCAGCCTCGACAGCGGTGACCTGGTGCTGGTGCACCTGGCCGTCAGTGCCAAGCAACGCGTGCCGGATGCCCTGGTGGTAGACCTGCTGCCCGCCGGCCTGGAGCTGGAAAACCAGAACCTGGCACAAAGCGCGGCGAGCCTTGAGAACGCCAGCAGCCAGGTGAAAGAATGGCGCGAGTCGATGCAGAACGCATCGCTCAAGCATCAGGAGTTCAGGGATGATCGCTATGTGGCGGCGATGAACCTGGACGGCTACGGCACCACGCACTTGCTGTACCTGGCACGCGCAGTGACGCCTGGCACCTATCGCGTGCCGCCGCCGCAAGTGGAGTCGATGTATCGGCCGAACTGGCAGGCGGTGGGCGAGACGCCGGGGGATATGGTGATCAAGGGCCGCTGATTGCTGATCGCTGAAGTTGAAGTGGGGGACTCTTGTGGGAGGGGGCTTGCTCCCTCCCACAAGGGATTGGGGCTGTCAGATAAATCAGTGCACAACCCAGCTCAGCAACCACAGGCCCAGCAGCAGCCAGATGATGCCCACGATGATCGAGGCCCGCATAAAGGCGCGTACCGCCGAGTACAAGAAGAGCAACCCGACGATCAGGGTGATGATGCTGATGATCGAGGTGTCCATGCCCAAGGTGCGCGACAAGCCATCGATAAAGTTGCCGCCAGCGTGGGTCAAGGCCCCGAACAACCCGCTCAGGCCATCGACGATAAAGCGGATGACGGAGCCGAGCGCCTGGCCCAACCATTCGAAAAAGCTTTCTACCTGCATGTGCGTGTCCTGATAAGAAGGTGGGCGTAACTGAGCCTTTGGTCGTTATTGCGACAGGCTAGTTCCCTACAAGCATAGAGGTTTAGCCGCTTGAATTTGCGTTTTGTTGCCCGCTGGACCCTGGCGAGCCTGCTGTTGGTAATCGCCGTGCTATGGCTGGCCGATCGTATCTGGCCATTGCCCCTGCCCCAGGACGACCTGGCCCGTGTGGTGCTGGCCGAAGATGGCACGCCGCTGTGGCGATTCGCCGATGCCAACGGCGTATGGCGCTACCCGGTGCAGACGCGCGAGGTGTCGCCGTATTATCTCGACGCGCTGCTCACTTACGAAGACCGCTGGTTTTACCAACACCCCGGGGTAAACCCGCTGGCGCTGGTACGCGCGACCTGGCAAAACCTGACCGGTGCACGGGTGGTGTCCGGCGGCAGTACCTTGTCGATGCAGGTGGCGCGTTTGCTCGACCCGCATTCACGCACCCTGCATGGCAAGTTGCGTCAACTGTGGCGTACCGCGCAGTTGGAGTGGCACCTGTCCAAGGACGAAATCCTCAACCTTTACCTCAATCGTGCGCCCTTCGGCGGCACGCTGCAGGGCGTGGCAGCGGCGAGTTGGGCGTATCTGGGCAAGTCGCCCTCACAACTGACCCACGCCGAAGCCGCCTTGCTCGCGGTATTGCCCCAGGCGCCCAGTCGCTTGCGTCCGGACCGTCATCCGCAACGTGCCCAGGAGGCCCGCGACAAAGTGCTGCGCCGCCTCGCCGAATTCCAGGTGTGGCCGCAGCCTGCGGTCGATGAAGCCCTGGAAGAACCGCTGCTGCTCGCCCCGCGCCTGGAACCGAGCCTGGCGCCGTTGCTGGCGCGGCGTCTGAACCGCGCCGACAGCCCGCCGCTGATTCGCACCACCCTGGACGCCACCCTGCAACGCCGCCTCGAAGACCTCCTGCTGGGTTGGCGTGCACGCCTGCCGGAACACACCTCGGCAGCGATTCTGGTGGTGGAAGAGGAAAGCATGGCAGTGCGCGCCTACCTGGGCTCGGTGGATATCAACGACACCAAGCGTTTTGGCCATGTGGACATGATCAGTGCGCTGCGCTCGCCCGGTTCGACCCTGAAGCCTTTCCTGTATGGCATGGCGTTGGACGACGGCCTGATTCACTCCGAGTCCCTGTTGCAGGACGTGCCCCGGCGTTACGGCGATTATCGGCCGGGCAACTTTTCCATGGGCTTTACCGGGGCGGTGCCGGCGAGCACGGCGCTGTCCAGCTCGTTGAACCTGCCGGCGGTGCAACTGTTGGAAGCCTACGGGCCCAAGCGCTTTGCCGCACAGATGCGCATCGGCGGCATGCCGTTGGCGCTGCCGGCGCTGGCCGAGCCGAACCTGGCGCTGATCCTCGGCGGCGCGGGCAGTCGCCTGGAGGACCTGGTGAGCGGCTACAGCGCCTTGGCCCGTGATGGCAAAAGCGCGACGTTGCGACTACAGCCGGAGGACGCGCTCAGGGAGCGGCCTTTGCTGTCGCCGGGGGCTGCGTGGATTGTGCGGCGCATCCTCAGCGGCCAGGCACGGCCCGACCGCGACCCGCGTGCCGAGTTGGTGCAACGCCCGGTGCTGGCGTGGAAAACCGGCACCAGCTATGGCTTTCGCGATGCCTGGGCGATTGGCGTGGGCCCGCGTTATTTGATCGGCGTCTGGATTGGCAGGCCCGATGGCACACCCGTGCCGGGCCAGTTCGGCCTGGCGTCGGCGGCGCCGTTGATGCTGCAGGTGCATGACGTGCTGACCAACCGCGACAGCCAACGCGGCATCAGTGCCCCGGTCAAACCGGTGCCGGCGAATATCGGCGTGGCGGCAATCTGTTGGCCGCTGGGCCAGCCCATGGCCCGCAGTGACCCCAATTGCCGGCGCCAGCGGTTTGCCTGGACCCTGGACAACACTACGCCGCCTACCTTGCAGGCATTGGATCAACCCTTGAGCGTGGGGCTGATGGAGAGCATCTGGGTCAATGCCAAGGGCTTGCGGGTTGATGCCCATTGCCCTGGCGCGGTGCCGAGGCATATTGCCCTGTGGCCCGCGCCGCTGGAGCCCTGGTTGCCAAGGGTTGAGCGCCGTGAAGCGCGCATTCCTGCGCCTGACCCGGATTGCCCGCCACCGGCGCTGGCTGCGGCTTCGCCATTGTCCATTGTGGGCGTGCGCGAGGGCGACCAGTTGCGCCTGCCCGCGGCCAGCCAACAAGCCTTGCGCCTGAAAATCTCCGCGTTGGGCGGCAGCGGTCGGCGCTGGTGGTTTCTCAACGGCGCACCGTTGGGGGACAGCGCCAATCAGGACAGCATCAATGCCAGTTTTGAGCGGCTGGGGCGCTATCAGCTCAGCGTGTTGGATGAGGCCGGTCAAACCGCCAGGCTCGAGTTTAGCGTGGTTGATTAGGGCCTCATCGGGGGCAAGCCCCCTCCCACATTTTGAAATGTGTTCACAAATCAAAGTGTGGGAGGGGGCTTGCTCCCGATAGCGCCCTTGAGAACACCACCGCTATTCACTTGCCTTCAATCCCCATCCCCCTGAAGCTATACCCATTCAGGAGCCCCCCAATGAACCTCGAACACCTCACCGAACGCCTGCACCGCATCCGCGATACCAACGACTGGAAGCAGTTCCACAGCCCGAAAAACCTGGCCATGGCCGCCAGTGTGGAAATGGCCGAACTGGTGGAAATCTTCCAATGGCTTACTGAAGACCAATCCCGCCAGCTTCCCGCCGATAAACTCGCCCATGCGGGCCAGGAAGTCGGTGACATCGTGCTGTACTTGCTGTTGCTGTGCAGTGAGCTGGGCCTGGACATGAATGAAGTGGTGCGTGCCAAGTTGGCCGACAGCGAGCGGCGGTTTGCCCATGAGTGATCGTCATTTCGACCAGTTGGCCACGCGTTTTGCCGAGAAAATCTATGGCGGCGCCAAGGGCGCGATTCGCCTGGCGGTGCTTCAGGCTGACTTGCTTGAAGCGTTGCCTGATCGTCCGTTGCGCGTGCTGGATATCGGCGCGGGCCTGGGGCATATGTCGCTGTGGCTGGCCGAGCGCGGCCACCAGGTGACCTTGGCTGAACCCGCTGAGCCGATGCTCGACGGTGCGCGCCAACGTTTTGCCGACGCCGGCCAAAGTGCGACGTTTATTCATGCGCCATGGCAAGACTTGCTCGGCCAACTCACCGAGCCTTACGATCTGGTGCTGTGCCACGCGGTGTTGGAATGGTTGGCCGAACCCCATGCCATCCTGCCGGTGCTGCATCAGTTGACGCTGCCCGGCGGCTGGTTGTCCCTGGCTTTCTACAACCGCGATGCGTTGATTTACCGCAACCTGCTCAAAGGCCACTTTCGCAAAATGCGCAAGAACGACATGGCCGGTGAAAAGCAGAGCCTCACGCCGCAGCAACCGCTCGACCCTCGGGAATTGGCGGCGCAACTCGAAGGGTTGTGGCAGGTCGAAAGCCAGAGTGGGGTGCGGGTGTTTCACGACTACATGCCGATGGAGTTCCAGGCCCGCGCCGATTTGCAGGACTTGTTGGAGATGGAGCTCGCTCATCGTCGTCACCCAAGCTTTGCCGGGCTTGGGCGTTATTTGCACTGGATCTGCCGTCCGGTTTAAGCGGCCCAGTCTGCGGAGGTCGAAATGCGTCGTCTCGGTTTAATCCTGTTATCCCTGGGGCTGGGGGCGTGCTCCAGCCCCAACCCTTACGTCGCCGCTTCAGCGCCGATGCCGCCGGCTCCGGCGCAGGCGGCCACGACCTTTGATGCCAGCGCCTATCCGGCACCAGTACGCGACTATGGCGCCTATCGCAGTTGGGGCTGGCTCAACGGCCAACTGCCGGCGGGTACGGCCTGGGCCGATTCGGCACAGATTGCCGAGGCGGTCAGCGGCGCCCTCGACCAGCGCGGCCTGCGCCCCTTGCATGACAACCGTGTGCCCGACCTGCTGGTGAGTGCCGATGTGCGCCTGGAGAAGCGCCTGCGCCAGGTCCAGGACGATTACGGGTATGGCTACAGTGGCTACAACCGCTATGGCAACGGTTATGGCATGTACAACACAGTGCCTGTGGTACGCACCTATGAAGTGACGGTGGCGGTGGCGCGCATCAGCCTGTTCGACGCCCGCACCCGCCAACAGGTGTGGAGCACCAGCGCAGAAACCACCAGCCAGGGCAGCCTGAGTGAGCGCGCCGATAGCTTGCGCAAGGCAATGCAGAAGGCAATGGCTGCCTATCCGCCCAGTTAGCAGCTATTCTCATTTCAGGTTCATGTCGTTTTCTGGAGAACATCATGTTGGGTCGCATCGCTGCACTTGCTGTTGTTGTGTTGCTGGGCGGTTGCCAGAGCAACCAGGTCAACCACGATTTCGACGCCAGCCGCGACTTTGGCGCCTACCGCAATTGGGCCTGGAAAGACCCGGCGTTGCAGTACCGCCCCGATGACCCGCGGATCAAGAGCGACCTTACCGAGCAGCGCATCCGCCAGGCCGTGGGCGAGCAACTCGACCAACGCGGCCTGCGCCCGGCAGCGGCAGGTACCAAGGCCGACCTGAATGTACAGGCGTACCTGATCGTCGAAGACCGCCAGCAACAAGTCACCACCAACTACGGCGGCGCCTGGGGCGGCCCATGGAATGGCTACTGGGGCGCGCCGATGTACAACGAAACGCGCAACATCACCTATAAAGTGGCGACCATCCAGATCGACCTGCTCGACGGCAAGGACGGCAAACTGGTGTGGCGCGGCAGCGACGAGCAAATGATGGCCAGCACGCCTAATCCGGAAGATCGCAGCAAGGCCATCCGCAGTACGGTGACCAAAATCCTTTCCAACTATCCTCCGCACTAATCAACATCGGATAACTAATGTGGGAGGGAAACTTTTATCAGTCGTCAATGTGGCGAGTTGCCAGCAACCTGCCTGTCCCTTGTCTACACTCCAGTGCAACCCCGGTGAGTTAGCGCAGGAGTGCTTCGATGTCTCCCCGATTCGGTTCCAGGCAGCGTGGGGCAATAGGCTTGATGGCGGCAGGCACCTTGGCCTTGGCCCTGGTGTTTACTTTGCTGGCGGTCGACAGCGGGCGTCTGTATCTGGAAAAGCGCAAGCTGCAGTCCGTCGCCGATACTTCGGCGCTGGAAGCGGCCGGCCTCGGTGGTCAGTGCGGCGCCAACACCACGGCCAACGCCTACGCCACGCAAAACGCTGCGCGCAATGGTTTTGTGGTCGGCAATGGCCGCACCTTGGCCGTAACGTGCGGGACCCTGGCCACCAACGCCCTGAACACTCGGGTGTTTACCGCCGATGCCACCAAGAGCGACGCGATCCGCGTGGTGGCTTCGCGCACGGTGATGAGCAGCATCGCCAACGGTCTGTGGAACCTCTTTAGTGGCGCGCCGATCACCGCGCAAATCAACCTGAGCGCCACCGCTGTCGCGGCGACGCCTCCTCCGGTAGCGCAGTTGTCGATCCGCAGCAGCCTGGCCAGTGTCGATTCGAGCAAGTCGCCAATACTGAACCTGGTCATCGGCAACCTGCTGGGGGGCAACCTGTCGCTCACGGCAGCCGGTTGGAACGGCTTGTTGCAGACCAACGTCAACCTGCTCAGTTATCTGGACCAGTTAGCGATCGACTTGCAGGTAAAGGCTGGAGACTACGATGCATTACTTAACACCGCCGTCTCCGCTACCCAGTTGATCGATGCCGCCGTCAAGGTCTTGCAGAAAAACGGCGCGGCGGTCACGTCGGTGATCAATGACGTGATTTCTATTGAAGCGATTGCGCCTAATTCCAAGCTGTTGACGGTGGGGGACCTGATCGACATCGCCACTGGCACGCCGACGGCGGCGCTCAATACCAATGTGCAACTGTTTCAGTTGCTCGAAGCGGTGGCGCAGTTGTCCAGCAGCAAGAATGCCGTGAGTGCGGCGGCGCAAATCGCTATTCCGCTGGTGGGCAACGTTTCGATCCAGACCAAAGTCATTGAGCCGCCGCAGTTGTCGGCCATTGGCAATCCGGCATTGGCGAAGAAGGGCTTATTGAATGTCCCTCCGACCGATCAGATTTTTGTGCGTACTGCGCAAGTGCGCACATTGGTGACCGTACAGGCGCCGATTATCAAGGCCGTGTCCGGCGTGGCTTCCATATTGACGGGGCTGGGTACGCCGGTGTCTCAAGTGGTCAAGGGCTTGTTGAACCTCAACCTGCCGGCAGTGGTGGGAGGGGTGCTATGCCTGGTGGCCTGCAATGTGGCTGATGTTGATGTTACGACGTCGCTGGCCATTTACATTGAAGCCGGCAGCGCGCAAACCCATGTCACGGACTTCAATTGCGACTCGCCGGCCTCCAAATCCTTGACGGTGAAAACCACTACGTCCCTGGCTACCCTGGCGGTTGGTACGGTGGATCCGGTAGCGGCTTTTTCTTCATCCGCACCTGTCAATGTGCAGCCTGTCAGGCTGATCGATTTTGGCGAGCGCTACTGTGTTGTCCTGACGCTGTTGTGCAGCCCCACCCGTACACCCAATGTGGGGGGCGGTTTGCTGTTGAAGGCCAACTCCACCATTGCCGCGCAAACCAGCACGATGGTGTTTTCGCCGGTTGCCGAGATGAATGCGCCGCCGACCTATAAGTTCGCGCCGGGCACAGCCAATATCGTCGGTAGCCTGGCGGCGACTTTAAATGGCTTGCAGGTGACTTACGCACCGCCCAGCGGCAGCGTATCCAACGGTGCGCTGGCTGGCGTCGCCGGGCTGCTGGCGACAATCACCACGGCGGTGGTGGGGCTGATCCAGAACGTGCTGTCGCCGATCCTTGATCCCATCGTCAACACGTTGCTCAGTGCCTTGGGCATCAACTTGGGCAACGCCGAAGTTGGCGCCAACCTCACCTGCCATATGGGCCGGGCTTACCTGGTGATCTGATCCTGGACGATGGGCAGTTCTACGCAGAATTTCGCTCCCGCCTCGCCATTGCTGACGCTCAGGCGCCCGCCCATGTTTTCTACAATCCCATAGCTCACCGAGAGCCCCAGCCCGGTGCCTACGCCGATTGGCTTGGTGGTAAAGAACGGCTCGAAAATCCGTTCCAGCAAGCGCGGGTCAATGCCGCCTGCGTTGTCTTCGACCCAGATGCGTACATGGTGGCGGTCATGCTCGCTGTACAGGGCAATCCAGGGGCGCAGTGCGGGATTCTTTTCGCGCTGGCTGAGCAGAGCGTCGCGGGCGTTGACCATCAGGTTGATCAGCACCTGTTCCAACTGATCGACGTAGCCTTTGACCTGCACCGCAAAGTCCGCAGGTGTGATGCGCACTTCCACACCTTTGCCACGCAAGCCTTCGCTGAGCAACGCCAGGGTGCCTTCCAGCGCTTGCGCCGGGTCGAACGGTTGCTGCTCGATTTCCGAGCGACGGCCGAACACGCGCATGTGGTCGACCACCCGGGCTGCGCGTTGCACCTGGGCGTCGATGCGCTGGAGTTTTTCGGTGAGATAGTCGATTTGCACATCGCCATTGCCCAGGCGCTTGAGCACGTTGACGACGGCCATATGCATTACGTTCAGCGGCTGGTTGATCTCATGGGCCAGGCCGGTAGCCATTTCGCCGAGGGTGGCCATTTTGGCGCTTTGGGTCAGTTGTTGTTGTGAGCGGCGCACTTCAGTGTTGTCGCGGCCCACGGCTTGCACTTCCACCAGGGTGCCTTGCTGATCAAACACGCCACGGTCGGACCACACCCACCAGGCATGTTCGCGTCCGGGCAGTTGCAGGCTGATCTCGGCGGTGCTGACCGGGAATTCGGGGGTCAATCGCGCGATGCGTTGCACAAAGGACGCGCGCTGTTCATCCGACAGCCATTGGCCCAGGTCAATGCCCGGCAATTGGGCGGGCTGGCATTCCAGGTAGTTGGCCAGCGGCGTGTTGCCGAAGGTCAGGATCAGGTCGGGCCGGTAGCGGCAGATCATTGCCGGTGAGTCTTCCACCAGGATGCGGTAGCGCTCCTCACTCTGGCGCACTTGCTCAGCCGCCAGGGTCGCTTCGGTCACGTCCAGCCACAGGCCCACGGCTTCCACCGGCAGGCCGAGGTCATCGCGCAACAGCTTGGCTTCGTCGAGCAGCCAGTGGTAATGGCCTTGTTTATCGCGCAACCGGTAGCGGCTGCGCACGGTGCCTTCGCGCAGCAGTTGGCGGGTGCGTTCAAAGTAGAGTTCGCGGTCGTCGGGGTGGATCAGCGTTGCCAGGGTGTCGTGGTTGCACTCGGCCAAGGTCCAGCCCAGCAGCGGTAACAGGCTGGCGCTGAAAAACGCCGGGTGCAGCGCTCCGTTGACGTAGCGCTGTACATAGATCACCGCCGGTGAGCTGGCAATCAGGTTGTCCAGGCGCGCATGGGCGGAGGCGGCTTGCAGTTGCTGGTTCTTGATGTCGCTGATGTCGAGCATGAAGCCGATCCAGCGCCGCTCACTGCCCACGCCCAGCACTTGCCCCTGTATGCGATACCAGAGCGGCGCCTGCTCGGCCTGTGTGCGTTGCAGGCGTACGCTGGTCAGCAACGGCTTGCCCAGGGCTTGCAGATCTTGCAGGCGACTATTGAGGGCTTGGCGGTCGGCGGGGTGGATCAATCCGAGCCAGGTGTCGAGGGCCTGGCGGGTGGGGCCGTCCTCCTGGCTCAGGTTGCGCAGCAATTGTGGCGCCAGCTGGATCTCTTGGGTGGCGGGCAACAGTTCCCACCAGCCGGTGCCGAGCAGGCTCTGCAAGGCTTCCACCCGTTCCAGTTGTTGGTGGTGGCGCTGTTCACGCAGGCGGCTCAGCAGTGGCGCGGCGAGGGCGGCGCACAGGGTGAGCCAGTCACGTTCGCGGGTGTGATCCACCTGGCCGTCGTAGCAGCCACACAACAACCAGGCCGCCACGCCGTGGCTGTCGCGGTAGGGCACCAGCAATCCGCCGGCATTACCGAAGATGCTGTGCAGGCGCGGGTTCTCGCTGCGGCCCAGGGCAATGTCCAGGTTCAGAGGCATGTTGCCGTTCAGGCTGTCGAGGCTGGTGCCAAGATGCTGCCCGGTTTGCCACAGGGCCGGGGCATCATGGGCGGCGTATTGGCTGTAGATGCGCCAACCCTGATCGTCTTCGTCGAGCAGCGCCATCGCTACGCAAGGTATGCGCCAGCGCTGGGCCACGCTGCGCAGGTGCTCGTTGAACACCTGTGGCAGGCGGTTGAAGCTGCACACGCGCAGTTGTTCGCTCATCAGGCCAGCGAGTTGATGGTTCTGTTCGCGCTGTTGCATCCGTGCCCGGTCGGCCAGCAGGTCGGTGACATCCAGCAGGCGCAGGGCCCAGCCGTCGCCCTCTGGCTCAAGCCAGCCGCGGGTGTGCAGAACCAGGCCGGCGGCACCCTGAAAGTCCAGGTCCAGACCCTGTCGTTGCCATTGCGGCGGTGCACCTTCGACACTCAGCGCGCTGCTCGGGCACAGCAATGTGCGCAACGGCGGGTTGGGCGTGTTGACCAGGTGTTGGTCGAGCAGAGGCCGCAGGCTACCGGCAATGCTTAGCACTTGGCCCAGGTTGTCCAGTTGCAACTGCAGGCCCGGCACAGGCGTTGCCGGGGCATCCAGGGCCAAGGCGCTGCTGCGCCCGCGCAGGCGTGCGAACAATTTATCCCCCGTCGTCAAAACTGAAGGCTCGAGGTAGCGGTCAGGTTGGTGGGCAGGTTCGGAACGGTGCCAACGCCAGGCAATACCAGGGCCGGCAACACCGCTTTGATGTTGGCTGATGGATAAGTGATTTTCACCGTCAGCAAGTTATTGGTGTAAGTGGCGGTGATGTAGCCGGGCAAAAAATTCAAGGAGCCGGGGATCCAGTTCAACTGCGCCTGGGCTGCATCTTTGGCGCGCTGCACAACCAAAGCCGAATAGCCTGCGGTGCCTGGGTCCAGTGACACACTGCGGCGCACGCCTTCTGCCGCCGCCTGGTGGAACGACTGCATCAGCAGCAGCGGCAAGCTGTAGCTGAGGAGGCCGTAGAACACCGCAAAGAAGATTACGAAGACCAAGGCAAACTCGATCGCCGCCGCACCTTTTTGCTTTCTCGGGAGGCCTGATTTCATGACTGCGTCTACCCTGAGGCGAGTACCTGATATCAGCATAGAATCATTCGGCAAAAAGGGATGTTTTTTACGTGATCCAGAATGTAGTGATATTGCTGTGGTTGGGGCTGTGCGCTTTACAGGATATGCGTGAGCGGCAAATTGCTAATACGCTGACCCTGGGCGTCGGATTACTGGCGTTGATCTACCTGCTGTGGACCGGCTCGACGTGGCTCGGTGCTCCACGCAGCGATGGCGGCCTGGCCCTGGTGCTGGCGCTCGCCCTGACCCTGCCGGGTTATGCGTTGGGCCGCTTCGGCGCCGGGGATGTGAAGTTGTTGGCAGCCCTGGGCTTGGCCTCCAATACCGAGTATCTGCTGGGGTCTCTGATTGGCGCGGGCATCGCCATGGTGGCATGGGCACTTATGCATCAAGGGCTTAGCTCAAGCCATGTAGAGCGGGACGCGCAGGTGTCAACAAAACAGCCTTTTGCACCCTTTGTTCTGACAGGTTATGCCGCCTGCTGGCTTTGGATCCACTAGTCGTTCGAGTTGATTAGTCGTATGTACATAGTCAGAAAGTACGTCTACGTTTAATGAGTGGTTGTGGGATTTTTCGTCAGAAAGGATAGGTCACCTTTTGGCTTGCCAGGCATGGAGTAGCGCGTGAACAAGCTTACATCTGCAGTAAAAGTGCTCGTAGTCGACGACCAACCGTTAATCGTAGAGGAGCTCTGTGAATTTCTTGAAAGCAGCGGGTACCGTTGTGTCCCGTGCGAGTCCAGCAAACAAGCTATAGAGCGTTTCAGCGAAGACCCTCTGATCGGCCTGGTGCTGTGCGATCTGCATATGCCGGACATGGATGGCATCGAACTGGTTCAGGCGTTGCAACGCGTCGCCGGCAAGCATCGTGCATTTGAAGCGATCATGCTCACCGGGCGCGCCGACAAGCAGGATGTGATCAAGGCCCTGCGTGCAGGGATCGCCGATTACTACCAGAAACCGATCAACCTGGATGAACTGCTCGAAGGCCTCAAGCGCCAGGAAGCGGCATTGGAGGAGCGGCAAAAGGACCTGCAACTGGGTACGCTTAACCAGAAGTTGCAGTACCTGTCCGAATCCATCAATGACTTGTATATGGACCTGGACAAGGTGCGGCGCAACCCGGCGCCCAAGGCCAGCGACGGCGAGGCGATGGCTGACGAAGCCGGGCCAGTGGAAATCCCGGCGATCTTCAATCAGTTGTCTCCGCGCCAGTTGGACGTGGCGCGCCTGGTCGGCAAGGGGCAGACCAACTACCAGATTGCCTGTGAACTGGGGATCACCGAGAACACGGTCAAGCTGTATGTGTCCCAGGTGCTGCGCCTGACCCATATGCACAATCGCACACAGTTGGCGCTGGCGTTGTCACCGAGCAACTCGGCGATGGGCCAGCGGGTGACGGCGCACTGAAAGCCCAGTCAACGGCAGAGCAAAAGCAGGTAGAGATTCAATGTGGGAGGGGGCTTGCCCCCTCCCACAGTCACCCTATTTATTCCCGCTCTGCGCAGACCCGCCCACCTTCTGATCAAAGAACTCCGGGATCGGATGTTTGTTGCTGTCCAGCCAGCGCTTCAGCGCCTGCTCGCGTTCCGCCGGCGTGGTCTTTTGCGGGTTGGCCGAGGCTGCGCGCCCGCTGAGTTGCAGGGCCATCCAGTTTTCTGTTTCCGCCTGCTGCGGCGAAGACGGTCCAGCCTCGATGGCCGATGCTGCGTAGGGCAGGGCCAGCAATGCGAGGCTGGCGAGGTAATGGAGTTTCATCATCGGCTCCCTATTTCACAGACGCCGGCAGCGTGTCGCTGACGGCCGCTACCTGGTCTTTGGATGGACGTACCGTTGCCGCAGCCGCACCCCTGATGCGTTGCGCGCGTGCCTGGGCCTGTGTCACTTGCTCGGGGCCCAGCCCGAGTTGGCCGACCACTTTTGCGGCCTGCTCCCAGTTGTCCTGGTAAATCAGCAAGGTCACCAGGTTCACCGCCGCCAATTGATCGCTCTGCTTGAGTTCGATGGCGGTCATGAATTCAAAGCGTGCGTCTTCAAGGCGCAGTTGATCGAGGTACACCACGCCCAAGTCATTGCGGATTTTTTCGTCGGTGGGCGCCAGGCGTGCCGCACGTTGCAGATGGGCCATGGCCTGGCCATTGTCGCCCTTGGCCGATGCCAGTTGCCCCAGGCCGTGCTCGCCATCGGCGGCCAGGCAGGTGCCGAGCAAACTGCGGTACAACGGCTCGGCCTCGGTGCGGCCCAGCAGGCGATAGGCGCGGGCCTGGCGCTGGCGCACCTGAGGCAAGGTAGCGGGCAGGTTTTGCAGGTTGGCCAGGCTGGCGTGCAGCTTGCCTTCGTTGGCCATGTCGTCGGCCAGGTTCAAGGACAGCTCCTGGTCCGAGCTGGGTTTGGGGCAACTGCCGGGCGCCAGCAAGCCGGCCCACGGAGCCAGGCCATTACTGGCGCAGCCACCCAGCATCAGCACGCTTATGGCGACAATCAGTGGCTTCATAACAGACTCCTCAGAAGTTATTCAGGGCGCGGGAGATGGCGATCATGGCCGGGCCCCCGAGCACAATCAGCAAGGCTGGAAACAGGAACACCATCATCACCACCGACATCTTCGCCGACATTTTCGAGATGTATTCCTGCAGGCGAGTCAGGCGGCGGTCATCGAGCAATTGCTTGAGCGCCAGCAGCGACTTCATCGCGCCGCCGCCCTGCTGAATCAGTTGCTGAAGAATGATGCAGGTGTCGGTGAACTCGTCCACCGCCAGCAGGCGCGCGGTCTTGCCCAGCTCCTCGGACAGCTCCAGGCCCGAGTCGACTCGCGCCAGGATCAGGCGCAGTTCATGGGTCAAGTCAGGGAGCAGGCGCTGGGCTTCGGTGCTCAACACTCGCAGTGATTGCTCAACCGCCATGCCGGATTCGAACAGGATGCGCAGCAGCGGAATGAACGTGGAGATTTCCCGAGCAATGCGTTCCTGGCGATATTTGGCGCTGAGGGCCAGGACGCGCTTGGGCAGCAGGTAACCAATCCCCAGGGCCACCGCCGGCGCGATCCACGGCGAGCCGGCATGGGGGAACAGCAGTTGCTGGCCCAGTAGGGTCAGGCCCAGCAGCACGATCGGTACGCCGACCTGGCAGGCGGCAAACATCGAGCGTTGGTTGGCCTTGCGCCAGCCCACACGGTTGAGCAGGGTCTGTGTTTCGTTGTCCAGGCTGACCGAGCGCTGGGCCACCTGGCTTGCGCCCAGTTGGCGCATCAGGCTGCCGAGTTTGTCTTCGCGGGTCAGGTGGCCTTGCAGGCGCTGGCTGACCATGCGCTGGCGCCGCCGTTGCTCCAGCAGGTTGCCGGCTATCAAGGCGACGGCGGCGAGCAACAGCAGGATGCTGATCAGAATCGCCATTTCAAATACTCCGCAACATGCGCCACATGACGAAGGTGCCCGTGATGTCGAGCGCCACCGCGGCCAGCAACAAATAGCGCCCGGTACCGTCATTCCACATGCTCATCAGATAACCCGGGTTGACCATCAGGAAGTAGCCCACCATGACGATGGGCAAGCCCGCCAACACATAAGCGGTCATGCGTGTTTCACCGGTCATGGCCTTGAGTTGGCGTGCGCCCTGCTCACGCTCGCGAATCATCTTGATCAGGTTCTCCAGCAATTCACTGGCGTTGCCGCCGTAGCGGTGGTTGACCTTCAAGCCCAGGGCAAACAGGCGAAACTCATCGCGTTCATAGAACTCGGCAAAGTCGCTGACAGATTCCGGCAGGCTTACGCCCATCTGCACGTTGCGCTGGATGCGGCTCATGGCCTGCTTGAGTGGCGCCTCGGTGCTGTCGATAGCACCCAGTACGGCATCGGCGAGGGTACGGCCCGACTTGAGGCTGCGCACGCTGTGGTCCAGCAGTTGCGGCAATTGTTCGATCATGCGCTGCACGCGTCGCTGGTAGCGCCAGGCAATGTACAAGCGCAGCAGCAGCGGCGGCGCTATCAACAGGGTGAGCAAACCCAGCCAGTCGGCCAGCAGGTAGCCCAGCAACATGCCCACGGCCCAGCAACAGAGCCACAACCCGAGGCGATCGGTGGGTTTGCCCAGGCCGGCACGCTGGAACATGCGCTCCAGCGCAATCCAGCTGCCGTTCGGTTCCTGGGGCAACGGCTGGCCGTCGGCGAGACGCTCCAGCACGCGGTCGGTGCCCGCCTGGCGCAGCCCGCGCTGGAACAGCCACACCGACAGGCTGATCAGCAGGATGCAGATGAGCAGCAAGATAAGTCCGGTCATGGTGCCCTCTACAACGGCAATGCCGATTCACGCCGCAGCTTGTCGCCGGCCGGGTTGAGCGCCTCGCGCAGGAAGCCAAAACCGGTACGGCGGTCCAGGCGAAACAGGGTATTGGTGACATACACGTCATCGCGCACGCCCACCACTTCCACCACCTCGCTGACGCACCGGCGCCCATCGGGCAGGCGTGTCAGCTGGATCACCACATCGAGTGCCGCACAGATCATTTGCCGCAGGGTTTTTTCCGCCACCACGCGCCCGGTCAGACCCACCAGGGTTTCCAGGCGCAGCAGCGCGTCCTGGGCATTGTTGGCGTGCACGGTGCTCATGGAACCATCGTGGCCGGTGTTCATGGCGGTCATCACGTCGAGTACTTCTACGCCGCGAATTTCGCCAAGAATGATGCGGTCGGGTCGCATCCGCAGGGCGTTGCGGATCAGGTCGCTGGCTTTGACCTCGCCATGCCCTTCGGCATTGGGCGGGCGGGTTTCCAGGCGCACCACATGGGGGTGGCCCAGTTGCAGTTCGGCCACATCTTCAATGGTGACCAGGCGCTCATGGGGGTTGATCAATTGGCTGAGGATATTGAGCAGCGTGGTCTTGCCGGTACCGGTGCCGCCACTGATAAGGATATTGCAGCGCTTGCCCACCGCCTCCTGGAAGAACTCGAAGATGCTGTGGTCTATGGTTTGCATCGCCACCAGGTCGCTGCTCTTGAGCATGTCCTTGCGAAACTTTCGGATCGACAGGCAGGGCCCATCCAGGGCAATCGGCGGGATGATCGCGTTGACCCGGCTACCGTCAGGCAGGCGCGCATCGACCATTGGCGAGGATTCATCCAGGCGCCGCCCCAGTGGCGCAAGGATGCGCTGCATGACGCGCTCCACATGGTGCGCATCGATAAAGCGCAGGTCGCTCTGGTACAGCACACCGTCGCGCTCGATAAACACCCGGTGCGGGCCGTTGACCAGGATCTCGGTCACCGACACATCGCGCAGCAGCACTTCCAGTGGGCCGAAGCCGGTCAGCTCATCGACGATTTCTTCGGCCAGGCGCTCCATCTCATAGCGCGAGATCGCCAGGTGCATGCGCGTGATGTATTCGGCGACTTTGTCGATGACAAATTGCGCCAGGGATTGGCGCGAGCCTTCCAGCAAATTCTGTCCGGACTCCTCGATGGCGTCGATGATGTAGCGATGCAGCACCAGTTTCAGGCCGTCGTGATCGTTGTGCGCGGCGGCGCCGCGAGTTGGGGCGCCGAAGAGTTTTTCGCCGTTCATCGACCTGGCCCCAACAGGCGCTCGAACCAGCGCGTCGAGGGTTTTGCAATGCCCTCGGAGCGTTTCGCCAGGCGCTCACCCAGCTGACGCAGGGCTTGGGTCAAGGCTTCGCGTGGCGCCAAAGTGAACAGGCTTTGCCCCTGGTTCTTGGCGTTCAGGCGCACTTCGGGGCTCAGCGGCAATACGGCGATGCACTCAAGGCCGAAGCTTTTTTCCAGGGCTTCGGTGTCGGGCGCGCAGCCTTTGATATAGCGGTCGACAAGCAGCTTGGCATGGTCGAGTTTCATGCCTTTTTCGCGCCACAGGTTCAGCACCGCGAGGTTGCGGCGACAGTCCAGTACGCCCTGGTCGGTGCACCACAGCAGCTTGTCGCAGTGGCTGACAAAGGTGCGCAACGCTTCGCTGTCAGCCTGGCCGGTGAGGTTCACCACGATGTGCTGGAAGTGCTGGCGCAGGGCGCTGAGCAGCATGTACAGCTCGGCGGCGCTGGTCACTTCCAGGGGCTCTTCGTTGCCGGCGTAGGCGAGGATGCGCAAGCCCGTGTCGGTGCTGGTGAACGCGCTGTTGATCAGTGTGGTGTCGAGGCGGCGCAGGTGGCGCAAGGCGTCGCCGAAATTGAAGGTGCTCTCCAGGCCCAGCAGCGCGAGGCTGTCGCCCTTGGGCAGGCCGAGGTCGAGCAGCAGGGTTTGTTGGCCGCTCTTTTGCACCACCATCGCCAGGTGGCTGGCGAGCAGGGCGCCATCGGTATTGCCCTGGGCGCCGTAGAGCACGGTCAGGCCGCCAAGGTGGGCATTGGGCGCGGTGGGCGGCAGGCGTTTGCTCAGGCGCCGCACCAGCCCGGCGACTTCACTGGAGCGCGAGCCATAGGCGACAAAGTCCCTGGCGCCGGCGCGCATGGCGTTGAGTACCAATTGGTTATCCATGCCATCGCCGAGCGCGACCACCGCCAGCATCGGTTTGGCTTCCAGTGCGCCTTCGATCAAGGCGCTTTGGGCCACCAGGTGCTCGCGGTCCAGGCCCACGAACACCAGGTTGGCGAAGGTCACGTCCACCAGCGCCAGCAGTTCGTCGAGGCTGCCGCCGCCCACGCTGATCACTTGACCCAGCGGTGCCAGCGCACCCTGGAGCCATTCCAGGTCGGTGCTGTTGCGGGTGATTGCCAGGAAGGTCTGGCTCAGGCTATCGCTCATTGGGAAAGTCCACTGCGACGGTCGAAGTTGCCGTTTTCCAGGAAGAACAGGCGGAACCAGTTCGGGTCATAGTTGCGCAGTTTTTCGCCGGGCAAGGACGGCAATTGCGCATTGGCCGCCAAGGGTCGAACCAGGTGCGGGGTGACAATCATCAGCAGCTCTTTCTCTTCGCTCTGGATATTGGAGTCACGGAAAAACGCGCCAAGGATCGGGATATCGCCCAGGCCCGGAAGCTTGGCGATGGTGGAGCGGTTGGTGCTGCTGATCAGGCCGCTGATCACGAAGCTTTCGCCGTCGGCCAACGACACGCTGGTGTCGGTACGTCGCACGGTCAGGGCCGGCACCTGAATGCCCTCGATGCGGATCGCATTGTTGTAATCCAGTTCGCTGACTTCCGGGGCGACTTTCAGGGCGATGCGGTTGTGGTCGATAACCGTGGGCGTGAGGGTCAGGCGAATGCCGAACTCCTTGTATTCGATGGTGATGGTATCGCTGCCGGCACTGGGCACCGGGATCGGCACTTCACCACCGGCCAGGAAGGTCGCGCTCTGGCCGCTCATGGCCACCAGGCTCGGGCGCGCCAGGGTGTAGGCAAAGCCGCTGCTCTCCAGCGCGTTGATCAATGCCTTGACCCGCCCACCACCGAAACCGATGTTGAAGCTGTCAGCGCTCACCGGCAATTTGAACACGCTCTCGGCTGGAGACAGCAGGTCGGGGCTGCCGAGGAAGAAGTTCTTGCCCATGCCGAGGATCTTGGTGCTGGCTTCCTTGAGCTTGGTACGGCTGACTTCGACGAAGCGGATGTCGGTCTGCACTTGGCTGGGCAGTGTCGGGTCCTCGGAGGGCGACAGCGATTGGCTGGTCAGCGCCGAAGTGGCCTTGCCCTTGACGAACACCATGCTCTGGCGCGGGCCGGTCGAGCAGCTCGTCCACACCATCAGGCTGGTGGCGCCAGTGCCGACGCCGGTCAGCAGGAAATTGCGGTCGCCATTGACCCGCACGTCGGCGATTTTCGGGTCGCCAATGGCCAGGCGCGTGATCGCCACCGGCGAGTGCAGTTCGGTTTGCAAACCTTCGCCCACCTCGACCACAGCGGGCAGTTGGCCCAGGGTGTTGCAGTTACCCGGTGCTGCCATCGCCACGCCCACGGGCAAGCACGGCAGCATCAAGGCCAAGGCCAATTGAGCGTAGCGTTGGCTCATTCAAGGCATCCTTGTTCAATCAGGGGGTTTGGGGTGCTGAGGCTGCGCCGCGAATCACTTCGATGCCGCGGCGCTGGCCGGTGTCGGCAACCGTGGGGGCGATTTTCTTCGGCGGTCCGCTGAGGGCCAATTGAGTGAATTGGTAGAGGTCGCGGTTGGCGCTTTGCACTTTGTCCGGGGTATCGCTTTCGCCAGCCCAGTAGCGGCTGAGCAGTTGCTCATCGGCACTGCGCACGGCCAGGCGCAACGTGCCGGCCTGGGAGGCGAGCATCAGCCGGCTCAGCAGCGGTTCTGGCACTGCCAGCACGACGCTACGCGCGGAGGTACGGCGTTGGGCCGCCTGGGCGCGTTCTTCGGCGGTGGCCGGTGGCGGCACTGCGGGTTGGCCGTCGTTGGCCAGGCCCAGTTGATCGCCGACGCTGAGCAAGCGAATCGCCGGAATAACCACCTGTGCCGACTGCTCGGCATTGGCATTGTCCTGGCGCAGGAACAGCAACACATCGACGTAATCGCCGGGGCTCAACTGGCCACCGGCCCCGATGACTTCATCGACAGCCACGGCCAGGGCACGTTCATTCGCCCGGATCATGCGGGCCAGGGGGCCGCCGGCGGTGAAGCTTTCTTCGTTCAGCCAGGTGCCGGCACCCAGGGCACGCAAAGGCGCGCGGCCGATGGCCTGGTCGAGACTAGTGAGGCTCCCGGCCGGGACGGTGCGCAGTTTTTCCACCGCCACATCGGCGGCAGTGAGAGCGACGAAAGGCGGCACCGCGTGTACCAGCACCACCACCGGCTGGCGGGTCTGGTCCTCGACGACGGCGACGGTTTTTTCAACGGAAATGACAGGTTCTGGTGATGGGGCCGCCACTGGCACTGGAGAACGGCTAAGCACCAGGCCCCAATACCCTGCAATCAAAGCCCCAACAAGCAGCAAGCCAGCCAGGACCATGCTGATGCGACTGTTCATGACGGCTCTCCCTATCCTGTTGCACGGCTTTTTTCCCGTTACTTCAAACGAGTTAAATTCGCAACTTGGCTGTGATGAACAACTAACGATTTGGCTATTTGAAGGTAGCTCAGCTAGGACAAAATGCCATTACCGAACGAAAAAATTATCTGAGGTTCAAGGGTGGTCCTGTAAATGCAGGATGTGCGGCGTGTTTGCGGCGACTAATACTTTGTGATTAATGCGTTCTTACAGTTGTGAGTGTTAAATTTCTTGACAATGCTCTAGTGGCACACGGCAATCATTGTGCGGGCCAGCTGTAACGGCGCTTTGTGGCGCATGAAGGAGATCTTCCTATGATCCTTGACCTGTTCTTGAAGTTGTACATTCATGCCCAGTTATTTCTGCGTCGCAGAGAGGGGGCGTCGGCTATTGAATATGTGATTATTGTGGCGATAGTGGCGTTGGTTATCGTCGGCATTGGTACTGGGCTTGGCGATAAGATAAAAGGCATCTTTAAGCAAGTGTCTGATGCGCTGCCAGCTGCGCCTTAACCGTAACTGGTGTACGTTTTCGTTCCGGTGATTCTTTTTATCAGGTACTGCCCATGAGCAACCCCTCGTCATCCCGCCAAAAAATCCTATTGGTGGACGACGAGGAGGATGCGCTGATCGAGTTGGCCGAATCCCTCGAAAACGAGGGATTCGTCTGCTTTACCGCCACGTCCGTTACTTTTGCCCTGCAAGAACTGACACTTAATCCCGATATCGCCCTGGTTATCACCGACCTGCGTATGCCCGAGGAAAGTGGTATCTCCTTGATCAAGCGCCTGCGCGAACATACCTCTCGCTCGCATTTGCCTGTGATCGTGATGTCCGGTCATGCCGAGATGGATGATGTCAGCGATATGCTGCGCTTGCAGGTGCTGGATCTATTTCGCAAGCCGATCTATCTGGTGCGGTTGATTGATACGCTGGATAACTTGTTTCCCCCCTCGAAGCCTCATTGATCGATGGATCAAATGCGAGTGCTGCCTGACAACTGACAGGTATTGAACTAATACACCTCGGTCAAAATGTGGGAGGGGCGGTGCGACGATTCGACTTGCCCCCGATAGCGGTGGGTCAGGCAAAAATGCATCTGCTGACACTCCCTCATCGTGGCATGGGTATCTACACAAATTCAGTTCGCAGCCCCCTACGGTAACTACGATGCGAAGCGAGCCGCTCTTGATCTGCTTTTGATCTGAGGCGCCCCGTTAAACCACGCTGGCCGGAATTCGACAGGGATTTGGGGGGGTAAACCGGCAGGGATGCCGGTTTAGCCGCCCCGCGCCATGGATGGCGCGGGGCGGCGGCCCCCCAAATCCATGGCGGATTACGGGCACACCGAGCCTAAGCGAGGTGCCGAGTGGTGGGGCAAGAGCCCTTTTGGTTACTTTTGGCTGGGCCGGCATTCCGGGCTCTTTTCCAAAAGTGACCCGCTGTAAAAGCGGAACCAATAGTGGCCGTTACCTAAATAACGGATATGTACTCGGTCTAATCCAACATCCTGGTCGGCCCTGAGGCCGCCATCGGGAGCAAGTCGAATCGTCGCACCGCCCCTCCCACATGTTCACCGAGTCTGATCCAACAAATGATCAAGGCATCAAGCTCCTCAAAGCTGATAACTGAAACTCAGCGTATACCGTGGCCTGCGGTTAAAACTGTCCAGGGCGATATCCGACATCGGCTTGGCCGCCTCCAGGGCGATGTTGTAGTACTTGTTATCGCCAAAGCGTAACCCCACTGCCGCCGAAGACATGTCGCTGGCCTTGACCGGCAGGTCGTTGAACCAGGTCTTGGCGCGGTCGAGCACCACGTAGGGTTGCAAAACCTTCACCCAGTTGCCAGCACGGTTGAAGCTGTAGTTGACCTCGTACGCCACCCCCCAGCCCTTGTCGCCCGAGCCTTGATCATCAGGATAGCCACGCCCGAAGTTTTGCCCGCCGAAGGTGGCGCGTTCGCTGTCGGGCAAGGTGTTGTTGCTCCAGTACAACGCACCTGAGAGCACGCCTTGCCAGTTGTCGAAGAACTTGTCGCTTTGCACGCCGGAGAGGCGCAGGCGGAAGAAATCGAGGTCGGGTTTTGCCACGTCCAGGTCACTGCGCGCCTTGGCGCCCAAACCGTCGATGCCTTGGTACAGGCCGCCGCTGATGATGCGTAACCGGCGTGCGTCGGCCTTGCGCCAATCACCCTCGAAGGCGAGGGCGCGCAGGTTGGATTCGATGTCGAAACTCAGCGGGTAGCCCACCAGCTTGTAACGGGTGGTCTGGTCCACCACGTACAGGCGTGTGCCCAGGCTCAATGACTCGGTGGGAGAGGCGATAAACGGGTGGCTCAGGCCGATGGAATAGCGATCGATCGACTGGTGCGGCTTGAGCTCGAAGCCGCCGTCCAGTTGCACGCTGCTGTTGGGGGCGGCGCGGTAACGTTCGGCAGCGAGTGCCAGTTGGGTGCCCTCGGCATTGATGAACTGGTTGTAGTCCACACGGTAGTAATGCTCTTTGTCCTCGCCGGGCGGGAACAGGCCGCTGACGGTCAGTTGTTCGCCCATGAACGTTTGCGAATTGCTGGTGGCGCTGAGCAAGGCTTGCGTACCGCCACGGCTTTTCTGCACCAGGCTCATGCTGGTGGTGAAAGGTTTGCGGCTGGCCTGGATCTGCATGTGCGTGGCGCCATCGGTGGTGCCGGGCGGTGGCACCTGGGCTTGTACGGTCAGGCCGGGAATGCGGCTCATCAGCGTGGTGTAGCGCTCGAAGGTCTTGCGCGTCAGCGGGCGTTCGGCCAACAGTTTTTTCGCCAGTTTGTCGACGTAGGCCGACACCGAGCCGATGTCGCCGGTTTGCTGGTAGTCCTTGATGTAACCCTCCACCAAAACAACGCGGACCAGGCCGTTTTCGAAATTCTGCTGTGGCAGGAACGCGTAGGACAACAGGTAGCCGTCCTCCTGGTAGCGGCGGGTGATGCCACGGGTTGCTTCGATCAATTGCGCGAGGTTGGTCTCACGGCCAATCAGCGGTGCGTAGACTTGGGCCGTCTCGGTCAGCGGGTAAATGGTGCCGCCTTCGATCTGCAGCTTGCGAATGGTGACCTTGGTGTCCATCAACAGGGGCTGGCCGGCAGTCGGCGGTGTTTCAGGCACTTGGGTTTGTGGTGTGGCCGGTCGATAGGCATCGGCGGGCAGGTTGGGTACCGGCAAGGTGCGCACGGTGTCATTGCTGTTCAAAAAGCTGGGAAGGGGCTCGGCCTGGGCGTAAGCGCTGAGGGTTAGCATTAACAACGGCGTTAATACGCGCATAGGACACTCCATGGTCAACTGCAGCAGCGCTTCGGGCCCGCCGGGTTCTGGGACTCGGTTCGGGAGGGTGGCGGCTCATCACACAAGGCGTCGCCCATAAAAAAGACGAGAGACTTATTTAGGGTCTCTCGTCTCAACCAAGCGTAGGCGCTGTAGGGGAGGCCGTCTAATCGGCCAGGTGCATTTCTATTTGCCGGTCAGGCCGTTCAACAAACCGCCCAGACCGCCAGTGGCTGTAGTGCCGCCGGTGGTTGTGGCAGTGCCTGTGGTCGTGGTGGTGGCGCCGATGTTCAAGCCACCGAGCAGGCCACCGCTGGTGCCGGTAGTGCCGCCGGTGACCAAGCCACCCACCGAACCTACAGTGTTGCCGACAGCCGTTACGGTGGTGCCCACTGCGTTGGTGATCGGGTTTGCATTGGCGGCAGTCAGGTTGGTGCCTACGCTGCTGACTGCCCCTCCCACTTGCGTCACCAGCCCGTTGACCGGAGCGCCAACGCCAGTGGTAGTACCAATGTTTTGCGTCAGCGCGGTGACGCCGGATGTGACCGGGTTAAGCGCGGCGCCGACATTGGTTGCCACTGCCGCGACTGGTGCCGTGGCGCCTGTGTTGGCGACACCTGTACCACCCAGCACAGTCCCTACCGAAGCGATGGTGTTGCCCAGCGCGCCACCGGTTACACCCGCTGCACTGACCGTGCCGTTGGTGTTGCCGACATTCAGGCCGGTACCGACGTTGCTGACCAGGCCGCCGACCAGTTCTGGAATGCCGGGAGCTGCGGTGCCACCGGTTGGGGCGACATAGCCGCCAGACTTGTCGAGCGTGCCGCCAACGCCAGTCAGCACGCTGCCGACCACGGTAGTGACAGGGTTGCCGGTACCGCCAGTACTGGCGACTTGAGTCCCCAGGCTGGTGACCGTCGAGCCGACTTTATCCAGCAGGCCATTGACTGGAGTGCCCAGGCCGGTTGCCGTACCGAGGTTGCCGGTGGTGTTTTCCACCAGCGATACCACAGGCACCACTACTTTGCCGCCGAGGGTGTTGGTCAACGAGCCCAATGGGCCGGTGGTGCTGGCGGTACTGAGGGTATCGCCGAGCATGGTTACCGTAGTGCCGACTTTATCCACTACGCCGCCGACTGCAGTGCCTACGCCACCTGTCAGGCCGCCGACGACGGGTACACCGCCGAGGGTGGTCGACAGTGATTGGCCGGTGGTCGAAAGGCCGCTGCCCAAGTCAGCAACGCCGCCGCCGACACCTGCGACCGTAATGCCCAGCGAGTTGCTGCTGGTCCCCAGGGAACCCAAGCCTGTTGTGACTCCGGTGCCGATGGTGTTGACAGCCGTGCCGACCGAGGTGACCAGCCCGCCTGCTGTTGTGCCTACGATCGGAACCGCGGTCAGGGTGCCGCCGAGATCACCCACCGCTGTGCCTACATTGCCTACGGTGGTGCCGAAGGTGCCGGCGATCTGGCCAGTGATCAGTGGGGTGGTTGTCGAACCTGTTCCGCCGCCAGTGCCACCACCCGTCCCGCCGGTGCCGCCACCTGTGCCGCCAGTACCGCCGCCGGTCCCACCAGTGCCGCCGCCTGTGCCGCCAGTGCCACCGCCCGTCCCGCCGGTGCCGCCACCTGTGCCGCCAGTGCCACCGCCGGTCCCACCAGTGCCACCGTCAGTGCCGCCCGTGCCGCCGCCGGTCCCACCAGTGCCACCGTCAGTGCCGCCCGTGCCGCCGCCGGTTCCACCAGTGCCACCGTCAGTGCCGCCGGTTCCGCCGCCGGTTCCGCCAGTCCCACCGTCAGTACCGCCAGTACCGCCGCCAGTGCCACCACCAGTCCCGCCACCCGTGCCGCCGTCACCTGTGCCCGCACCTGCGCCAGCATCCGGCGATGACGCCGCCACGCTGGATTTATGCCCGCCGCCACCACTGCTGCAGCCGCCGAGGCTCATTGCCAGAATCAGGGCCAACGCGGTACTTGCTTTCCACAACACGACTTGAGTTTTCATGATTGAGTTCCTTGCACCTGGTACAACCTGGGTTGTTTCAAACCTTCGCTACTTCTTGGGGCAGCAATAGATTTGTCCGTGGTTCTATCTCAGGCCATGGCACTCTTTCGCACAACGCTCAACTTGGTATTAACAATTTATATACCCTAGGCATCGGTCAACTTAGCGACTAATACAAAGGGTGTATGGCAAGGATGCTTACTGAAATTTAGGTGATGTAAATCAAAAGGTTGAATAAATAAGCGGACCTCGTAAGGTCCGCTATAACTTTGGGTGTATATATACAATTAATCGGATTTTTTAGGCGATCGGCTGCCACTTTCCGAACATATGCTCAATGCCGCCCGGCCCTTTAAGTTCCAACTCGCCACTGGAACCGGCTGCGCTGCTCATCAATATCACTTCACCGGGCAGGCGCACGGGTTTCCTGAACTCGACATTGATTTCAATATTGGCGGCCGGCAGGTGTTCTCCCAGCGCCGCGAGCGTGCGGGCCTTGTTCCACAGCCCATGGGCGATGGCTTGGGGAAAACCGAACAGCTTGGCCGTCGGCGCACTGAGATGGATGGGGTTGTAATCGCCGGACACGCGGGCATAGCGGCGACCGATATCGGTGGGCGCTTTCCAGCGGGTCAGTTCGTTGAGCGGCCCTGGGACGTGCACGCTGTTATTCAGCGATTCGCCTTCAAGCTTTACGCCACGACAGAGCATCTGGCTTTCGGCTTCCCATAGCAGTCCAAGGGCATCTTCGACCACGGTCGCAATGTCAAAGGTCGCGCCCTTGGCGTGGGGCTGTAGGTTGTGCGCGTACACACCGATGCTCAGCTCTCCCACGCCGCCCAGAGGCCGGTGAATGCGGATGCGATTGCTCAGGTGGACCAGCCCCAACAGCGGAAACGGAAACGCCTTGTCGGTCAGCAGTTGCAGTTGCAGACCGAACGCCAGGATGTGCGGGTAAGTCGCTGGCAGCATCGGGCTGTCGGTGAACCCGCAGACCTTGCGGTACGCCGCGACGGCCTTGGGATCGACGCTGACCCGACAGCGCCAGCCGCGTTCGGGCAACGTGCTGCCGGTGATCTTGCGCTTGAGTGCCGCACGCCAGTACAGCGGGAGTAGCGACGGTGTGCTGTCCAAGGTTTGCCATTGCATGCTTATGCTCCCAGAAGACTTTGCCCACACACACGCAGCGCCTGGCCGCTGACGGCACCGGAGCCCGGCTGGCCGAGCCAGGCCACGGCTTCGGCCACGTCCTGTGGCATGCCACCCTGGCCAAGTGAACTCATGCGTCGCCCGGCCTCACGCAGGGCAAACGGGATGTGTGCGGTCATCTGGGTTTCGATAAAGCCCGGCGCCACGGCGTTGATGCTGATCCCGCGTTGCTTCAAAAGGGGCGCCCATGCCTGGGCCAGGCCGATCAAACCGGCCTTGCTCGCGGCATAGTTGGTTTGCCCACGATTGCCGGCGATGCCACTGATGGACGCCAGCAGCACGACCCGTGCGTTGTCGTGCAGAGTGCCGCTGTCGAGCAGGGCCTTGGTCAGCACTTGCGGAGCATTGAGATTCACCGCCAGCACTGCGTCCCAGTATTCGGGCGTCATGTTGGCCAGGGTTTTGTCACGGGTGATGCCGGCGTTGTGCACCAGGATATCGAGCCCGTCGGGCAAGTGTTCGACCAACTGGCTGGCGGCGTCTTCGGCGCAGATATCCAGCACCACCGTACGCGCATTCAGGCGTGCGGCCAGGGCTTCGAGGTCGGCCTTGGCCTGGGGCACATCGAGCAAAATCACCTCGGCACCGTCGCGGGCCAGGGTTTCGGCGATGGACGCACCGATGCCCCGGGCGGCGCCAGTGACCAGCGCCTTGCGCCCCGCCAGCGGGCGCGTCCAGTCTTCGACCGGGGTGTCGCAGGCTGACAGGCGAATGACTTGGCCAGAAATGTAAGCGCTTTTGGGCGAGAGGAAAAACCGCAGCGCGCCCTCTAATTGGTCCTCGGCCCCGTCACCCACATACAGCAACTGCAACACGCCACCGCTGCGCAGTTCCTTGGCCAGCGAGCGGCTGAATCCTTCCAGGGCGCGCTGGGCGCTGGCGGCAAACGGGTCGCTGAGGCTTTCCGGCGCACGGCCGAGGATCACCAGGTGCGCGCTATGGTCTAGGTTTTTCAGCAATGGCTGGAAGAACTCACGCAGTTGCTTGAGTTGGTCGGTGTGCTTCAAGTCACTGGCGTCGAACACCACCGCCTTGAGCTTGGGGCCGTGCCCGGGAATCCACACGGATGCCGTCGAGGCTTCTGCGCCGTAGCTGTAGATGGCGTCGGTGAGCCGATTGGCAAACGCCAGCACCTTGCTCGTCAATGCGCCGCCGCCCAGCAACAGTGCGCCTTCGACCGGGCGCAGGCGTCCGGCTTGCCAGCGTTCCAAGCGTACCGGTGACGGCAGGCCAATGGCGGCGACCAGGCGATGGCCGAGGCTTGAGTTGGCGAAGTCGATATAACGGTCAGACATGGAACGCTCTCCGAAGGCTGGGGTTCAAAGGGTTGACCATCCCAGGGTAGCAGTCGTTCGACTAGGCTCAGTGATCAAGCCCATAACCGACAGAGGGAGCTTTTCATGACTCAATTGCGCCGAGTGGCGATCATTGGCGGTAACCGCATTCCTTTCGCCCGTTCCAATGGCCCTTACGCCACGGCGAGTAACCAGGCGATGCTCACCGCCGCCCTGGAGGGCCTGATCGAGCGCTACAACCTGCATGGCCTGCGCATGGGCGAGGTGGCCGCCGGCGCGGTGCTCAAGCATTCCCGCGATTTCAACCTGACGCGCGAATGCGTGCTCGGCTCGCGGTTGTCGCCGCAGACCCCCGCGTACGACATCCAGCAAGCCTGTGGCACCGGCCTGGAAGCGGCGTTGCTGGTGGCCAACAAAATCGCGCTGGGCCAGATCGAGTGCGGCATTGCCGGCGGGGTGGACACCACGTCCGATGCACCGATTGGCGTGAATGAAGGGCTACGCAAGCTGCTGCTCAAAGCCAACCGCAGCAAATCCATGGCAGACAAATTAAAAATTCTGTTACAACTTCGTCCCCAGCACCTCAAGCCGGAACTGCCGCGCAATGGCGAACCGCGCACTGGGCTGTCCATGGGCCAACACTGCGAACTGATGGCCCAGACCTGGCAGATCCCGCGTGCCGACCAAGACCAGCTGGCGCTGGAGAGTCATCAAAAGATGGCCGCGTCTTACGCCGAAGGCTGGCACAACGATTTGCTCACGCCGTTTCTCGGCCTCACCCGTGACAACAACCTGCGCCCGGACCTGACCCTGGAAAAACTCGCCGCCCTCAAGCCGGCCTTCGAGCGTAGCGAAAAGGGCACGCTGACCGCCGGAAACTCTACGCCGCTGACCGATGGGGCCTCCCTGGTGCTGCTCGGCAGTGAAGCGTGGGCCAAGGAGCGGGGGCTGCCGATTCTTGCGTACCTGCGTGATGGCGAAGCGGCGGCGGTGGATTTCGTCAACGGTGCCGAGGGCCTGTTGATGGCGCCGGTGTATGCGGTGCCGCGCTTGCTGGCCCGCAATGGCCTGACCTTGCAGGATTTTGATTACTACGAGATCCACGAAGCCTTTGCTGCCCAGGTGTTGTGCACGCTCAAGGCGTGGGAAGACGCCGATTACTGCAAGACGCGCCTGGGCCTGGATGCTCCGTTGGGGGCTATCGATCGCAGCCGGCTCAATGTCAAGGGCAGTTCTTTGGCGGCAGGCCATCCATTTGCCGCCACCGGCGGGCGCATCGTTGCCAACCTCGCCAAGTTGCTGGATGCGGCGGGCAAAGGGCGGGGGTTGATTTCGATCTGTGCTGCTGGCGGCCAAGGGGTGACAGCGATTATCGAACGCTGATTGCCAAAAAAATTGGCCCATTGCATGCATTCTGAAGGGGTCAGAGGTCGGTAGCCTCTCCCACCGGCGAGCTGATTGCCGTATAACGAGTGCCACACGCGTGTTTGGTAATACAGGACCCACAATAAAAGCTGATGAAGACTCCTAAACGCATTGAACCCCTGATCGAAGACGGTCTGGTCGACGAAGTGCTGCGCCCACTCATGAGTGGTAAAGAAGCAGCTGTTTATGTGGTGCGCTGCGGCAACGAATTGCGTTGCGCGAAGGTTTACAAGGAGGCGAACAAACGAAGTTTTCGTCAGGCGGCCGAATACCAGGAAGGCCGAAAGGTCCGTAACAGCCGCCAGGCCCGGGCCATGGCCAAGGGCTCCAAGTTCGGCAAGAAAGAAACCGAAGATGCCTGGCAGAACGCCGAAGTGGCGGCGCTGTTCCGCCTCGCCGGTGCGGGCGTTCGCGTGCCCAAGCCGTACGACTTCCTTGAGGGCGTGCTGTTGATGGAGCTGGTGGCCGACGAGTACGGTGATGCGGCGCCGCGCCTGAATGACGTGGTGCTGGAGCCGGACCAGGCGCGCGAGTACCACGCCTTTCTGATCTCGCAGATCGTGCTGATGTTGTGCACCGGCCTGGTGCATGGTGACCTTTCCGAGTTCAACGTACTGCTTACGCCGACGGGCCCGGTGATCATCGACCTGCCCCAGGCAGTGGATGCGGCGGGCAACAACCACGCCTTCAACATGCTGGAGCGGGACGTGGGCAACATGGCTTCCTACTTTGGACGCTTTGCCCCGGAGCTGAAGAAGACCAAGTACGCCAAGGAAATGTGGGCGCTTTACGAAGCCGGCACCTTGCACCCGGCCAGTGTGTTGACCGGTGAGTTCGACGAACCGGAAGAGCTGGCGGACGTAGGCGGTGTGATCCGCGAAATCGAAGCGGCGCGGCTGGATGAAGAGCGTCGCCAGGCGATTCGCGCGGCAGACGATGCGCCACCGAGCAAAGTGCCGGACGAGCCACCGCCGCCGCCTTGGATGCAGTAACTCAAAACGGCGCGTTCCAATGTGGGAGCTGGCTTGCCTGCGATGCAGACCCCTTGGTGTATCAGTGACACCGAGGTGATGCTATCGCAGGCAAGCCAGCTCCCACATTGGGTTTTGTGTTTATCCGGTCAGGCGCAGCAGTTCCCCGCCGCCAACTCCTTGAGTATCGGGCAATCGGGCCGATGATCGCCCTGGCAGTGCTCCATCAGGTCCTGCAGGGTGTCGCGCAGTTGCCCCAACTCGCGAATCTTGTGGTTGAGCTCGTCTATGTGCTGGCGCGCCAGGGCTTTTACGTCGGCGCTGGCCCGCTGCCGGTCTTCCCACAAGGTCAGCAGCTTGCCGACCTCTTCCAATGAAAACCCCAGGTCCCGCGAGCGCTTGATAAACGTCAGGGTGTGCAGGTCGTCGTGGCCATACACACGGTAGCCGCTATCGGTGCGATGGGCCGTTTTCAGCAGGCCGATGGATTCGTAGTAGCGAATCATCTTTGCACTCAGCCCGCTGGTGCGGGCGGCTTGGCCGATGTTCATGGGCGTTGATCCTCCAGGTCCTTGGGTTTCCAGGTTTTCAACAGCAGTGCATTGCTCACCACGCTGACGCTGGACAAGGCCATGGCAGCCCCAGCCAGTACCGGGTTGAGCAGGCCGAAGGCGGCCAGGGGAATGCCGATCAAGTTATACACAAAGGCCCAGAACAGATTCTGTCGAATTTTTGCATAGGTCTTGCGGCTGATCTCCAGCGCGGCCGGCACCAGGCGCGGGTCGCCGCGCATCAGGGTGATACCGGCGGCGTGCATGGCCACGTCGGTGCCGCCGCCCATGGCAATGCCGATATCGGCAGCGGCCAGCGCCGGGGCATCATTGATACCGTCGCCCACCATGGCCACCACCCCGGTTTTTTTCAGCTCGGCAACGGCGGCAGCTTTGTAAGCCGGCAGCACTTCGGCGTGCACGTCATCGATCCCCAACGCCTGCGCAACGACCCGTGCACTGCCGTGGTTATCGCCGGTAATCAGGTGGCTGCTGATGTGCTGCGCCTTGAGTTGTTGCACCGCCTCAAGTGCGCCGGGCTTGAGGGTGTCGCCAAACGCAAACAGGCCCAGCACACGCGGTTGCGCACCTTGCTCGATCAGCCAGGACAAGGTGCGGCCTTCGGCTTCCCATTCCTTGGCACGCTGAGCCAAATCGCCTGCGTCCAGACCGGTTTCCTCCAGCAGGCGTCGATTGCCAAGCGCCAGTGGGCGACCGTCCAGCGTACCGGCAATGCCGCGTCCGGTCAGGGATTGGCTGGCGCTCACATCGGCCACGTCCAGACCTTTCTCTTGGCAGGCATCCAGCACGGCTTTGGCCAGCGGGTGTTCACTGCCGCGTTGCAAGGCGCCGGCCTGTTGCAATAAGAGGGATTCATCGCCGTCCACCGCCGCCAGATGCGCAATTTTTGGCGCGCCGGAGGTCAGGGTGCCGGTCTTGTCGAACACTACGGCGCTCACGGCATGGGCGCGTTCCAGGGCTTCGGCATCCTTGATCAGAATACCGTGGCGTGCTGCGACGCCGGTGCCGGCCATGATCGCGGTCGGCGTGGCCAGGCCCAGGGCACAAGGGCAGGCGATCACCAGCACGGCGACCGCATTGATGATCGCGGTTTCCAGCGATGCGCCATACAACCACCAGCCCACTACGGTGATCAGTGCCAATACCAACACGGCCGGTACGAACACCTGGCTGACTTTATCCACCAGTTTCTGGATCGGTGCCTTGGCGGCCTGGGCGTCTTCGACCAGGCGGATGATGCGCGCCAGCACGCTCTCCGCGCCCAGGGCCAGGGTGCGCACCAGCAAACGGCCTTCACCGTTGATGGCACCACCGGTGACCGGGTCGCCGGGCTGTTTCGGCACCGGCAGGCTTTCGCCGCTGATCAGCGCTTCATCGGCATGGCTTTGGCCTTCCACCACCTCGCCGTCTACCGGGAAGCGTTCGCCGGGTTTGACCAGCACCAGGTCACCGTGCTTCAAGGCATTGATCGCGACGTCTTCTTCGCGGCCATCCAGCACGCGGATCGCCCGTTCCGGACGCAAGGCTTCAAGAGCGCGGATGGCGCTGGCGGTCTGGCGCTTGGCGCGGCTTTCCAGGTATTTGCCCAGCAGCACCAGAGCGATGACCACCGCTGAGGCTTCGAAGTACAGGTGCGGCGTCACGCCTGGGGCGGCGGTGAGCCATTCATAGATACTCAGGCCGTAGCCGGCGCTGGTGCCGATCGCCACCAGCAGGTCCATATTGCCGGCGCCGGAGCGTACGGCTTTCCACGCGGCGACGTAAAAGCGCGCACCCAGAATAAATTGCACCGGTGTAGCCAGGGCAAACTGTATCCAGGCCGGGAGCATCCAGTGCAGGCCGAAGGGTTCTACCAGCATCGGCAGCACCAGGGGCAGCGCCAGCACAATCCCCGCCACCAGCGCCCAGCGTTCGCGGCGCAGGCGCCCGGCCTGGTCGGCTTCGGTGGCGGTTTCGCTTTGTGGCAGGGTGGCGGTGTAGCCGGCCTTGTCGACTGCGGCGATCAACACGCTGGCATCCATCGGGCCGAGCACTTCGATATGGGCGCGTTCGTTGGCCAGGTTGACGCTCACGCGTTGCACCCCCGGCACCTTGCCCAGCGCGCGTTCGACGCGGCCGGCACAGCTGGCGCAGGTCATGCCGCCGATGGGCAAGTCAAATGTGGTGGATCCATTCATGGGGCAGTCCTCCAGAAGAAGTTGCCACTAGGATCAACCTTAACCTGTGGGGAAGGTCAAGCGTCTTCAGTATTCCAATGCGGCAGGTTTGAGGTACATGCCGTCCTGGCCCTGGGCAATACGCAATTTGCGGACATCACCGGCTTTCAACGTAATGTTCTGCGCCGCCGGCGCCAGCATCCCTGGCTGGCAGCCCGGGGACTGGCCTGGCAATAGCTTGAGGCGCAGCGACACGTTACCTGCGGGCAGATTGAACGAGGTGGCTTGTTCCTGGAACAGGCGTCCGGCCAGTTGGTCCTGAAGATACAGGCCAATTTCGCAATTGGTGGGTACTTCCAGGCGTTCGCGGGAAATGATCAGCACCGCATAATCTTCAGCGGCGAGAGCCTGGGGCGCAGCGGCAGACAAGCTCATCAGGCCGGCAAGGGCAAAAAACGACCAGCGCATGGCGAATGCTCCATGGTTCACAGCGAGGAAAGTTGAAGCTTGGCCGACGTCGCCTGCGAATACCAGCCCGGCCGATTTTTTTGAAACTTGACCTTGCCATCATGGCAAGCTTGAGACTGGGTTCAACCTCATCAAAGGAGTCATGTCATGCAAATATTCAATGTTGAAGGAATGACCTGCGGCCATTGCGTTCGATCAGTGACCCAGGCGGTACAGAGCCAGGACCCGGCAGCGAGTGTCGAAGTAGATTTGGGCGCTAAAGAAGTGCGCGTGGCAAGCAGTCTGCCCTCGGATAAGGTCATCCAACTGATCACCGAGGAGGGCTACACCGCCAAACTGGTGTGATTTTTTCTGATCGTTAGCGACCTAACGTAATGTTCACGGCACCCAAGCGCGGCTAGACTGTCGAGCTGCCGACTCACTTGGGTGTCTGATGAACCTTCGCATAATCCTGATTCTGGGCGCCTTGAGCGCCTTCGCGCCGTTGGCGATCGACTTCTACCTGCCGGGCTTTCCTGCCATGGCCACGGCCTTTGCCACTGACGAAAAACATATCCAGTTAACCTTGGCGGTGTATTTCGCCGGCCTGGCTATCGGTCAATTGATCTACGGCCCGCTGGCTGACCGTTTCGGTCGGCGCGTGCCGCTGCTCAGCGGCGTCACCTTGTTTACTCTCGCATCCTTCGCCTGTGCCTACGCGCCGTCGCTGGAGTGGCTGATCGGCGCGCGTTTCGTGCAGGCCCTTGGCGGTTGTGCGGGCATGGTGATTTCCCGGGCGGTGGTCAGTGACAAGTGCGACGCAGTGGGCTCGGCCAAGGTGTATTCGCAACTGATGCTGGTCACCGGCCTGGCGCCGATCCTTGCGCCATTGGCAGGTGGGCTGATGGTCGGGGTGTGGGGCTGGCAGTCGATTTTCCTGGCACTGTCGTTGTTCAGCGTGATGGCGGCTATCGCCGTGGCAGTCGGGTTGCCGGAAACCTTCCCGGCCGATCAGCCGCGCCAGCCATTGTCTGGTTCGTTGCGCCGCTACGGCTCGCTGTTGTCGGACCGCGTGTACCTGGGCTATGCCTTGACTGGCGGCATCTCGATTGCCGGGATGTTTGCCTACATCGCCGGCTCCCCCTTCGTATTTATCAAACTCTACGGCGTGCCTGCCGAGCATTACGGCTGGCTGTTCGGTTCCAACGCAGCCGGCTTTATCCTGGTGGCGCAGTTGAATGCGCGGTTGCTGGCCAAGCGTGGCCCGGCGTTTTTGCTGTCGCGTACGGTGTGGGTCTACGTGGCGGCAGCGTTGACGCTGCTGGGGATTGCCGCGCTGCGTACTGAGGCGCTGTGGCCGTTGCTGGTGCCGCTGTTTATCTGCATCGCCAGCCTGGGCTGCATTTTGCCGAACACCTCGGCCTGTGCCATGAGCGGGCAAGGCGCACGGGCGGGCAGTGCCTCGGCGTTGCTCGGGTGTATCCAGTTCGGCGTGGCGGCGGGTGCGGCGTCGCTGGTCGGCGTGTTGCATGATGGTACGGCGATGCCGATGGCCATGGTCATCAGCTTGTGCGGCGTGCTGGCGGTAACGATTGCAATGTCGACCCAGCGCCTGCAACGGGCAAGGGCCACGCAGGCGCAGGTCTGATAGACGGGTCAGCCAGCGGCAGAGCGCTGCTGGACGAGGGGGAAACGGTGGGGGGCCTGTATCCGCGCTTGCAGGGTGTCAACAAAGGCGCGGGCCTCGGCTTCACTGCGGAAGGTGATGGCTTCGCCGTCGAGACGAACCTGCCATTGGCTGCCTGGGGATTTTGCTGACGCTTTTATCAGGATCTTCATTGCTGACTTCCTCGCGTAAAAGACTCGTGGCAAAGGCGGCCAATATAAACCCGAATCCCCTTAAAAATATGACAAGGGTCAACTCTCAGACTAATGGTGTCGTCCATTACTTACATGAATAACGGACGACACTGACAGTCGTTTTTTCAGAACCCTTCCAGCACGATCTTGCCCTTGGCCTTGCCGCTTTCCAGCAGTGCGTGGGCACGGCGCACATTGGCTGCATTGATCACACCGAAATGCTCGCCCACCGTGGTTTTCAGGGTGCCGGCGTCGATCAGATCGGCCACGCGGTTAAGCAGGTTGTGCTGCTCGATCATGTCGGGGGTCTCGAACATCGAGCGGGTGTACATGAACTCCCAGTGCAGCGACAGGCTCTTGCGCTTGAGCTTGCTTACATCCAGCGCCTTGGGGTCGTCGATCAACGCCAGCTTGCCTTGGGGTTGCAGCGCTTCCACCAGTTGATCCAGGTGATGCTCGGTTTGGGTCAGGCTGGCGACGTGGGTCACTTGCCCAAGGCCTGCCTGTTTTAGCGCTTCGCTCAGCGGCTGACTGTGGTCGATCACTACGTGGGCGCCCAAGGCTTTGGCCCATTCCTGAGTCTCGGGGCGCGAGGCGGTACCGATGACTTTCAGCGCCGTGAGTTGGTTGGCCAGTTGGGTCAGGATCGACCCCACGCCGCCGGCAGCGCCGACGATCAGCAGGCTCTGGCCGTGATCTTCCTTGCCTTCGGGTATTTGCAAACGTTCAAACAGCAGCTCCCACGCGGTGATGGCGGTCAACGGCAGCGCGGCCGCTTCGGCAAACCCCAGGCTTTTGGGCATATGGCCGACGATGCGTTCATCGACCGTATGCAGTTCGCTGTTGCCGCCTGGGCGCACCAGGGAGCCGGCGTAGAACACCTTGTCACCGGCTTTGAACAGCGTCACATCGCTGCCGACCGCCTTGACCACACCGGCCACGTCCCAGCCCAACACCTTGGCGTCGCCATTTTCCGGGGCGACGTTGTGGCGCACCTTGGTGTCCACCGGGTTGACCGAGATGGCTTTGACTTCCACCAGCAGGTCGCGCGGGCCGGCCACGGGCTCCGGCAGCTCTATATCTTGCAGGGATTTTGGGTCGTTGATCGGCAATGACGTGTAGTAGGCAATGGCTTTCATGAGGGCTCCGGTAAAAGGTCTGAGTGATATAGCTAAGAACGGGATGGGCAGATGATTGGCTATTTCCTACGCAGATAAAAGCGGCTAAAACAGCAGTCTGTTTCAACCAAATTTTGATAATTGGCGGAATTCCATGCTGCGTTTTGATGATTTGCAGTTGTTTGTACGTGCTGCGGACCTGGGCAGCCTGTCGGCGGCGGCACGGGTGATGGACCTGTCACCGGCAGTGGCCAGCGCCGCGCTCAAGCGTATCGAACAACAGCTGGGCACGCGTTTGCTGGCGCGCTCCACCCGCAGCCTGCGCCTGACTGCCGAAGGCGAGGGCTTCCTGGAATATGCGCGTGCGTCATTAAGTGCGCTGGACGATGGCCGGCGCTTATTGGCCAGTGGCCAGGATCATGTGAGCGGCGTGCTGCAATTGTCGGCGCCGTCGGATTTTGGTCGCAACCAGCTGTTGCCGTGGCTGGATGAGTTCCAGCAGCAACACCCGCAACTGAACGTGCGCCTGTTGCTGGGCGATCGCATTGCCGACCTGTTCCGCCAGCCAGTGGACATAGCCCTGCGCTATGGTGAACCCGAAGATTCCAGCCTGGTGGCTCTGCCCATCGCCCCGGACAATATTCGTGTGCTGTGCGCCGCGCCGAGCTACCTCGCCCGGCATGGCGAACCCCAGCATCTGGAGCAACTGGCCCAGCACAATTGCCTGCTGTACATGCTCGGCAGCCGGGTGCATGACCATTGGGGGTTTTATGACGGCAAGCGCCACGTGAGCCTGACAGTCAGTGGTGACCGGTTCAGTGATGACGCCGATGTGGTGCGGCGCTGGGCGGTGGCGGGCATGGGCATCGCTTACAAATCCTGGTTGGATATCAGCACCGACGTGCTGGCCGGGCGCTTGCGTTTGATCCTGCCGCAGCTGCAGGGCGAGCGCACACCGCTCAACTTGCTATGTGCCCATCGTGCGCAATTGAGCAAACCCATCAATCTGCTGCGGGAGATGCTCGTGTCCCGCTGTGCGATCTTGACGGCGCAACGACCGGGGCGAACGGCGACTGGGCAATAGCCTGCGTAATGATCGGAAATTTCACTCATACCCTGTCCTGATCCGAGCTGTCGGAGGCCGCGGAACCTGCTGCGTGCGCACCTATACTTTGGCGTCAACCGCAGCAGAAAAATGGTCTTACAGGGAGTGAATACATGGAAGCAGCACCTTGCATCAGTCAGATCGCCAGCTTGCTTGCCGAGCCCAAACGCACGGCCATGCTCTGGGCCCTGATGGACGGTTCGGCGAAGTCTTCAGAAGAGCTGGCAACGCTGGCCGGGTTGTCGCCGGCGTCGGCCAATGCCCATTTGGCGCGGCTGACCGGCAGCGGTTTGCTGCGGACCGAGGCCCGACGTGGCAAGCGCTTGTTTCGCGTGGCGGCTGCGGATGTGAGTGCCGCCATTGATGCGCTGGCCAGCACCACCATGGCCAGCGCGGCGCGCAGCACACCGCAAGCCTTGCCGCCGGCACTGATGGCACCGCAGTTGTTGCGCCGTGCCCGCTGGTGTCACGGCCATCTCGGCGGCGAGTTGGCGGCGCAGTTGTATCAACGGATGCTTGAGGCCGGATGGTTCGAGCGCCATGAGCAGCGTACCGAGGTTACGGTCAAGGGCGCGCAGCATTTGGCGGACCTGGGGATTTTTATCCAGGCCCTGGCAGCGCCGCTGGTGTGCGACTGTTTCGACTGGAGCCAGCAGCAACCGCATCTGGGCGGAGCATTGGGGGCGGGGTTGATGCAGCTGTTTCTGCAGGCCAACTGGATCAGCGTGATCAACGAGTCGCGTGCCTTGTCAGTCAACGAGGCAGGGCTCAGGGAGATCAGCCGGCTGGCGGCACGTTAAGCGCGTCGTTCAGAGCTGCAATCAGGTCGCATCCAGCAATAGCCAGGACAAACGATGCCGCACACTCGCCAAGGGGATTTTTCATACGGGGGGATGCGGCATGGTCAGGCAGGGTTATAGCGCAGCACAGCGGCTGGAACGGTTGCCCATCAGCGGTTACCACCGAGTCATCTTCATCATCATTGCCTTGGCGTTTTTCTTCGACTCCATGGACTTGGCAATGATGACCTTTCTGTTGGGCTCGATCAAAACCGAGTTTGGCTTGAGCACGGCCCAGGCCGGGTTGCTGGCCAGTTCGAGTTTTTTCGGCATGGTGGTGGGTGCTTCTCTTTCTGGAATGCTCGCGGATCGCTTTGGGCGCAAACCGGTGTTTCAGTGGAGCATCGTGTTGTGGGGCGTTGCCAGTTACCTCTGCTCCACGGCGCAGACGGTGGAGGCGTTGACGTTGTTTCGGATCCTGTTGGGCATTGGCATGGGCATGGAGTTTCCTATTGCTCAGTCGATGCTGTCGGAGTTGATTCCCGCCAAACGGCGCGGGCGTTACATTGCGTTGATGGATGGTTTCTGGCCGTTGGGCTTTGTAGCCGCCGGGGTGCTGTCGTACTTTTTGCTGCCGGTGATTGGTTGGCGCGACATCTTCCTGGTGTTGGCGGTACCGGCGGTGTTTGTGTTGGCCATCCGCTTCTTTATTCCAGAGTCGCCGCGTTGGCTGGAACAGGCCGGGCGCCACGAAGCGGCGGACAAGGTATTGCTGGGTATCGAGCAGAAGGTACGCGACTCCCTGGGCCGCGCCGATTTGCCGGAGCCGATGGCCCTGCCATGGGTAGAGAGTACGCCGGGTACATTCTTTTCCGCGTTCCAGCAGCTGTGGTCGGCGCAGTACCGCCAACGCACGATGATGATCTGGAGCGTGTGGTTCTTTGCCTTGCTCGGGTTCTACGGGCTGACGTCGTGGTTGAGCGCGCTATTGCAGCAATCGGGTTTCGCCGTGACCCAGTCGGTGTATTACACGGTGATCATTTCCCTGGGCGGGATCCCCGGCTTTTTGATGGCGGCCTGGCTGGTCGAGCGCTGGGGGCGTAAACCGGTGTGCGTCGTGACGCTGCTGGGTGGCGGGGTGATGGCGTTTCTGTATGGGCAAAGTGCTGTGTTTGGCGGCAATGTGGCCCTGCTGATCACCTCCGGGTTGTTGATGCAGTTTTTCCTGTTTGGCATGTGGGCGGTGCTGTACACCTACACGCCGGAGCTATATCCCACTTCGGCGCGAGCTACAGGTTCCGGATTTGCGTCAGCAATTGGCCGCGTAGGCTCGTTGCTGGGGCCGTTGGTGACCGGGTTGGTATTTCCGATAACCGGGCAGGGCGGGGTATTTGCCTTGGGGGCGTTGTGCTTTGCCGTGGCGGCGCTGGTGGTGTGGGTGTTCGGGATGGAGACCAAGGGCAAGACGCTGGAAGAGCTCACCCAAATCTAAAGGTCAGCGCAAAACCTATGTGGGAGGGGGCTTGCCCCCTCCCACATTTAGCCTGCATTCGTTCAATGATGGCCGGTTATGGCTTTACGAGCCGCGCATCCAGGCTGTTCTGCGCCAGGCGTTTGGCCTGGTCCTGGGTCATGCCCAGGGAGGTATGCAGCGCGTGGAAGTTCTCGGTGACATAACCGCCGAAGTAGGCCGGGTCGTCCGAGTTCACGGTGACTTTCACGCCACGTTCGAGCATGTCGAGGATGTTGTGCTGGGCCATGTCGTCGAACACGCAGAGTTTGGTGTTGGACAGCGGGCATACCGTCAGCGGGATCTGTTCGTCGATGATGCGCTGCATCAAGCGTTCATCTTCAATGGCACGCACGCCGTGGTCGATACGCTGGATTTTCAGCAGGTCGAGCGCTTCCCAGATGTACTCGGGCGGGCCTTCTTCGCCGGCGTGGGCGACGGTGAGGAAGCCTTCGTGGCGGGCACGATCGAACACGCGCTGGAACTTGCTCGGCGGGTGACCCATTTCTGAGCTGTCCAGGCCCACGGCTACGAACGCGTCACGGAACGGCAGGGCCTGGTCGAGAGTTTTCTCGGCCTCGGCTTCGCTCAGGTGGCGCAGGAAGCTGAGGATCAAGCCGCTGGTGATGCCCAGTTGCTGCTCGCCATCTTTAAGCGCAGCGGCGATGCCGTTCAGCACGACTTCGAACGGGATGCCACGGTCGGTGTGGGTTTGTGGATCGAAGAACGGTTCGGTGTGGATCACGTTTTGGGCTTTGCAGCGCAGCAGGTAGGCCCAGGTCAGGTCGTAGAAATCCTGGGACGTGCGTAGCACATCGGCACCTTTGTAATATAGGTCGAGAAACTCTTGCAGGTTGTTGAAGGCGTAGGCCTTGCGCAGGGTGTCGACGTCGTTCCACGGCAGCGCAATCTTGTTGCGCTCGGCCAGGGCGAACAGCAACTCAGGCTCCAGCGAACCCTCCAGGTGCAGGTGCAGTTCAGCCTTGGGCAGGGCGTTGAGCCAATCGTACATAGTTAAAATCTCATCAGGTGCAATGGCGGCATTCTACAGGCCATGGCTGAAATAATCGGCAAAACCTGACCAGCAGGAGAGTATTTGTGTCACTCACGCAAGGGTGAGGTGAACTAAGGTGTAACGAAACGTTAGCGGCTTGGCGCAGTCTGTACCCCATCAATGACTGATTCGCTGCACGAAAAGGCCCGTAATGCTCACACACCTCAAGCAAGAAAAATTCATGCTGCTGGCGCTGATTGCCGCCATTGCGGCTTATCCGCTGGAGCACTGGATGCTCCACAGTGGGCAACTGGTGGCCCTGCTGGCCGGTGCTGCGCTGATTGCGTTTATCGTAATGGCCTCAATGCGCGTAGCCCACCACGCCGAGCAGTTGGCAGAAAAGGTTGGCGACCCCTACGGCACCATGATCCTGACCCTCGCGGCCGTGTTGGTGGAAGTGGTGATCCTGGCGATCATGATGAGCAACGAGCCATCGCCCACCCTGGTGCGCGATACCATTTACTCGGCGGTGATGCTGGATATCAACGGTATTCTCGGCCTGGCCGCCTTGATGGGGGGCATCAAGCATGGGGAACAGTCCTACAACGATGACTCAGCGCGCACCTACAGCGTGATGATCCTCACCGCCATGGGCGTGTCGATGGTGGTACCGGAATTTATCCCCGAGGCCGATTGGAAAATTTACTCGGCCTTCACCATTGGCGCGATGGTGGTGCTCTACACCTTGTTCCTGAGGATGCAGGTAGGCCCACACAGTTATTTCTTCAGCTACAGCTACCCGGAAAAACGCCGCAAGAAATCAACCGAAGAAGAACACACACCGCCCGTTAACCTCGCGTTCTCGATAGGCACGTTGGTGTTTGGCGTGATTGTGATTGGCGCGTTGGCCGAGGTGATGTCCAAAACCCTGGATCTGGGCCTGGAAGGCACGGGCGCGCCGCCGGTGATCACGGCGATTGTGGTGGCGGCTATCTCGGCCGCGCCAGAGATTCTGACGGCATTGCGCGCTGCATTGGCCAACCGTATGCAGTCGGTGGTGAATATTGCGTTGGGTGCTTCGTTGTCTACGGTGATCCTGACGGTGCCGGTGATGGAAGCCATGGCGCTCTATAGCGGCCAGCCGTTCCAGATGGCGATGACGCCGGTGCAGACGGTGATGGTGTTTATCACGCTGATTGTCAGCGCGATCAACCTCAACGATGGCGAGACGAATGCCATTGAAGGGATGACTCATTTTGTGTTGTTTGCGACTTTTATCATGTTGTCGCTGCTGGGGCTGTAACTGTTGTTGATGACGCCGTAGACCCAATGTGGGAGCGAGCAGGCCCCCCTCCCACATTTTGATCGGCGTCTGGCTCAGGTGCCGGCGATGAGTTGGCGAGCCGCCTGGGTGTGATCGGCGATCAAGCCTTTCAGGTCCAGGCCTTCGACTTGGCCGTCGATCACCCGCCACTGGCCGCCGATCATCACTCGATCCGCCCGATCTGCACCGCACAACAGCAGCGCTGAAATTGGATCGTGGCTACCGGAGAAGCGCAGTTCATCAAGTTTGAACAATGCCAGGTCAGCCTGCTTGCCTACGGCCAATTCACCGATGTCCGTTCGGCCCAGCAACTGTGCCGAACCTTTGGTTGCCCAGCCCAGCACGCCTTCTGGGGTGATCTTTTCTGCGCCATAACGCAGGCGCTGAATGTACAGGGCCTGACGCGCTTCAAGGATCATGTTCGAGGCATCGTTGGACGCCGAGCCGTCCACGCCCAGCCCGATGGGCGCGCCGGCGGCAAGCAGGTCCAGGGTCGGGCAGATACCGGAAGCCAGGCGCATGTTGGAGCTTGGGCAGTGGCAGATCCCCGTACCGGCGGCACCCAGGCGTGCGATTTCATCCGGGTTGAAGTGAATGCCGTGGGCCAGCCAGGTGCGTGGGCCGAGCCAGCCGACGCTGTCGAGATAATCCACGGTACGCAGGCCGAAGCGTTGCAGGCAGAAGTCTTCTTCGTCGAGGGTTTCCGCCAAGTGGGTATGCAGGCGCACATCCAGGCGGTTGGCCAATTCGGCGCTGGCTTGCATGATCTCGGGGGTGACGGAAAACGGCGAGCACGGAGCCAGGGCAATCTGAATCTGCGCGCCGTCACCCCGCTCGTGATATTCGCGGATCAGGCGCTGGCTGTCGTCAAGAATGACCTGGCCTTGTTGCACGGTCTGCTGCGGTGGCAGGCCGCCATCGGCTTCGCCCAGGCTCATGGAGCCGCGGGTGAGCATGGCGCGCATCCCCAGTTCGCGCACGCTGGCTACCTGCACATCAATGGCGTTTTCCAAACCATCGGGGAACAGGTAGTGGTGGTCGGCCGCCGTGGTGCAGCCCGACAGCAGCAATTCAGCCAGGGCGACTTTGCTGGCCAGGGCGAGTTTTTCCGGGGTAAGCCGCGCCCATACCGGGTACAGCGTTTTCAGCCAGGGAAACAGCGGCTGGTTGACCACCGGGCCCCAGGCGCGGGTGAGGGTTTGATAGAAATGATGGTGAGTGTTGATCAGCCCGGGCAGGACCACATGTTCGCGAGCATCGAACACCTGCGTGCAGGGTTGTGCCGGTTCTTGGCCCTGGGCCAGTAATTCGGTGATCACACCGTCTTGCAGCACCAGGCCGCCACGGGCGTCGAGGCCATTGGCAGTGAAAATCGCGAGGGGGTTTTTTAACCAGATACGGGTCGCAGGCATTGGCCGGCTCCTCTGAATGATGGGTTCAGGTTTGCCAGCTCAGTGTTGCCCTGTCTGCTGATCCAGGGTCGCCGGGGAGGGCGAGGGGGCTAGATTACGTGTAGTTCATTACGGGGTCTAGCTGTAGGAGTAGGTACAGAGTGGGAGGGGGGCTTGCTCCCGATAGCGGTGGACCAGTCCACACAGCATTGACTGACACTCAGCCATCGGGAGCAAGCCCCCTTCCACAGGTTGATCGGTGTATTTACCAGGCGATGGTGTCGCCCTTGTAGTCCACGAAGTGATGGCCGCCCTTGCCGGTGTAGGCATTTACTTGATCCACCAGGCCGCGCACGCTGGTGTCGACGTCGATATGTGCGTTCTCTCCGCCCATGTCGGTTTTCACCCAGCCCGGATGCAGCGACAGAACCGTCGGCTTGTGGTCGCCCAACTGGGTGATAAAGCTGTTGGTCATTGAGTTGAGGGCAGCCTTGCTGGCCTTGTACAGCGCCAGGTCCGAACCGTCGGGAATGGTCACGCTGCCCAGCACCGAACTCATGAACGCCAGCACGCCGGTGTCTTTGCGGATCTGCCCGACAAAGCGCTGGGCCAGGTTGATCGGCGCCACGGCGTTGGTGAAAAACAGCTGGCCGACCTCTGCGAGGGTGGCGTGGCCTGGCTCCTGGTTCGCCGGGCCCTTGACGCCAGCGTTGACGAACAGCAGGTCGAAGGTGCGGTCTTTCAAGCGTTGGGCCAGGGCGATCACGGCTTGCTGATCATCCATATCCAATTTCTCGATCTGCACCGGGCCCACGGCTTTGAGGGCATCGGCCTTGTGCGGATCACGCACGGTGGCGGTGACGTCCCAGCCATCCTGGAGCAGTTGCTTGACCAGGCCAAGGCCCAGCCCGCGCGAGGCGCCGATGATCAGTGCGGTTTTTGGCGTAGACATGAAGGCTTCCTTTGAAGTCGCGGTTCAGGGAGTTCAGCACCTAACAGTAGCAGTTTCAGCGTTGCAGCAGGATGCGCCCACGGCTCAGGTCGGCGAGCTGGGTTTGCAGGGTGTCGATGTGTGCCCCTGCCAGCGCAAGGTGTAGCTCCACGCCGTTGGCGGTGAAGGTTTCTTCCAGCACTAAACCGCCGAGTTCGGCGACGCGCAGCTTCACCAGGTTCAGCTCGGAGAACCCACAGGCGCAGCTCAGGGGCACACGGCTGATCAGTTCGATACGCTCGGCATTTTGCAGGCATTTGTTTGCGCCACCACCGTAGGCACGGGCGAGTCCGCCCGTACCCAATTGAATGCCGCCGTACCAGCGGATCACCAGCACCGCGACCTGATCGAACCCCTGGGCCTCGATAGCCGCGAGGATCGGTCGCCCGGCGGTGCCACCGGGTTCGCCGTCGTCGTTGCTGCGGTATTGATCGCCCAGCTTCCAGGCCCAGCAGTTGTGCGTGGCGTTCAGGTCGCTGTGCTGCTCGAAAAACGCCTGGGCGTCCTGCGGGCTGGTGATCGGCACCGCCAAGGTGATAAAGCGGCTTTTGCGTATTTCTTCACGAAACTCACAAAAGCCTGTCAGCGTAAAAGACATAACTCGCTTCGTTTTTATAGGGCCGGCTTGATGCCGCAGCCTTTGAGAATGATATGGATCAGGTTGGTGCCGGCGTCTTCCATGTCCTGCTTGGTCAGCTTGGTGCGACCGGTGACGCGGCAGATCTGGGTGGCGAAGTCGGCGTAGTGCTGGGTGCTGCCCCACAGCAGGAAGATCAAGTGCACGGGATCGACGGGGTCCATTTTGCCAGCGTCGATCCACGCCTGGAACACCGCGGCTCGGCCACTGAACCAGGCGCGATAGTCCTGACCGAAATATTCGGTGAGGCATTCGCCGCCGCTGATGATCTCCATGGCGAAGATCCGCGAGGCTTGTGGTTGGCGCCGCGAGAACTCCATCTTGGTGCGGATGTAGCGCGCAAGCGCCACGGCCGGGTCATCCTCGGCGGTCAACGCGTTGAAGGTGCTGTCCCATAATTCGAGGATATTGCTGAGCACCGCGATATACAGGCCCAGCTTGTTGGTGAAGTAGTAGTGCAAGTTGGCCTTGGGCAGCCCGGCACTGGCAGCGATGGTGTTCATGCTGGTGCCTTTGTAGCCATGGCGGGCGAATTCATCTTCAGCAGCCTGGAGAATAGCTTGTTCGTTCTTTTGCCGAATGCGGCTGGCGGGTTTACCGGCGTGGTTGCTGTGGGCAGGAACTTCGAGGCTCATGGAGGTTTCCGTGCTGATCGATAAAGGCGACGTGTGCACAGATAACCCACCCTCAAGCCTCAGACAAGTCCCGATGCAATAAAACCGTCAAAGCGGCTCCAGGCTTTCGCTTTGCGCTGTTGGGTTTGTAGCGCATGTACTCACCTTGGCTTCCGGCAGCAACAGGCACAATACGATGGCGGTGAGGCCGCCGCTGGTGATGGCCGAGTCGAACAGGTTCTGTATCAGTGTCGGCATCAGGTGCAGCAAGTTGGGTTGAGCGGCGATACCCAGGCCGACGCCAAACGAGGTGGCAATGATCAACATGCTGCGTCGATCCAGCGGCGCCTGGGCGAGGATACGCACGCCGGCGGCGGCCACGCTGCCGAACATCACCAGGGTCGCGCCGCCCAGCACCGGCTTGGGGATTTGCTGCAGTACGGCGCCGATCAATGGAAACAGGCCCAGACAGAACAGCAGCACACCGATATACAAACCGACGTAACGGCTGGCCACGCCGGTGAGCTGGATCACGCCATTGTTCTGGGCAAAGGTGGTGTTGGGGAACGCGCTGAAGGTGGCGGCAATCATGCAGCTCACGCCATCGCCCAGCACGCCGCCCTTGAGCCGGCTTATATAAGATGCACCGCTGATGGGTTGGCGGGCGATCATGCAATTGGCCGTGAGGTCGCCGACGGTTTCGATGCTGCTGATCAGATAAATCAGCGCAATCGGCAGGAAAGCGCTCCAGTCAAAGTTGAAACCAAATCGGAACGGCATCGGCAGGCTGATCAAGGGCAAGTCGGGCAGGGCTTGGGGCACCAATTTACCGCTGAACCACGCCGCGAGGCTCCCCAGGGCCAGGCCGATGATAATGGCGCTCAAGCGTACCCACGGGGTATTGGAGCGGTTGAGCAGGATGATTGTCAGTACCACGAACAGGCCGAGTGCCAGGTTCGCAGGGGCGCCGAAGTCTGGCGCATTAAAACCGCCGCCGAGGTCGGTAATCCCCACTTTGATCAGGCTGATGCCGATCAACGTGATGACGATCCCCGTTACAAGGGGGGTGATGACACGACGCAGTTGGCCAATGAAGCGGCTCAACACGATCTGTACCGCCGCGCCGAAGAAGCACACGCCGAAGATCATCGCCAGAATGTCTTCCGGGCTGCCGCCGCGTTGCTTGACTAGAAAGCCTGCCGCCAACACCGCGCCGAGAAACGCAAAGCTAGTGCCTTGCAGGCAGATCATACCGGCGCCGATACCATACGGCCTGCGTGCCTGGATGAACGTGCCTACACCGGACACCATCAGCGCCATGCTGATCAGATAGGGCAGGTGGGCGGTGAGGCCGAGCGTGGAGCCGATGATCAGCGGCGGAGTAATGATGCCGACGAACGCCGCCAGCACATGTTGTAGTGCTGCCAATAGAGCCGGCAGTGGTTTGGGGCGATCGTTGAGGCCGTAGATCAGGTCGCTGGGGCTGGCAGATTCTGGTGGCATGGCGGGTAGACTCGAGGCGGACGGTTCAAGGTCCTTGTGCCTTGCAAAAAGCTGTCCATGTGCTCAGCTTTTTGCGTGAGGCCCGAGTTAGCGCGTCGCGGCCAGGCTTTCAAGGAAACTTTCCAGCACCAAATGAGGGCGCCGGCCTTTGCGCGTGACCGATGCCAGGCTCAAATCGTAAAAACGTGTAGCCGGTTTCAGCGCGCGCAGTCGGCCTTGTTGCACCCACAGGCTGGCGTAGTGATCGGGCAAGTAGCCGATATAGCGGCCAGTGAGGATCAGGAACGCCATGCCTTCACGGTCCGAAGCGCTGGCCGTGCAGTTGAGCGCCTGGTAGTGGGCCTGGATCTCTGCGGGGAGGCGAAAGGTAGGGGCGATGGCGTCCTGGCTATCGATGCGCTCGTCATCGAGTTGTTTGTTGTCGGCATAAAACAGCGGGTGCCCGACCGCGCAATAAAGCAGTGAGCGCTCGCTGTACAGCGGTTGGTATTCCAGACCCGACAGGGCGCTGGCCTGGGGCACCACGCCGACATGCAGACGGCCATCAAGTACACCTTGTTCTACTTCATTGGGGGCGATCATGCGGATCTGGATCTGCACGTCCGGGCCGCGCTCCTTCAACTGCGCCAGTGCGTGGGTGATGCGCATATGCGGCAGGGTGACGAGGTTGTCGGTGAGGCCGATGATCAACTCGCCGCGCAAATGCTGGTGCAGGCCGTTGACCTCGGTGCGAAAGCTTTCCAGGGCGCTCAACAATTGCAGGGCTGACTGATAAACCTCGCGGCCTTCCTCCGTCAGGGAAAAACCGGCGCGGCCGCGTTGGCAAAGTCTGAGGCCGAGCCGCTGCTCCAGGTCGCTCATCTGCTGGCTGATGGCCGAGCGGCCGATGCCGAGCACGGTCTCTGCCGCCGAGAAGCCGCCGCATTCCACCACGCTGCGAAAGATGCGCAGCAAGCGAATGTCGAAGTCGCTGACTTGGGCCAAAGGGTCGGGACGACGGCTGCTCATAGTTTAGTGAAGTCCTGACTGAAGGTTAGAAGAGTTGGATTTCACCGACTTTATCCCCGTGGCAATTTAGCTGCAACTAAGCTTTTTCAATCCCGACGCTGCCTTTTGCCTTGCGAGGTTTTGCTGATGAACATGCCCGAAAACGCCCCATCGACCCTGGCCAGCCAACTCAAGCTGGATGCGCACTGGATGCCCTACACCGCCAACCGCAACTTCCAGCGCGACCCGCGCCTGATCGTGGCCGCTGAAGGCAGTTGGTTGACCGATGACAAGGGGCGCAAGGTCTATGATTCGTTGTCGGGCCTGTGGACCTGTGGCGCCGGGCATACGCGCAAGGAAATCCAGGAGGCGGTCGCCAAGCAATTGGGCACCTTGGACTACTCCCCAGGCTTCCAATACGGTCATCCGTTGTCCTTTCAGTTGGCGGAAAAGATCACCGACCTGACCCCAGGCAACCTGAATCATGTGTTCTTCACCGATTCGGGCTCTGAATGTGCCGATACGGCGGTGAAGATGGTGCGGGCCTACTGGCGCCTCAAAGGTCAGGCCACCAAGACCAAGATGATTGGTCGCGCCCGTGGTTACCACGGTGTGAACATCGCTGGTACCAGCCTGGGCGGTGTGAACGGTAACCGTAAGCTGTTTGGCCAGGCGATGATGGATGTCGACCACCTGCCTCACACCTTGCTGACCAGCAACGCCTTCTCCCGGGGCATGCCGGAGCAGGGCGGTATTGCCTTGGCCGATGAGTTGCTCAAACTGATCGAGCTGCATGACGCGTCGAATATTGCCGCCGTGTTTGTCGAGCCGATGGCCGGCTCCGCTGGCGTATTGGTGCCACCGCAGGGTTATCTCAAGCGCCTGCGCGAAATTTGCGACCAGCACAATATCCTGTTGGTGTTCGACGAAGTGATCACAGGCTTCGGCCGTACCGGCTCAATGTTCGGTGCCGACAGTTTTGGCGTGACCCCAGACCTGATGTGTATCGCCAAGCAGGTCACCAATGGCGCTATTCCGATGGGCGCGGTGATCGCCAGCAGCGAGATCTACCAGACCTTCATGAACCAGGCGACGCCGGAATACGCCGTGGAATTCCCCCACGGCTACACCTACTCGGCGCACCCGGTGGCTTGCGCGGCGGGCTTGGCGGCATTGGACCTGTTGCAGAAAGAAAACCTGGTGCAGAGCGTAGCCGAAGTCGCACCGCACTTTGAGAATGCGCTGCACGGTTTGAAGGGCAGCAAGAATGTGATCGACATTCGCAACTACGGCCTGGCCGGTGCTATCCAGATTGCCCCGCGTGATGGGGATGCCATCGTGCGTCCATTCGAGGCCGGCATGGCATTGTGGAAGGCCGGTTTCTATGTGCGTTTTGGCGGCGACACCCTGCAGTTCGGGCCAACCTTCAACAGCAAGCCGCAGGACCTGGACCGTCTGTTTGACGCGGTCGGCGAAGTGCTGAACAAGATCGACTGATTTCTCCTTCTATATAGAACAATTTTTCAGGAGCCCTGCATGAGCCTTATCCAGCATTTGATCAACGGTGAGCTGGTCAACGACAGCGGTCGTAGTGCCGACGTCTATAACCCGTCTACCGGCCAGGTGATTCACCAGGTGCCGTTGGCCAGCCGTGAAACCATTCAACAGGCGATTGACTCAGCCAAGGCGGCGTTTCCGGCCTGGCGCAATACGCCTCCGGCCAAGCGTGCCCAGGTGATGTTCCGTTTCAAGCAGTTGCTGGAGCAAAACGAAGCACGTATCTCGCAGTTGATCAGTGAGGAGCATGGCAAGACCCTGGAAGACGCGGCGGGTGAACTCAAGCGTGGGATCGAGAACGTGGAGTACGCGTGCTCGGCACCGGAGATTCTCAAGGGCGAATACAGCCGCAACGTGGGGCCGAACATTGATGCCTGGTCGGACTTCCAGCCGCTAGGCGTGGTGGCGGGTATCACCCCGTTCAACTTCCCGGCGATGGTGCCGTTGTGGATGTACCCGCTGGCGATTGTGTGCGGTAACTGTTTCATCCTCAAACCTTCGGAGCGTGATCCGAGTTCTACGTTGTTGATCGCGCAACTGTTGCAGGAGGCTGGGCTGCCTAAAGGCGTACTGAGTGTGGTGCACGGCGACAAAGGCGCGGTGGACGCATTGATTCAAGCGCCGGAAGTTAAAGCCTTGAGCTTTGTAGGCTCGACGCCGATTGCCGAGTACATCTATAGCGAAGCGACCAAGCGCGGCAAGCGTGTGCAAGCGTTGGGCGGGGCGAAGAACCATGCGGTGCTGATGCCGGATGCAGACCTGGACAACGCCGTGAGTGCCTTGATGGGCGCGGCTTATGGTTCTTGCGGCGAGCGTTGCATGGCGATTTCGGTGGCGGTGTGCGTGGGCGACCAGGTGGCGGACGCGTTGATCGCTAAGCTGGTGCCGCAGGTCAAGGCGTTGAAGATCGGCGCGGGCACCTCCTGTGGCCTGGATATGGGCCCGTTGGTGACGGGGCAGGCACGAGATAAGGTCAGTGGCTATATAGAAGAGGGTGTTTCGGCGGGTGCAGAGCTGGTCGTTGATGGTCGCGGCTTGAGCATTGCCGGGCATGAACAAGGATTTTTCCTTGGCGGCAGTCTGTTCGACCGCGTTACCCCCGAGATGCGGATCTATAAAGAAGAGATCTTTGGGCCAGTGTTGTGCGTGGTCCGGGTGGATAGCCTGGAAGCGGCGATGCAACTGATCAACGATCATGAATACGGCAACGGTACCTGCATCTTCACGCGTGACGGTGAAGCAGCGCGGCTGTTCTGTGATGAGATTGAGGTCGGCATGGTAGGGGTTAACGTACCGTTGCCGGTGCCGGTTGCATATCACAGCTTCGGTGGCTGGAAGCGCTCTCTGTTTGGCGACTTGCACGCCTATGGGCCGGACGGGGTGCGTTTCTATACCCGTCGCAAGGCGATCACTCAGCGTTGGCCGCAACGGGCCAGTCATGAAGCGTCGCAGTTCGCCTTCCCTAGTCTATAAGACTCGATAAGCGAAAGCCGGCCCCCTTGGGGCCGGCTTTCGCGTTTCTAAGGCATTTTCGACCGATATGACAGAAATGTGAAAAAGAAGGTTGACGGCAGATTCTGGAAGCCTATAATTCGCCCCACTTCCGGCGCAGTCGAAACGGAAAACTCCTTGGTGAACAATGAGTTACGTGGTTTTCGGCAACAAGTTGCCTCAGTTCATCGAAGCCAAAAGGAAGTTGAAAAAGAGGTGTTGACAGCAGCGTGTAACGC
>NZ_JXSI01000029.1:236-1299 GCF_002916705.1 Pseudomonas sp. GZJR-8 | reverse complement strand
TCGTAGCGGTATTTGACCTGGGTGCCGTCGGCGTTGATACGGCGGCTGATCAGGTGCAGCCCATCGGCGTATTCGTAGCGGGTGACGTGGCCGAGTTCATCGCGTTCGGCGATGATTTTTCCGTAGGGGTTGTAGCTGAATTCCCGGCAAGCACCGCCGGGCTGGATCAGTTTCAGCAGGCGACCGGCAGCGTCCCATTCATAACCGGTCAGTGCGCCATGCTCATCCTCGCGGGCAATCTGTCGCCCTAAATCGTCATAGCGATAACGCTTGATCCCGCCATTGGGCAATTGCTCTTCCAGCAACTGCCCCCGCTCATTCCACACCAGCCGATGGCAACTATGATCCGGGTACCAAACCCCGGTCAGTTGCCCGTGTTTGTTGTAGCTGTAATCGGTAACCTCGCCGTCAGGATCGGTCCTACGCGTAACATCGCCTTGCTTATTACGCTCGTATTTCCAGACCGCCTCCCCACTCCTCACAACCCGAACAAAACCGTTGTCATGCTCGTAGGAGGTCGGCTCATCATCCCCAAGAAACAACGCCACCAAGCGTCCGGCGTCGTCGTACTGATAGGCCGTCACCGCGCCCAGCGGATCCTGCTCGACGGTCAGCCGACCCTTGGCATCGTAGGATTTGAAATGCTGCGCGCCGTCCGGATCGATGCGCTGCACCAACCGCGCTCGGTCGTCGTGGACATAGACTTCCTGGCTACCATCGGCGTTATGCACCGTGACACGCCCGTCATCCCCCCAGGCATAGCGCGTGTCCATCTGCGAAAAGCTCGCCCAATGCCGGACGCAACGCGCTGCAACGTGCCGCCTTGCCGGAGCCTTCCCACGCCCAGAAGAAACTCGCCCCACCGGCCAACTGCCGCTCAACAATGACGTGCTGATCGTCGTATCGATAACGCTCGCTTTCCCCGACAGCATTGGTCGCGCAAACCAGTCGTCCGTCTTCGTCATAGGCGTAGGAAACAACGTTCTGCTCGGTTTCCCAGACGTAGGGCTCACGACATTTGGCGCGATGCACCTGGTAGTCCACCGCCACGATTCGATCCAGC
>NZ_JXSI01000029.1:0-226 GCF_002916705.1 Pseudomonas sp. GZJR-8 | reverse complement strand
CCCAGGCATAACGCGTGTCCATCTGCGAAAAACTCGCCCAATGCCGGACGCAACGTGCCGCCTTGCCGGAGCCTTCCCACGCCCAGAAGAAACTCGCCCCACCGGCCAACTGCCGCTCAACAATGACGTGCTGATCGTCGTATCGATAACGCTCGCTTTCCCCGACAGCATTGGTCGCGCAAACCAGTCGTCCGTCTTCGTCATAGGCGTAGGAAACAACGTTCTG
>NZ_JXSI01000028.1:0-1705 GCF_002916705.1 Pseudomonas sp. GZJR-8 | reverse complement strand
AACCTGATCATCGGCGGCATGAACGACAACACCGTGCTCGGCGGCGTGCGCGCCACTGAAAGCGCCGGCTTCAAGGCCGCCAACGTGATCGGCATCGGCATTAATGGCACCGACGCCATCGGCGAATTGAAGAAAGCCGACAGCGGTTTCTTCGGCTCCATGCTGCCGAGCCCGCACATCGAGGGCTATAACACCGCACTGATGATGTACGAGTGGGTCACCAAAGGCACTGAACCACCGAAGTACACCGCCATGGACGAAGTCACCCTGATCACCCGCGAGAACTTCAAGGAAGAGTTGACCAAAATCGGGTTGTGGAAATGACCGCTGCGGCCCTGCGTTTTGACGCGATCGGCAAAACCTTTCCCGGGGTCAAGGCGCTGGACGGCATCAGCTTCACCGCCCACCCCGGGCAGGTGCATGCCCTGATGGGCGAGAACGGTGCGGGCAAGTCGACGCTGCTGAAAATCCTCGGCGGCGCCTACATTCCCAGCAGCGGCAGCGTGCAGATCGGCGCGCAGGTCATGGCGTTCAAGAGCGCTGCCGACAGCATCGCCAACGGTGTCGCGGTGATCCACCAGGAACTGCATTTGGTGCCGGAAATGAGCGTGGCCGAGAACCTGTTCCTCGGGCACTTGCCGACGCGTTTCGGTGTGGTCAACCGCGGCGTGCTGCGCCAGCAGGCGCTGGCATGTCTCAAGGGCCTGGCCGATGAGATCGACCCCGACGAGAAGCTCGGGCGCCTGTCTTTGGGCCAGCGCCAACTGGTGGAAATCGCCAAGGCGTTGTCCCGCGGTGCCAACGTGATCGCCTTCGATGAGCCGACCAGCAGTTTGTCGGCGCGGGAAATTGACCGGCTGATGGCAATCATTGCGCGCCTGCGCGACGAGGGCAAAGTGGTGCTCTACGTGTCGCACCGCATGGAAGAAGTGTTCCGTATTTGCGACGCGGTGACGGTGTTCAAGGACGGTCGCTACGTGCGCACGTTCGAAGACATGAGCACGCTGACCCACGACCAGTTGGTGACCTGCATGGTCGGTCGCGATATCCAGGACATCTACGACTACCGCCCACGCGAGCACGGCGAAGTGGCGCTCAAGGTAGACGGCCTGCTCGGCCCGGGCCTGCGCGAGCCGATCAGCTTTGAGGTGCGCAAGGGCGAGGTCCTTGGGCTGTTCGGGCTGGTGGGGGCAGGGCGCACCGAGCTGTTTCGCCTGCTCAGTGGCCTGGAGCGCGCCAGCGCCGGCAGCCTGCAGCTGTGCGGGCAAGCCCTGCAATTGCGCTCACCCCGCGACGCCATCGCCGCCGGTATCTTGCTGTGCCCGGAGGATCGCAAAAAGGAAGGCATCATCCCGCTGGGCAGCGTCGCTGAAAACATCAACATCAGTGCCCGGGATGCGCATTCCACCTTTGGCTGGCTGTTGCGCGACGGCTGGGAGAAAGCTAACGCCGACCGGCAGATCCAGGCGATGCGGGTCAAAACCCCGAACGCGGCGCAGAAGATCCTGTACCTCTCCGGCGGCAACCAGCAGAAAGCCATTCTTGGCCGCTGGCTGTCGATGCCGATGAAGGTCCTGCTGCTGGACGAGCCCACCCGCGGTATCGACATCGGCGCCAAGTCGGAGATTTACCAGATCATCCATAACCTGGCGGCCAGCGGCATTGCGGTGATCGTGGTGTCCAGCGACCTGATGGAGGTGATGGG
>NZ_JXSI01000027.1:0-2041 GCF_002916705.1 Pseudomonas sp. GZJR-8 | reverse complement strand
GTGCTGAGTGGCGTCAAGTCCGGCGGGGCGCGGGCGTTGTTGGAGTTGCTGGCCAGGCAGGTGGCGGGGCCGCGGCTGGACACGCATGTTGAGGCCGCCAAGCCTGTGTTGCTGAGCAGTGCGGCGACGCCGGTCAAGGCCGTGCCGGTGGTTCCGTTGAAGGCGGGCGACACGCTGGTTTCGAACCCGGTGCCGGTGGTTCGCAACAAGACTCGGCAGACGGTATTGGTCCGGCAGGAGCATGTGGATGATGCGCCTGCCGTGGCTTCCAATCCGAAGGGAGATGCGGCGGCGCCAGCGGACAAGACGGTCACCAACGGCTGCCCGGTGTCGATGGTCACCGGGGAGGAATTGCTTACCCTCACCGACGGCGCGCTGGACGGGATTTTGCCGTTTGAGTGGACACGGCTGTATCGCACCAGTGCGGTGGATGTGGATTGTGGGTTGGGGTTTGGCTGGAGCCATGCGCTGGCGCACCGGCTTTGTGTGTCGGGCGATTCGGTGGTGTGGATCGACCATGAGAACCGCTCGACCACCCTGCCCTTGCCGACTTCTGCTCGACCCGCGATTACCAACAGCCTGGCAGAAGCGGCGATCTACTTGGGTTCGGTTCCTGATGAGCTGGTGCTGGCCCAGGCGTCGCGGTTCTATCACTTTCGCGACGGTGTACTGACTGCGATCAGCGATGCGTATGACAACCGTCTACGCATTTGCCGTGATCGTTCCGGGCGAATTGAGCGGTTGGATAACGGTGCTGGTCGCTCGCTGCTGCTGCGTTATGAGCTGGATCGAATCGTCGCGGTGGACTACCAGGTTCATCGCGCCACAGGGCGTGCACCTTACGTCTGGGAAACCGAGCAGAACGTCGTTTCCTACGCCTATGACGAAGATGGACGACTGGTTTGCGCGACCAATGCTGTCGGGGAAAGCGAGCGTTATCGGTACGACGATCAGCACGTCATTGTCGAGCGGCAGTTGGCCGGTGGGGCGAGTTTCTTTTGGGAGTGGAGAGGCGCCGGCAAGGCGGCACGCTGTGTCCGGCATTGGGCAAGTTTTTCGCAGATGGACACGCGCTATGCCTGGGGGGATGACGGCCGTGTCACCGTGCATAACGCCGACGGCAGCCAGGAAGTCTATGTCCACGACGACCGGGCGCGGTTGGTTCAGCGCATCGATCCGGACGGCGCGCAGCATTTCAAATCCTACGATGCCAAGGGGCGGCTGACCGTCGAGCAGGATCCGCTGGGCGCGGTGACGGCGTATCAGTACGACGAAGCCGGACGCTTGGTGGCGTTGTTTCCGGGGGATGACGAGCCGACCTCCTACGAACATGACAACGGCTTCGTACGGGTTGTAAGGCGCGGCGAGGCTGTCTGGAAATACGAGCGTAATGAGCAAGGCGATGTCATCCGCAAAACTAATCCGGATGGCAATTCGACTGACTACAGCTACAACAAACACGGGCAACTGACCGGAGTTTGGTACCCGGATCACAGTTGCCATCGGCTGGTGTGGAATGAACGTGGGCAATTGCTGGAAGAGCAATTGCCCAATGGCGGGATCAAGCGTTATCGCTATGACGACCTGGGGCGACAGATTGCCCGCGAGGATGAACACGGCGCGCAGACAGTCTATGAATGGGACAGCGTCGGTAGGTTGATTCGCCTCGTCTTGCCAGGCGGCACCACACGAGAATTCAGCTACAACCCCTACGGAAAAATCATCGCCGAGCGCGATGAACTGGGCCACGTCACCCGCTACGAATACGCCGATGGGTTGCACCTGATCAGCCGCCGTATTAACGCCGACGGCACCCAGGTCAAATACCGCTACGACAACGTTCGCTTACTGCTGACCGAAATCGAAAACGAAGTCGGCGAAACCTACCAACTCGACTACCACCCCAACGGCCTGATCCAGCAGGAAACCGGCTTCGACGGCCAACGCACCGCCTACGTCTACGACCTCAACGGCAATCTGCAGGAAAAGACCGAACACGGCGATGACGGCAGTCAGCTAATCACCCGTTACGAGCGCGACC
>NZ_JXSI01000026.1:0-3219 GCF_002916705.1 Pseudomonas sp. GZJR-8 | reverse complement strand
GTCCAGTTGCGCAGGCGCCCGTCGGCGTAGGTTTCGCGCAGTTCGCTGCGTGGGTAAATGGCGTTTTCGGTGCGGGTGCCGGTCACGGGGAGCCAGAACTGCACATCGCTGCTTTTGGCCTGAATTGCATCAGACGTAAGGTAATTGAAATGTCCGCCATAAGGGACATAATCAGATTAATTTAGTTAAAAGTTCGATATAGGTGACATTTTGCTCATCACGACCCCTCCCGCTTTTGGCGAGCGGCTCAGGCAACTACGCCGGGCGAAGCAGTACAGCCAGCAGCAACTCGCGGAAAAAGCGCGGTGCAGTCGCAAGACCATCATCGACCTTGAGGCAGGGGAAAATGTTGCGATGTACACCGCCTTCAGGGTGATTACTGCGCTAGGCATGGCACTGGAAGTGGTTGATCGACGTATTGATCTCAAATCGCTTGCCGAACTGGTAGAGCACGATGAGTAAGATCAAAAGGCTCAACGTCGCTACTCCCCAAGGCATTAGCGGCGAACTGTCCAAAGGATCGCAGTTTTCCTTCGCCTACGCGTCGGCTGAGGCGCCTCGTGAAGTGTCATTGGTAATGCCTTATGACCCAACACCGACGGTCAGTAATGTTCTGCATCCGATTTTTGATATGAATGTGCCAGAAGGCTTTCTGGCTGATCAAATCAAGCGACGGATGGCCAAGCATATGCAGGTGGACGAAATGCGCTTGCTGTCGGTCATTGGAGGCAACCAGATTGGTCGGCTGAGTTATGAGAATCCTATAGAAGCATCGGCGCCTGTTAAAGCCCAGGTGGGATTGCAGGAGATATTGTCAGCGCCGGGTTCGCAAGGCGTGTTCGATTTCCTGGTAGACACCTATTTTGAATCAGGTATTTCGGGAGTGCAGCCCAAGGTGCTGGTGCCTGATCTGGACAAACTCAGAGGCAACCGCAAAACCATGCTCAGCTCTGACCTGATTGTAAAATCCGGTGCAGATGAATATGCCCACTTGGCGCAAAACGAATTCCTCTGTTTGGAAGCAGCTCGCCTTGCCGGGTTGGAAACGCCGCGTTTCTGGCTGTCCGACAGCGGTGATTTATTTGTTATGGAGCGCTTCGATCTGACCCCCTCGGGCAGGTTGGGATTCGAGGACATGGCGGTGCTGTTGGGGCTGAACAAGGACCCCCACGATAACTACAAGTATTCCCAAAGTTACGAAACGCTCGCGGCAGTGATTCGCCAGGTGTGCCAGCAGGGTGATGTGTTGCGTGAACTTGAGCGCTTTTTCTCCTCTGTTTGCTTGTCGGTCATGGTGCGCAATGGCGATGCTCACCTGAAAAATTTCGGCGTGCTCTATACCCATCCGGGAGCCCTCGAAACTGTGCAATTGGCGCCTGTGTTCGATGTCACAACGACCACCGCCTATGAGCATTACAATCCAAAATCCGGCCAGGCATTGGTTGACCGTACCCTGGCTATAAAAATGAACAAGGTGAAGGCGTACCCCGATCGTCAACAACTGATTGAATTCGGGCGCAAGCACTGTGGTATCGCAGCTCCTGGCGTAATTATTGAACGCATTGCCGAGGCCATGTCCCTGGCGCTGAGTGCGCATCAGGCGCGTATTGATACCGAGCTTTTTTCAACGATGCAGAAGGAGTGGGACGCGGGCCGTGCCATGGCGCTTCACGACTCGGTAACACCGGCTATGAGGCGCAGGCCGGTGGTAAGACTGTTGCGCTGAGGTCCGTGAAAAAAACCGTAGCCTTAGTAGGCAATGGTCGACGTTTCGTAAGAAGGGATTACGGTATTCTCGCGTTAAATATATCTGTTCTTTATACTAAATAAATCCCTTCACTTTGTTCTTTGCTCTATTTAGCTCAGGTGGGTGTTTTTAAAGTGGTCGAAAGTGACTCGTCGCTCATTTCCTGTATCAGAGTGGGTAGATTAAAAAATACTCATATTTTTCAATATGAGTATTGAGTAAATTCAATCAAAAAATTTTCTCATCTGTATACGATCATCTCGATGAGATTGTATGTCGGTGTAGGATTTAGTGAGTGACTACAAAAGTACAGCTCTTGCTCACTGAGATTTCGTAAGTGTTACTCCTATTGATTCAGAACTTCCATCCTCTTGGAGATTTCCGTAAAGCGTGTTGTAGGAGTGATCGTCAGCCATCAGGTTCAGTTTGCCAGTACGTACTGTTAGATTCCCTTTTGTACCGTTTGGCCCTGGGGCTTCTGGGTCCCATAGTCTATAGTTTACTCTGAAGAAAAGAGAGGATTTTGTGGAGGGTGCACTTTCTCTACTGTAGCTTGCGCTTATAAAAGGGTAGCCTTGCATATCTCCTTTAAGTTCCCCCGTATCGTAGTCAGCAAAAGTGATTTTTAGCCAGTAATGATTAACGCTGGCTGGCGTGAAGCGATAGTAGGCTTCTAGCGGGGTGTTGTGCTTGGCCATGATAATTCTCCTGAGTAAGAGTCAAATACGGCAGTCGTAAATGTTGATTTCCTCGCCGCGAGGCAATGTTGTCAAGAAATCTAATCTGTGTAACCTGTTAATGTTGGCAGTTATATATAACTTTTAGAAATATTGAAGTGTTCGAAATTGCATAGGTATTGACCGGTCTTTTGTCGAATTAAGTTGGATGATGCTCAATGACGACTGTAAGAGGGCAGTTCGGCTGGTAAAGTAACGGTAGAGGGCAGCTGTACGCGGGTTCGCAGACCGAGGAGCTAAGACCCGGCAGACCCGAAGGTCTCCCACGCACAGCCGCCATAACAAAGACTGCCGTCGGCAAGATACCGGGACTGTTTTGACGGGTGCGGTTTTAACTCTGTAGGGCTGCGAAATCCTATCGCTGATCAACGCCGGCGACGGGGCGAGCTATAAGCGGCGAGTTGGCTTGTCGCAATGGTGCTGTAGGACGGACACCAAGCCCTCAGGCCACACAGGCCAAATGTGGGAGGGGGCTTGCCCCCGATTGCGGTGGGTCAGTCACAGCTATTGGAGCTGGCACACCGCTATCGGGAGCAAGCCCCCTCCCACAGGGGATTTAATCGTCTGGATTTATCGGGGAATGATCCTTGGGCTTATCGGACGTTGCCTACTCGAAATAGGCTAATCCATTTACTCGTGATCAATATCCAACTTCGCAAACGTCACCCTTGCCCCCTCCTTGCTGTCCCCACTGTTGTCCTGCACATACACCCCCGCCTTGAAGTACAACGGCTT
>NZ_JXSI01000025.1:2786-3202 GCF_002916705.1 Pseudomonas sp. GZJR-8 | reverse complement strand
GACGACATCAGCTGCTCCATAAGTTCCCACACGAATTGCTTGATTCATTGAAGAAGACGAAAAGAAGCAGCCCGAAATTGGGTCTGTAGCTCAGTTGGTTAGAGCGCACCCCTGATAAGGGTGAGGTCGGCAGTTCGAATCTGCCCAGACCCACCAATTTTATTATGGGGCCATAGCTCAGCTGGGAGAGCGCCTGCCTTGCACGCAGGAGGTCAACGGTTCGATCCCGTTTGGCTCCACCATTAACTGCTTCTGCTGTTAGAGTTTAGAAATGAATATTCTGAAGTGAATATTGATTTCTAGTCTTTGATTAGATCGTTCTTTAAAAATTTGGGTATGTGATAGAAAGATAGACTGAACGTTACTTTCACTGGTAACGGATCAGGCTAAGGTAAAATTTGTGAGTTCTCTTAATT
>NZ_JXSI01000025.1:0-2683 GCF_002916705.1 Pseudomonas sp. GZJR-8 | reverse complement strand
TGATGGTGAATGTTGATTTCTAGTCTTTGACTAGTTCGTTCTTTAAAAATTTGGGTATGTGATAGAAAGATAGACTGAACGTTACTTTCACTGGTAACGGATCAGGCTAAGGTAAAATTTGTGAGTTCTCTTAATTGAGAAATTCGAATTTTCGGCGAATGTTGTCTTCACAGTATAACCAGATTGCTTGGGGTTATATGGTCAAGTGAAGAAGCGCATACGGTGGATGCCTTGGCAGTCAGAGGCGATGAAAGACGTGGTAGCCTGCGAAAAGCTTCGGGGAGTCGGCAAACAGACTTTGATCCGGAGATGTCTGAATGGGGGAACCCAGCCATCATAAGATGGTTATCTTGTACTGAATACATAGGTGCAAGAGGCGAACCAGGGGAACTGAAACATCTAAGTACCCTGAGGAAAAGAAATCAACCGAGATTCCCTTAGTAGTGGCGAGCGAACGGGGACTAGCCCTTAAGTGGCTTTGAGATTAGCGGAACGCTCTGGAAAGTGCGGCCATAGTGGGTGATAGCCCTGTACGCGAAAATCTCTTAGTCATGAAATCGAGTAGGACGGAGCACGAGAAACTTTGTCTGAATATGGGGGGACCATCCTCCAAGGCTAAATACTACTGACTGACCGATAGTGAACTAGTACCGTGAGGGAAAGGCGAAAAGAACCCCGGAGAGGGGAGTGAAATAGATCCTGAAACCGTATGCGTACAAGCAGTGGGAGCCCACTTTGTTGGGTGACTGCGTACCTTTTGTATAATGGGTCAGCGACTTATTTTCAGTGGCGAGCTTAACCGAATAGGGGAGGCGTAGCGAAAGCGAGTCTTAATAGGGCGTCTAGTCGCTGGGAATAGACCCGAAACCGGGCGATCTATCCATGGGCAGGTTGAAGGTTGGGTAACACTAACTGGAGGACCGAACCGACTACCGTTGAAAAGTTAGCGGATGACCTGTGGATCGGAGTGAAAGGCTAATCAAGCTCGGAGATAGCTGGTTCTCCTCGAAAGCTATTTAGGTAGCGCCTCATGTATCACTGTAGGGGGTAGAGCACTGTTTCGGCTAGGGGGTCATCCCGACTTACCAAACCGATGCAAACTCCGAATACCTACAAGTGCCGAGCATGGGAGACACACGGCGGGTGCTAACGTCCGTCGTGAAAAGGGAAACAACCCAGACCGTCAGCTAAGGTCCCAAAGTTATGGTTAAGTGGGAAACGATGTGGGAAGGCTTAGACAGCTAGGAGGTTGGCTTAGAAGCAGCCACCCTTTAAAGAAAGCGTAATAGCTCACTAGTCGAGTCGGCCTGCGCGGAAGATGTAACGGGGCTCAAACCATACACCGAAGCTACGGGTATCACGTAAGTGATGCGGTAGAGGAGCGTTCTGTAAGCCTGTGAAGGTGAGTTGAGAAGCTTGCTGGAGGTATCAGAAGTGCGAATGCTGACATGAGTAACGACAATGGGTGTGAAAAACACCCACGCCGAAAGACCAAGGTTTCCTGCGCAACGTTAATCGACGCAGGGTTAGTCGGTCCCTAAGGCGAGGCTGAAAAGCGTAGTCGATGGAAAACAGGTTAATATTCCTGTACTTCTGGTTATTGCGATGGAGGGACGGAGAAGGCTAGGCCAGCTTGGCGTTGGTTGTCCAAGTTTAAGGTGGTAGGCTGGAATCTTAGGTAAATCCGGGATTCTAAGGCCGAGAGCTGATGACGAGTTAACTTTTAGTTAACGAAGTGGTTGATGCCATGCTTCCAAGAAAAGCTTCTAAGCTTCAGGTAACCAGGAACCGTACCCCAAACCGACACAGGTGGTTGGGTAGAGAATACCAAGGCGCTTGAGAGAACTCGGGTGAAGGAACTAGGCAAAATGGCACCGTAACTTCGGGAGAAGGTGCGCCGGTGAGGGTGAAGGACTTGCTCCGTAAGCTCATGCCGGTCGAAGATACCAGGCCGCTGCGACTGTTTATTAAAAACACAGCACTCTGCAAACACGAAAGTGGACGTATAGGGTGTGACGCCTGCCCGGTGCCGGAAGGTTAATTGATGGGGTTAGCTAACGCGAAGCTCTTGATCGAAGCCCCGGTAAACGGCGGCCGTAACTATAACGGTCCTAAGGTAGCGAAATTCCTTGTCGGGTAAGTTCCGACCTGCACGAATGGCGTAACGATGGCGGCGCTGTCTCCACCCGAGACTCAGTGAAATTGAAATCGCTGTGAAGATGCAGTGTATCCGCGGCTAGACGGAAAGACCCCGTGAACCTTTACTATAGCTTTGCACTGGACTTTGAATTTGCTTGTGTAGGATAGGTGGGAGGCTTTGAAGCGTGGACGCCAGTCTGCGTGGAGCCAACCTTGAAATACCACCCTGGCAACTTTGAGGTTCTAACTCAGGTCCGTTATCCGGATCGAGGACAGTGTATGGTGGGTAGTTTGACTGGGGCGGTCTCCTCCTAAAGAGTAACGGAGGAGTACGAAGGTGCGCTCAGACCGGTCGGAAATCGGTCGTAGAGTATAAAGGCAAAAGCGCGCTTGACTGCGAGACAGACACGTCGAGCAGGTACGAAAGTAGGTCTTAGTGATCCGGTGGTTCTGTATGGAAGGGCCATCGCTCAACGGATAAAAGGTACTCCGGGGATAACAGGCTGATACCGCCCAAGAGTTCATATCGACGGCGGTGTTTGGC
>NZ_JXSI01000024.1:0-5390 GCF_002916705.1 Pseudomonas sp. GZJR-8 | reverse complement strand
GGGCCGACGCCACGGGCAATCAGGGCATGAGCCAGACGGTTGGCCTGGCGATCCAGTTCGCCGTAGCTCAGGGTTTGTGCGTCGAACTTCACCGCCACCGCCGTCGGGTTTTCCCGGGCGCGATCGGCAAACAATTCGTGCACCCAGCGCTCGGCCGAGAAGCCAGAATCCGTGCGGTTCCAGAGTTGCAGGATCTGTTGTTGTTCGGCCGCGTCCAGCAAGCTCAACTGACTGAGCTGCTGCCGCGGGTTGGCAACCATCCCCTGCAGCAGGTTCTGCCAGTGGCGCGCCATGCGTTGCACAGTGCCAGCTTCGAACAGGTCCTGGGCATAACCCAGGGTGGCCCATATGCCTTCGGTGGACTCCTGGATATCCAGGTCCAGGTCGAAATGAGCGGTCTTGCTTTCCCACTCCAGCCCTTCCACCTGCAACGCTGGCAATTGGCGCTGAACCTGGACCTGGCCGACATCGGTCTGGTGGTTGAACATGACCTGAAACAACGGGTTGTGACTCAGGCTACGCTCGGGTTGCAGAGCTTCCACCAGTTGTTCGAACGGCAAGTCCTGGTGGGCCTGGGCCTCGACCGCGCGTTGCCGAACGTGCTGCAACAACTGCTCGACACTCATCTGCCCATGCACATCCGCCTTGAGCACCTGAGTGTTGACGAAAAAGCCGATCAGCCGCTCGGTCTCGCTGCGATTGCGGTTGGCAATCGGCACACCGACGCGTATTTCTTCCTGGCCGCTGTAGCGGTGCAACAAAGTCTGGAACGATGCCAGCAGCAACATGAACAGGGTCACGCCCTGCTCTTGCGCCAACACCTTGAGGCCCTGAGTGAGTTCGGGCGCCAGCTCGAAGGCCAGGCGCGCGCCACGGTGGCTCTGCACCGCCGGGCGCTGGTGGTCGAACGGCAACTCCAGCACGCTCTGCTCACCGCCCAACAGCTCACGCCAGTAGGCCAATTGACGTTGCTTCTCGCCGGCGTCCATCCAGTTACGCTGCCATACGGCATAATCGGCGTACTGGATCGGCAACACCGGTAGCGGCACATCCTGGCCTTGGCTGTAACCGGCATACAACTGCACCAACTCCTCGACCACCAACTGCATTGACCAACCATCGGAGACGATATGATGCTGCACCAGCACCAACACATGCTCGTCGGCGGCCAGGCGCAGCAACGTCACGCGTAGCAACGGGCCTTGCTGCAGGTCGAACGGCTGGGCAATCAACGCTTCTACCCGGGCCTGAAGCTGGGCCTCATCGACATCAGCCTGGGTGATCGGCAAGGCCACCTGCGGTTCAATCACTTGCACCGCGCCGTCGTGATCCTGGCGAATATGGGTGCGCAAGCTTTCATGGCGCGCCAGCAAGCTATCGAAACTGTGCTGAAGCGCGCCTGGATCCAACTGCCCTTTCAAGCGTAATGCACTGGGGATGTGATACGCCGCACTCTGGGGCTCCAGTTGCCACAGAAACCATTGACGCTCCTGGGCATAAGACAACGGCAACGGCTGCTCGCGGCCCGCCGGCAGCAGAGGTGGCGCCGTCGGCATCGGGCTGTCATGGGCCTGCAAGGCGGTGACAAATGCCTCCAGGCGTGGGTGTTCGAACACGGCCTTGAGCGGCACTTCCAGGCTCAGGGTCTGGCGAATCCGTGATACCACCTGCATCGCCAACAGCGAATGCCCGCCCAGTTCAAAAAAGTGCTGGTTCAGGCCCACGTGCTCGGCGCCGAGGATATCCGCCCAGATCGCTGCCACCTGTTGCTGCAACGGCGTGACCGGCGCCAGCCAGTCCTGTTGCAAGGCGGCGGCTTCGGGTTTGGGCAGCGCCTGGCGGTCCAGCTTGCCGTTGGGGTTCAAAGGCATGTGGTCGAGGAAGATCAGGTGCGCTGGCACCATGTAGTCCGGCAGGTGTTCACGCAAGGTCAGCATCAGTTGTTCGCCAGCCTCCGCGCGCTCGGTTTCAGACAGCGTCTGCGCCGGCACCAGGTAGGCCACCAGTTGGTTGTCAGCCGCCAGCAACAAGGCTTCACGCACACTGTCCTGAGCCAGCAGTACGCTTTCAATCTCACCCAGTTCAATGCGGAAACCACGGATCTTGACCTGGTGGTCGACCCGCCCGACATACTCCACCACGCCGTCGGCGCGATAACGCGCCAGGTCGCCCGTGCGGTACAGGCGCTCGCCTGCCGCGCCGAACGGGTCCGCGACGAAACGTTCGGCAGTCAGGCCCGGCCGTTGTAAATAAGCGCGGGCCAAGCCACTGGCGCTGGCGATATAGAGTTCACCGACTGCGCCCAGCGCCAGCAAGTTCAGGTCGCGGTCCAGCACATACAGACCACGCCCTGGCAGCGCCCGGCCAATCGGGCTGGCACCGGCGGCGCTGACGGCGCTCGCGTCGGTGCAGTCCAGCACACTGGAGACCACAGTGGCCTCGGTAGGCCCGTAGGTGTTGAGCAAGCGCACCTGGCCGAGCCCGGCGCGCTGCCACAGGAGTGGGCCATCCAACGGCATGGCTTCGCCGCCGATATGGATCTGGCGCAAGGCACCATAAGACCTCGGGCCCGCTGCCAGGCAGTCTTGCAGGAACAGCTTCCAGTAGGCCGTGGGCAAGTCGGCCAAGGTGATGCCCTGGGCGATGATCTGCCGATACAGCTCGGCACCGTCCCACAGTTGCGGGCCGCGCAGTACTACGGTGGCACCGAGGGTCAGGGCCGGGTACAACTGCTCGACAAAACCGTCGAAGTTCAGGGTGGCAAACTGCAACACCCGGTCTTGGGCAACCAGTTGCGAGTAATCCGCCGCGATGCCAACGAACTCACTCAGGGCAGCATGGCTGATGGCAACCCCCTTGGGCTTGCCGGTGGAGCCGGAGGTGTAGATCACGTACGCCAGGCTCTGGGGCTCGACATCAGTCGGTAGATTGTCCTCGGAGCACTGCGCCAATGGGGCCAGATCAATATCCACGGACGACACATGAGCCGGCAACGGCAGGCGCCCGCGCAGGTGGGATTGAGTCAACACCAGCCCGACGCCGCTGTCCTCAAGCATATGCACCAGGCGTTCGCGCGGGTACTCAGGGTCCAACGGCACATAGGCTGCGCCCGTCTTGAGCACCGCCAGCAAGCTGACCACCATGGCAAAGGAGCGCTCGACGCAGATCCCCACCCGCCCATCAGCGCCGATGCCCTGGGCCAGCAGGTAATGCGCCAGGCGGTTGGCCTGGCGATTCAGTTCGCCATAGCTGAGGGCCTGGTCATTCAGGGCCAGGGCCTGGCGGCCCGGCTGCCGGTCGGCCTGGGCTTCAAACAGCCGGTGCACCGCGTGCAGGGTGGTGGCACACGCCGGAGCATTCCAATCCTGGAGCATCACCTGTTGCTCCACGGCACTCAGCATCGGCAGCTCGCAGAGACGGCTGCGCGGTGCGTTCACCACCGCCTGCAACACGTGCTGCCAGTGCTGCGCCAAGCGCTCGACGGTAGCGGCGTCGAACAAGTCAGTGGCATAGGTCAGCGCAGCCCAGAGGCCCTCGGCGGATTCATGGGTATCCAGGCTCAGATCGAAATGGGTGGTCGGGCTGTCCCACTCCAGTTCCACCACACGCAGGCCCGGTAACTGCTGGCCTTCGCGGCCGCCCTGGGCATCGGTCTGGTGGTTGAACATCACCTGGAACAATGGGTTGTGGCTCAAGCTGCGTTCGGGCTGCAACGCCACCACCAGTTGTTCGAACGGCAGATCCTGATGGGCCTGGGCCTCCAGGGCGCGACGCTTGGTTTGTTGCAGCAGTTCGGCAAAGCTCATCTGCCCGTCGAGGTCAGCCTTGAGCACCTGTGTATTGACGAAGAAGCCGATCAACCGCTCGGTTTCGACACGGTTTCGGTTGGCATTCGGCACGCCAATACGAATGTCCGACTGCCCGCTGTAGCGATACAACAGGGCTTGGAACGACGCCAGCAACAGCATGAACGCCGTCACACCCTCCTGCTGCGCCAGGCGCTTGAGACCGGCCACCAGAGCCGGTGGCAGATGCACCTGCACGCTTGCACCGCGATGGCTTTGCTGCGCCGGACGCGAGCGGTCCAGCGGCAGCTCAAGCACCGGCTGCTCGCCGCCCAGCAGGGCCTGCCAATAGGCCAGCTGGCGCGCCTGCTCTCCGGCCTCCATCCAGCCTCGTTGCCACAGGGCGTAGTCGGCGTACTGGATCGGCAGCTCAGGCAGTTGCAAATCATGGCCCTGACTGTGAGCGGCGTAGAACTGCACCAGCTCTTCGACCATCACTTGCATCGACCAACCATCGGAGACGATGTGGTGCTGCACCATCACCAGCACATGTTCATCTTCGGCCAGTTGCAGCAGCGTCACGCGCAACAACGGCGCCTGGTGCAAATCGAACGGCCGTGCGACTTCGGCTTCCACCCGCGCCATCAACTGTGCCTCGTCGATACGCGCCTGGTGGATCTGCACCCGCGCCTGGGGCATCACCGCTTGCCAGAGGCGTTCGCCGTCCTCGACCAGTTGTGTGCGCAAGCTCTCATGCCGGGCCAGCAGGCTGTCGAAACTGCGCTGCAATGCCGCCAGGTCCAAGTGCCCGTGCAAACGCAGGGCGCCGGGGATGTGATAGGCGGTGCTGTCCGGATCCAGTTGCCAAAGAAACCACTGGCGCTCTTGAGCGTAGGACAGCGGCAGATGTTGGCCGTCCTCGCGGATCGAGGCAATCGGCAGTTGAGCGAAACTCATGCCCCGGCTTTGCAGGCGCTGGTAAAACTGCTGCCGCTGCTCCAGAGGCAAGCGAAGAAAGCGCGACACCAAGTCGATATTAGGGTTGGAAAGCATGGTTCAAATCGCCTCTAGTTCGCTCAAAAAGTCACGCAGGTCATCAAAATCCTCCACGCTGCCGGCGCGGAAAGTGGCTGCCGCCTGCACGTAGGCACGCAGCGAATCGGTCTGGAACAGTTCCATCAGCGGCACGTCAAGGCCCAATTCGGCTTGCACCCGGGAGGTGATCTGGATCGCCAGCAAGGAATGGCCGCCGACTTCAAAGAAGTTGTCGTTCAGGCCCACTTGCGGCAGGTGCAGGATGTCGGCCCAGATCGCAGCGATCTGTTGTTCAAGCTCGGTTTGCGGGGCCACGTACTGTTGCTGCATCTGGCTCGCATCCGGCAATGGCAACCCCTTGCGGTCGAGCTTGCCGTTGGGGGTCAGCGGCATTTGCGCCAGGAATACGAAGTGGCTGGGCACCATGTAGTCCGGCAGGTCGGCTTTCAAGGCTCGCCGCAGGGCATCGCGAAACTCGGCGGGGTCTGCCAGGCTGGCATCTGCCGGTACTACATAGGCCACCAGCTGCTTGCCGGTCGGGCCCTCCTGAGCCACCACCACGGTTTCACC
>NZ_JXSI01000023.1:0-9311 GCF_002916705.1 Pseudomonas sp. GZJR-8 | reverse complement strand
GCTTGGGTGGTCTGCGGTGTGGGTTGGTCGAACAGCCCGGCTGCCTGCAATTGCACCAAAAGTACCTGGCATTGCGGCAGTCGTTCGCGCTGTGCGTCGCGGCGGTATTTGTCTTGCAAGGCCGCAGCGTGCGCACCATCGGCAGCTACCCACTGCGCCACATCAGCCTCAATGTGCAAAGGCCCGTTGGCTACCATTGCCTGGCTGACCCACTGATCGGCCTCGGCATTGCCGTCCAGGGTGATCGGCCGCAACGTCTTGATGAATGCCATCTGGTCCAGTGGGCTGGCCAGCAACGTGCGCACCGCCTGCATGGCCTCACGCGGCTCGATGGAGCCAATGCCTTCACGCTCCATGCGTTGCCGGTAGGCCGCTGACGACACCACGCCGATGCTCCCCCAATAGCCCCAGTTCAACGTTTTGACCGGTACCGACCCGCTGCTTCCCCAGCGCCGCGCCAGGGCATCTTTGAACACGCACCCCATCGCGTAGTTGGCTTGCCCGGCATTACGCGTGAAGGCGATCAAGGACGAAAAGAACAACACGAAATCCAGTGCCTGGCCACCGAACACCTGGGCCATGCGTACACTGATATCGACTTTGGCCTGCAAACTGCGCCGCAGTTGGTCTTCGCTCATATTCGCCAGGCTGCGATCGTCCAGCACGATGGCTGAATGCACCAGGCCATCGATACGGCCGAAGCGGCTCAGGATCTGCTCGCAGGCTTGTTGCAACTGCCCGGCATCTGTGGCGTCGACGCTCATGTAAAACGGACGTGGGCCGTGCAGCGCAACCTGATCAAGGGCTGCCTGAATGGAAGCATCCAATGCCCTGCGCCCCAACCAGACCACCTGGGCGGCGTGCTCGCGAGCCACGCTTTCGGTCCACACCTGGCCGATGCCGCCACTGCCGCCAATCACCACATACACGCCGTTGCTGCGATAAGCCGGCTGCGCGGACGCCTGCGGCCGATGAAGCAGCAACTGCCGGCCCTCCCAGACGCCATCGCGCAGGCGCCGCGAGGTATGCGCAGGGTCAACGGGCATCACCGCCAAATGTGTGGGGGCCAGACGCTCCTGATGCGCCAGGTCTACGGCCTGTACCGTCCAATGCGGCATCTCCTTGGCGAGACTGCCCGCCAGGCCGTGGACGGCGGCGTGTACGGGTTGGGCGTCATGGGGCGTCCAAGCGTCGCGAGTCACCACCACATAATGCAGCGCACGCTTGTCAAACCCGCAACGCAGCAACGCTTGCACGATACGCAGCTGCTCCAGGGCGCACGCGTGCTGTTCATCGATCAGGCATTCATCGCCCGCGTGCCGGGCGGCACTCGGTGGGATGACTAGCACCAGGCGATCGAAGGCCGGCAACCCCTGGAATCGCGTCACCCACTGCTCGACACTGTCCGAGGGTACCGACGCACAACTGAGCAACGGCCCCTGCGCGCCCTCCAGGCTGCGCAGTTGCGAAGCATCGGCACCGATGACCAGTGTGGCCGTCGGCGAGGCAGTGACGGCCTGCATGGCCAACGGGCTCCACTGCGGCACCAGTAGCACCTCGCCAGCCGGCAGCCCGACCTCTTCGTCCCCCTCGACAAGCCCCCCATTACCGGGCGGCGCCCACTGTCGAACCTTCAGGCCGCGCAGGCTGGCGCACAACCAGCCGAGCTCATCGAACAACTCAAGGTCATAACTCTCGCGCTGTGGGTCGCGGTTAACCTGTACCCACATGCGCGGTTCACACGCAGCAAACACCTGCAACTGGTCCAGGGCGAAAGGCACTTGCAGTAGTGCGCTTTCGTCGCTCAATACGCGCGTCGCTTGCAGCGCCGCATCCAACATTGACGGGTGCAGGCCGTAACTCGCCTCGAACGGCTGCGCTGCAGGCCACTCGATCAGGGCCAGGGCGTGCCCGTCGCCGACATACACCGCGCTGAGGCAACGGTGCGTTACGCCATAATCGATGCCCAGGCCTGCATAGGCGTCGTAGAGCTGCCCGGGATTACGCTCATGGAAGTCGGCGCTGCTGCGTAGCCGCGCGAGCAAGGCGGGTAGGTCCACCTGGGGACGGGTCGGCATGGGCACCTGTTCAATGACACCTCGTACGTTGAGCGCCTGTGCCTGGGCGCCGCTCGTGGCGATCTCAAAACGCACACGTGCGGTGTCATCGGGAAACAGGCGTACCCGCAGTTGTGCATCGCCGTCTTCCAGCACCAGGGGTGCCAACCACACCACATCGCTCAGGCGCACCAAGGCGCCCTGCTGGTCAGGCGTGGCCACCGCTACTGCTGCTTTTCGCGCCAGTTCCAGAAACGCGGAGCCCGCCATCATGGCCTTGCCTTGGACGTGATGATCGGCGAGAAAGCTGTCTCGCCCACTGACCTGGCAGGTAAAGCCCAGGCCCGTCAGGTCGGAACAGTTGAGCACGCTGAGCGGTGCCGCTTGCACACCGGGGCTGCGAGGGTGCTGCTGGCCGATATCGGAATTGATCCCCGTGTACCAAAAGCGTTCGCGGGCAAACGGATAGCCTGGCAAGGAAATGATCCTGCCCCAGCGTCCGGGCAACAGCGCCTGCCAGTCGATATCACCGCCGCTGACCCACAGTGCCAACAGTTTGTCCTGCTGCCCGGTGGCCGCCCATTGCGCAACCATGGCCGACAGATCGTCTTCGCCCAACAGCCGAACCAGCGGGTTCTCATCCTGCCGGGCCGACCCGACCTGCACACGCCCGGATGTCAGCGCCCCTTGCAGATACTCGCGCAAACACGCCTGCACATCGTCGATAGAATGTGCCAGGAACCCCAGCCGCGCGTTGAGCGCTTCTCGACCGGTTTGCAGGGTATAGGCCAGGTCGTGCAGGGACAGGTCGTGCGCTTCTGGCGCGGCGCAAAATGCCAGGAGGCGCCGGGCCGAGGCTTGCAGGCGCTCGGCGTTGGCGCCGCTCAACAGAACGGCCACCGGCAGTGGCTGCCGGCTTTGCGACTCAGGCTGCGTCGGCGCCAGGTATTCCTCGATGATCAAGTGTGCATTCGAACCGCCGGCGCCGAAGGACGATAACCCGGCCAGGCGTGGGCGCTCCTCGGTGACGCCCTCTACGCGACGCACCCGTCGCGGCCAGGGCGCCAAGTGGCGCTGGACTACGAAGGGTGACTGGGCAAAATCGATGGCCGGGTTGAGTACCTCACTGTGCAGCGAAGGCACCAACTGGCCCTTTTGCATTTGCAACAGGACTTTGGTCAGGCCGGCGATGCCGGCAGCACTTTCGCAATGACCGAGGTTGGATTTGACCGAGCCCAACGCGCAGAACGCTGTCTGGTCGGTGTAGTGCCGGTAAGCCTTGGCCAGGCCCGCCAGTTCGATAGGATCGCCCAGGGCCGTACCAGTCCCATGGGCCTCGACATAGCCCACATCGGCGGCGTCTACGCCGGCGGCGGCCAACGCCTGGGTGATCACATCGGCTTGGGCATTGGGGTTGGGTACGGTGAATCCATTGGCCTTGCCACCATGGTTAATCTGGCTGCCACGTATCACGCCGTAGATACGATCGCCATCGGCCACCGCCTGGCTCAAGGACTTGAGCAAGACCGCACCGACCCCCTCGGCCGGGACATACCCATCGCCGCCCTCACCGAAACTCTGGCAGCGCCCCTGGCTGGAGGCAAAATTCCCCTGGGCCAGGCCCAAGTATTTGTTGGGGTGCACGCTGACGTTGACGCCGCCTGCCAGTGCCACGTCGCAGTCACCGCTGCGAATGCCCTGGCACGCCAGATGGATCGCCGTCAGCGACGCCGAACACATCGAATCCACAGCCAGGCTGGGACCACTGAGCCCGAGGCTCCAGGACACCCGGTTGGCGATCGACGCACTGCTGCCGGACAACGCCATAGGGCGCCCCAGCAAGGTTTGCTCGGCACCGAACAGTTGGTACTCCTGGTACATGACCCCTACATAGACACCGGTGCGCCGCAATGCACCGGGGCTACGCAGGCCCAAGGCCATGCCGGCATCCTCAAAGGTCGCGTAGGCGCACTCCAGGAACACACGCTCCTGAGGGTCCATGTATTCGGCGTCGTGGGGTGAGATGTTGAAAAACAGCGGGTCGAACTTGTCCACGTCATCCAGGAAGCCTCCCCACCGACTCAGGGTCTTACCGCCGGGCAAGCGTCCCGGTTGCGCCAGGTCGCCCAGGCTCCAACGTTCGGCCGGCACTTCAGTGACACAATCGACACCCTCGGCCAGGTTACGCCAGAATGCCTGCAAGTCCTCAGCCTTGGGGTAGCGGCCGCTGAGGCCGACAATGGCGATCGGCTGCGCGAGCGAGGCGTCCGGCAGTGCGTTCACGGGCGCTACGGGCGTCGACTCGGCGACCGTAGGAGCCGGAGCCACGGGCCCACTACCGGCCAGTTCGCCGAGCCGCTCGGCATGCCTGCGCGTAAAGTAATCGGCCAGCTCTTTGATCGAGCTGTGTTCAAAGAACAAGGTCTTGGATAAGGAGCCAAAGGACTTTTCCAACTCGGCGGTCATCTGGATGACCATCAGCGAGTCAATGCCGTAGTGTTCGAAATGCCGGTCATCCTGGAGCTGGGCCGGGCTGACCCGGGTCACGGTCACCAACACGGTCCTGAGCAGTCCGATAATGAAATCCCTGGCGTGTCGGGTCTGGCTGTCGTCGCGTGTATCCATGGCGGGAGTCTTCTCCGTCAAATCGGTAAGAGGCGGCTGCACGATATGGTCGAGCAAAGCCTGGAGGCATTCGCAGCGCAAAAGGCGGGCGCCCTGCCCTGCCAGGTCACGTGTCTCGCTCAGGCGCTGCACCAGGGCCTGGCGCATAGGCAGGTCGAAGCCGTAATCGGCAAACGGCTGCTGCAGGTCAATGTCAGCTACGGGCACGCCGGTCAGCGCTGCCACGTTGGCCAGCAGCCACTGCTCGAGCGGCTCGACACGATGCGTCGTCGGCGTCAGCAGACGCCGCACACTCGATGCAACGCCGTAGTGCACCAGCGTGTTCGCCTGGCGGTGCTTGAACGCCTGATAAAGCGCGTGCAACCCGGCGTCGCGTGGCATAGGCAGAAGGCCCCAGGCCTGCTTGAGCAAGCCCAGGGACAACGCATCGATACGCATGCCGCCGTCGGCCCAATATCCCCAATCCACAGCCATGCTCAGGCCGTGTCGCAGGCCCTGCTCGGCTTGACGTTGGCGCGCGCGCACGACCCCATCCATAAAGCAGTTGGCCGCTGCGTAGTCGGCTTGACCGACATTGCCCAACTGCGCGCTGATGGACGAAGACACCAGGAAGAAATCGAGCGCCACCTCAGCGGTGGCCGCATCGAGGTTCAACACGCCCTGGACCTTGGGCGCAAACACCTCGCGCACGTCTTCGGCGGTCTTTTGCAACAGGTAAGCGTCGCGTGTCACCCCCGCGTTATGCACCACGCCATCCAGCCGCCCATAACGCTCAAGGATCCGTTCGACCAGGGCCTGGGTGGCCAGCCGATCGCTGACCTCCAGGGTGACCACTTCGACCCGCGCCCCACGCTCACGCAAGCGATTGAATGCGGGGTGTAAGTGCGCCAAGCCCTCTAGCGTTGTTGGCCGATGCGTGGCCAGCACCAGGGTCGCCCCGGGTGCATGGCGGAAAATCTCTTCGGCCAGCACCTGGCCCATGCCGCCTGCGCCCCCGGTAATCAAATAGACCCCGGTCGCCTTCCAGGGCACAACACCGGGGCCGCTCGGCAACTGGCGCCAGACAAAGCTCTGCCACTGCCCGTCACACCAGCGTAAGCGTGGATCGCCCAGGGCCAGCGCCTGATTCACGACATTCACAAGCGACGCCGATGGCGCCTGGATCTCCACCAGCAGGCACTGGACCGTCAGCGCCGGGTTCTCCAATGCCGCCGTTTCGAGAATAGCCGCCAGGCCTTCGAAAAGTGCCCAAGGCCCATGTGGCTCCACCAGCAGTTGCACGTGCAACGGCCGGCCGTCAGCCTTGCGCAGGTGCGCCTGCAAGTGTGTGATCAACGAAATCGCGGCCTGGGTATAGCCCTCGCCCACAGGCCATTCACTCTCCACCAGCGAATGCCAGGGCAAGCCGTGCAGCGCCTGCTCCATCAGCAGTCGCTGCGGCGCGGCGGCCACCATCAACAGGCGCTCTCCAACAGAATCAGGTAACGCCATGGTGGCCTCGCGAGGCTGCCAGTCCCCCGTCCACAGGGTGCTCTCCCCGGCATCCAGCGAAGTACCGCCGGGATGCTGCGGTGGCGGTAGGGCGCGAAAACTCAACCCCTGCAATTGCGCACAGATCGTGCCGTTGGCATCGGCCAGTTGAATATCCACGGCCGGAACGCTCGCCCAACCTGCCGCCTGGCGGCGCACTGCATACGCCCATACCGGTTCAGCGGCACTGAACACATCCAGGCGCTCCAGGGAAAACGGCACCAGCGCCCGCGGCTCCGGCCAATCGCGCGCCAGCCAGTGGGCGGCGGCCTGCAGCGCCGAATCAGTCAGGCCTGGTTCGAGCAGCCAGCCGGTGTTGGGGGTCGCACCGGGGTTGCGCGCCAAGCGCACCAACAGTTGCTGCGGATGGTCGATATCGGCGCTGGCGGCGTACTCCACCAGGCAGCGAAAATTCACCCCGTAATCCACCCCCAGGCCAGTGAAGTGCCGGTAACAGTCATGTGCTGAATGAGGTGCCGTTCGGCAGGCCTCACGCAGGGCGGCCAGATCAAGCGCAGCGGGTGCGGTGGCCGGCGCAGCGTAGTGGCCGGCGCAGTGCACCTGCGCAGGGTGCCCGGAGTGGACCTCAACACCGCCAAGCCCTGTGTGTCGGCTCTGAACATCGAGTGTCACCCGTACCTCGACGGGCTCCGAGACCACGCGCAAGGGTGCCTGCCATACCAGGTTGATCAGGCTCAGTGGTGTCAAAGGTGTATGTGCAGCACGTGCAAGGGCGAGCACCTCCAGAAAAGCCACCCCGGGCACCACCGGCTCGCCGTTGATGCGGTGTTGATCAAGGAAGTATTCGTCACCCTCCAGGCGCAAGACCATGGCCGCCCCGTCATTGGGCATCATGGCGGCCGACAGCGGATGGGTAGCCTTGTCCTGGGCGGGCATCGCCTCCACTACCCAATAACGCTCCCGAGCAAAGGGGTAGCCCGGCAGGGGCATGCGCTGGCAATCCAGGGCGTCGAACAGCGGTGCGAAGTCCACTGCCTGGCCGGCTGCCCAGGCATCGGCAAATACAGCCAACTGCTGCAAGTAGTACAGAGACTGACCCGTGGCGCGAGCAGACAAGCCTTGCAATCGGCGCTGGTGTGCTTCGGCCAGATCGGCCGTGTCAGCCGGCATGCCTCTGCGCAGCGCAGCGATCAATTCGGCGCGGTCCGCGACCACAACATGGAAACGCTGCTCGAAACGCTGGCGCCCGGTGAGCAGGCTGTAGCTCATGTCTACGACTGCGAATGACGCGTCCCGCTCACATAACGCCAACAGGTCCGCCATGCGCTGGTGCAGTTGTTCGCGGGTGCGTGCATCGAGCACGATCAGTACCGCCGGCACCAGACTGGCCTGGTGGACGCGCAGGGGTGGCTGCTCCAGGACCATATGGGCATTGGTGCCGCTGAACCCGAAAGAACTGATCGCGGCGCGGCGCGGGGCCCCGTCAATCGCGGGCCAATCGCCCAGGTGCTGATTGAGGAAAAAGGGGCTGTCGGCGAAATCGATGGCCGGGTTGGTGTGTTGGAAATGCAAGGACGGCGGCAGTTGCCGATGCCGCATCGCCAACAGGACCTTGAACAGTCCTGCCATGGCGGCGGCGGTGGCGGCGTGCCCCATGTTCGACTTCACCGAACCGATCGCGCAGTAACCCTTGCGCTGGGTGTAACGGGAGAACGCCCCCTTGAGCGCCTGGAATTCGATCGGGTCACCCAGGCGCGTCCCGGTGCCATGGGCTTCGACCAACTGCACGGTGGCCGGGTCAATGCCATAGCGTGCATAGACCGACTCATGCAGACGCTGCTGGGACAACGCGCTCGGTGCAGTAATGCCATTGCTGGCGCCGTCCTGATTGATACCGGAACCGCGGATCAACCCATGGATGTGATCGCGATCAGCCAGGGCATCGGCGAGGCGTTTGAGCACCACCGCGCCTGCCCCTTCGCCAGGGACGAAGCCGTCCGCCCGGCTGTCGAAGGTATGGCAGGCGCCAGTGAGCGACAGCATGCTTGCCCGGTTGGCCTTTTGGTAAAACGCAGGTGTGGACTGAATGAAAACCCCACCCGCCAAGGCCACCTTTGTATCGCCGGCAAGCAGGCTCTGGCAGGCCATGTGGATGGCCACCAGCGCGCTGGAGCAAGCGGTATCGACGGTGATGGCCGGCCCTTGCAAGTCCAGGTAGTAGGCTATGCGTGCCGGCACGATCGAGGGGGCATTGCCCCAGAACGACTGGGGTGGCGGCATGTCATCGAACAGCTGGTCATAGTCGCCCTGTTCGCACCCGACGTAGACACTCACCTCGGCGCGGCGCTGTTCGCCCAGGCACCCGGCATCGGCCAGCGCGTTCCAGGCTTCCTGCAGGAACAGACGTTGCTGAGGGTCCATATAGGTCGCCTCAAGAGGCGAAATATTGAAAAACAGTGGATCAAACTCATCGATCCTCTCAATGAAGCCACCGCGGTCGCAGCCCTGGTCTGCGCCGGCATAGCAATGCCGAGGGTCCCAACGTTGCACGGTACTGACCAGGTCGGCACCAGCCGCCAGGTGCTCCCAGAAGGCATCCAGATCTCGGGACTGCGGGAACCGCCCACTGATACCGACAATGGCAATGGCTTGGTCATCAACCGCTGGCTGTGCCGGCTCGCCAGTCGGCGGGGTTACCGGCAAGGCGTCCGTAGGCTCGGTTGCAGGCGTTGCGAACTGCGGGTATTGGCCCAGCATGTAGTCGACGAGCCGGTTGATACTCGGGTAATCGAAGAGGCACGTCGTGTGCAGGTCAATTGCCAGGCGTGCATTCAGCTGGCGAACCAGCGCCACGCCAGTGATTGAGTCCACGCCGTAATCGGCGAACGGTTCATCGTCGCGAATGTCGCCCAGTTCAAATTGCAGGCTGCTGGCGACCAATTCGCGTACCGATGCCAGCAGCAGGGGCCGCCCATCCTCGGCGCGCCTGGCAGGCGCTGACACTGGCGCGTGACTCTCGGCCGAAGGTGCAGGTGCAGGCGTTGCCTGCGGTTCCCGGGCATGGCGCACCACTCCATCACTGCGCGCCATCACCACTTGCTGTCCCAGCCCATGAAACGCCTGGCACGGGAACATCAC
>NZ_JXSI01000022.1:0-18466 GCF_002916705.1 Pseudomonas sp. GZJR-8 | reverse complement strand
GCGGTAGCGTTTCGGTTATTGCTCCTGATGACGTGTACAAGGGCGATCAAACCGTCACCACCGCCATCAAAGGCGTGACTGGCGGCGAGCACTTTGAAAATCTGGTTCCAGGTACTACGTCAGTAAACACCACCGTGACGGACACACCGGGTACCGACAACACCACTACCGTGACGCTGACAGCTCCGTCCGAAGCGAACGAAGGTGGTCAAATTACGTACACCGCTACGCTTTCGAATAAAGCGGGCACTGACGTCACCTTGAAGTTGGATAACGGCTCGTCGATCACCATCAAAGCGGGCGACACCGTCGGCACTGTGACTGTGCCTGCGCCTACCGATGACGTGTTCATCGACAAAAGCACGCAGACCGTTCAAATCACCGAGACCACGGGTGGCAACTTCGAGAAGTTGGAAGTCGCAGGCAACGGCGCAACCACCACCATCAACGACACCATCGACAAGGTGGACGTAGTTCTGACCGCCACCACCACCGTCGGTGAAGGCGGCAATATCGTTTACACCGCCAGCCTTGTGGATAAAAACGGTGCGCCGGTGACCAACATCACCAACCCGCTGACCGTAACTTTGGACAATGGCAAGACCATCACCATTGGTGTGAATGAAACCAGCGGCACTGTCTCGGTCTTGGCACCGGATGATGTCTACAAAGGCGACCAGACCGTCACCACCGCTATCAAGGGTGTGACCGGTGGCGAGCACTTTGAAAATCTGGTTCCAGGTACTACGTCAGTAAACACCACCGTTACGGACACTCCGGGTACCGATAACACAACGACTGTCACACTGACTGCGCCAAGTGTCGTTAACGAAGGTGGCCAGATCACCTACACCGCGACCTTGAGCAATAAGGCCGGTACCGACGTCACGCTGAAACTCGACAACGGCTCAAGCATCACTATCAAAGCCGGCGACACCGTCGGCACTGTGACCGTCCCGGCACCGACCGATGACGTGTTTATCGATAAGAGCACGCAGACGGTCAAGATCACCGACGCTTCCGGCGGCAACTTCGAAAAACTGGAAGTTGCAGGCAACGGTGCGACCACCACCATCAACGACACCATCGATAAGGTCGATGTGGTACTGACCGCCACCACCACCGTCGGTGAAGGCGGCAATATCGTCTACACCGCCAGCCTTGTGGATAAAAACGGCGCGCCGGTGACCAACATCACCAACCCGCTGACCGTCACTTTGGACAATGGCGAAACCATCACCATCGGTGTGAATCAGTCGAGCGGTAGCGTTTCGGTTATTGCTCCTGATGACGTGTACAAGGGCGATCAAACCGTCACCACAGCCATCAAAGGCGTGACTGGCGGCGAGCACTTTGAAAATCTGGTGCCGGGTACTACGGCGGTGAACACCACCGTGACGGACACACCGGGTACCGACAACACGACTACTGTCACCCTGACAGCGCCTAGTGCCGTTAACGAAGGTGGCCAAATCACCTATACCGCAACCTTGAGCAACAAGGCCGGTACCGACGTCACGTTGAAACTCGACAACGGCTCGTCGATCACCATCAAAGCGGGCGAAACCGTCGGCACCGTGACTGTGCCTGCTCCTACCGATGACGTGTTCATCGATAAGAGCACCCAGACCGTCAAGATCACCGAGACCACCGGCGGCAACTTCGAAAAACTCGAAGTCGCAGGCAACGGCGCAACCACCACCATCAACGACACCATCGACAAAGTTGATGTGGTCCTGTCCGCCACCACCACCGTCGGTGAAGGCGGCAATATCGTCTACACCGCCAGCCTTGTGGATAAAAACGGCGCGCCGGTGACCAACATCACCAATCCGCTCACCGTTACCCTCGATAACGGCAAGACCATCACCATCGGTGTGAATCAGTCGAGCGGCTCCATCACCACCATCGCGCCTAACGATGTCTACAAAGGCGACCAGACCGTCACAACCGCGATCAAAGGCGTGACCGGCGGCGAGCATTTCGAAAACCTGGTCCCTGGCACTACCGCAGTAAATACCACCGTCACCGACACGCCGGGCACCACCGACCTGACCACCGTCACCCTGACCGCCCCGACGGCTGTCAACGAAGGCGGCCAGATCACTTACACCGCTACCTTGAACAACAAGGCCGGCAGCGACATGGTGGTCCAGCTCGATAACGGTTCGAGCATCACCATCAAGCAAGGCGCGACCGTGGGCACGGTGACCGTCCCTGCGCCGACTGATGATGTGTTCATCGACAAGAGCACCCAGACCGTCAACATCACCGGCACTACCGGCGGCAACTTCGAAGGTGTGAGCATCACGCCGGGCGGCGCCACGACTACCATCAACGACACCATCGACGACGTGACTGTGGTGCTCAAAGCCACTGGTTCTGTCAGCGAAGGCGGGCAGATCGTGTACACCGCGTCCCTGGTCGACAAGAACGGCGTGGCGGTGAACAACGTTGGCTCAGACCTGGTCGTCAAGCTGGATAACGGCTCGACCATTACCATCGGTAATGGCAAGTCCACCAGCTTCACCACCGCCACCGCACCTAACGATGCGTATGTTGGCGCCAATGACGTCACCACCAAAATCACGGGTGTGGTCAGCGGTGGCGACAAGTACGAACACTTGATCGTCGACGGCAGCACCGTGGTCACCAAAGTGACCGATGTGGTCAGCAACACCACCATCAGCATTACCGGCGATGCGTCGGTGACTGAAGGCGGTACGGCGCACTACACGCTGTCCCTGAGCAACCCGCCGCAAACCGACGTGACCGTGACGCTCAAGTACAGCGGCACCGCTACCGACGGTTCAGACTTCAATGGCGTGTACACCGTGAAGATCCCGGCCGGTGCCACCAGCGTACCGTTTGATATCCGCACGCTCGACGACAAGATCACCGAGCCGACGGAAAATATCGTCATCACCATCGACAAGACCACTGGCGGCAACTTCGAAAACCTGGTGGTCGGCAATGGCAGTGTTACCACCAACATCATCGACAATGATGCGCCGCCGGTCATCGACCTGGATGCCAACAACTCCAGCGGCGCCAGCGGTGCGGACTTCAAGACCACCTTCACCGAAGGCGGCACCGGTGTGTCAATTGCTGACACTGACATCAAGATCACCGACCCGGACAGCACCCAACTGACCGGCGCCACCGTGGTATTGACCAACAGCCAGCCAGGCGACTCGCTGAACTTCAGCGGCGTGACAGGCATCAACGTGACCCCGACCACCGACCCTGTGACCGGTAAAATCACCTTGACCCTGACCGGCACGGCGTCGCTGGCCGACTACATGCAGCAGATCAAGAACATCACGTTCACCAACAACAGCCACGACCCAAGCACCACGCCACGCACCATTACCGTGAGCGTGACCGATGGCGGCAACTACTCCAACGTTGCCACCACCACCGTCAACGTGGTGGCGGTCAATGATGCGCCGGTGGCGACTGGCGGTGCCGTAACCGGCACCGAAGACACCGCGCTGGCCCTGACCTGGGCCAACTTCGGCGTGACCGATGTGGACTCGCCGCAAGCCAGCCTGGGGGTGAAAATCACCGAGCTGCCAGTCGCCGGAAAATTGCAGTTCCTGGCAGCGGATGGCAGCACCTGGACCAACGTGGCCAACGGCCAGACCTTCACCAAGGCCCAGATTGACGGTGGCCAGTTGCGCTTTATGCCTAACGCCAACGAATCCGGCGCCGATGGTTACGGCGGCACCGGTGTGGGCAACAAGCAAGCGGACTACGCACAGTTCAAGTTCCAGCCAACCGATGGCAAGGACCTGGGCACCAGCGCCACGGTGAAAGTCGATATCACGCCGGTAGCCGACGCGCCGACCCTGAGCGTGGCAGACAACAACGTTGCCTCCACCGGCCTGGTCAAACAGGGCTGGAACAGCATTGCCGGCCTCGGTAACAACGGCAACGGCGCTGCACCGGACGTGCTGAAAAAAGCCATCGATAACGCGGGCACGCCGAACAACACCTCGGTGGTGACCAACGTCGAATCTGTCGACAACGTCACCGCCGGCTCTGGTTCCAAGATTTCCGGCCTGATCTACATGGAAGCGGGCAAGAGCTACACCTTCAGCGGCATCGCCGATGACAGCGTGGTGGTCAACGTTGGCGGTAAAGACGTGGCCAGCGGCTTGTGGGGCACCAACAGCGGCAAGTTCAGCGGCTCGTTCACGCCAACCACCACCGGTTACTACAGCCTTGAGATCTACCAGGCCAACCAAGCGGGGCCTGGCAGCTTTGACGTTAACGTGTCGATCAACGGCGGGGCGGTGCAGAACCTGAGCACCAGCACCGTGCCGTTGTACACCGGCCTTACCGACCTGACCAACGCCGGCGTCACCGTGTCCGACCTGCATGGCAGCAACGGTGACGGCTACTACGTGGGCTACAAGCTCAACGAAGGCCAGGAAAACGGCACGGTCAAACTGTCCAAAGTCACCACCGCACTGACCGATACCGACGGCTCGGAAACCTTGAGCGTGAAGGTCAGTGGCATTCCGGCAGGTTCGGTACTCACCGACGCGTCGGGCCACACCTTTACCGCAAGTAAGACCGTGGGTGAAGTCAACGTCACCGGCTGGGACCTGAACACGCTGAGCATCAAGCCGCCGACCTACTACAGCGGCCAGTTCAACCTGACGGTCACCTCGACATCCACCGAGAGCATTGGTGGTTCGGCGACTACCACCGCGCAATTGCCAGTCACGGTGCACCCGGCAACCTACAACCCGGTAACCGGCACTTCGGGCAGTGACACCATCAATGGCAGCGATGGCAACGACATCGTCGTGGCCGACGTCGCCGGCCTGAACGTGGTGCAGGGCAAGAACTACAACATCGCGTTCATGATCGATACGTCGGGCAGTATGGGCGCGAGCTCGATAGCAGCGGCGAAAGCCTCGCTGACCACCACGTTCAACTCGCTGAAAAGCAGTATCGGCTCCAGTACCTCTGGCACCGTGAACATCTTCCTGGCGGACTTCAGTGACCAGGTCAATCGCACGGTGACAGTCAACCTGAAAGACCCAGGTGCGTTGGATTCGCTGCAGAAAGTCCTGGATTCCATGGTATCTACCGGCGGGACCAACTACGAAGACGTGTTCAAGGCCGCTTCCAACTTCTTCAAAAGTGCCCAGGCGACTGGCAACACAGACGCAATCAACACAACGTACTTCATCACCGATGGTCAGCCGACGTTTTACCAGGCGGCCGAGCAGACTAACCCGTACTTGTACGGCAACGTCAGGCTCGATGATGTCGTCACCATGAACAACTACACCATAGGTACAGCCACCCGGATCAACATCGATTCGAATAATTACCTTGATATCAACTCTGCCGGCAAGGTAACCCTCTGGTCCTACGGCTGGTCGTACAACAAGGGAGTCATCCACGCCCAAGGGGATGGCACCTATGAAATATCGGTACAAGGCGGCCTCGGGTACGATACCGATTACTACACCACCACCAACTCCAACAGCGCGTTCGCACTGCTCAAAGGCCTGTCCACAGGTGGCGTAGAAGCCATCGGCCTCAACAGCGGGGTCAGCTTGAACCAGCTGGCTCCGTACGACAGCGATGGCAAGCCGCAAGCCAACATTGATCCGAAGGACCTGGCCAATGCGATCCTCGGCCACACCGAGGCGACGTTGCCTGGCGCCGACACCGTCAACGGTGGCGACGGCAACGACATCCTCTTCGGCGACCTGGTGAGCTTCAGCGGGATCAACGGTGAAGGCTACAACGCACTGCAGGCATTTGTGGCGCAGAAGACCGGCGTGACCGTCTCTTCGGTGACCGCCTCTAACGTTCACCAGTACGTTACCGAGCACTACGTGGACTTCGACGTCTCCGGCGCCAAGGACGCCAACGACACGCTGCTGGGCGGCGCTGGCGATGACATCCTGTTCGGCCAGGGCGGCAATGACCTGCTGGACGGCGGCAAAGGCAATGACATCCTGCTGGGCGGCACCGGCAACGACACGCTGATCGGCGGCCAGGGCAACGACATCTTGATTGGTGGTTCAGGTGCCGACACCTTTGTGTGGAAGGCGGGTGACATCGGCAACGATGTGATCAAGGACTTCAAGGCCTCGGAAGGCGACCGCATTGATCTGCGTGATTTGTTGAAAGGTGAGACTGACAGCACCATCGACAACTACCTGAAGATCACCACGGTAGATGGCGTGTCGACCCTGCAAGTCAGCAGCGAAGGCAAGCTCAACGCCGCCGGTGGCCTGGCCAATGCCGATGTGACCATCAAGCTGGAAGGCAATGATTGGTCCCATGTCAGCATCAACTCGCTGATCACTGGCGCCGACCCTACCATCAAGATCGACCATAGCTAAGATGCAATGGATCGGCCGCCTTCCCGGGCGGCCGATTTTTTTTGCCTTATGGGCCGCTGGCCCTGGCGGGCGGTGCGTCGCATACTCACGCCCATACACGCAGCGTTGACCTATGCTGTTGAACGCATGTGGCTCATATTCGAGGGGTTCTTATGTTTTACGTGCAACGTGATGCACTGGGCGCGCTGATTCGCGTAGAGGCGGCCGCCTTTACCGAGTCCACCGAAACCCTGCCGGCCGATCACCATGAGATCCAGGCCTGGTACGCCAACGAAGTGGTGGAAACCAGCCTGGCCCAACTCAAGCAGAGCGACCTGGAGATGATCCGGGTGCTGGATGACTTGATCCAGGTGCTGACCCGCAAAGGCGTCATCAGCGTGACCGACCTGCCGCCGGCAGCCCAGGCCAAGTTGATGGACCGTAACCACGCGCGGGAAGCCTTGGGTGGGTTGAGCCAGTTGATTGATGATGACGAGAAAGGGCTGATCTGAGCCCTGACGCCGAACCTTTATTCAAATGTGGGAGGGGGCAAGCTCCTCCCACATTTGAATGTCCTGATGTCAGTGTGATTTCCAGGGCGCAGGCTCGCCAAACAGCTGGCCCTGCACACCAAAAATCCCCATCTCGCGAATGACCTTCAGCTCGCCCTCGGTCTCCACACGTTCGGCAATCAACGGCAGATCGATGCTGTGGGCTGCGCGCTGGATGGCTTCGATAAACAGACGCTTGTCACTTTCCTGGTCGATGTCGCGAATGTAGCTGCCATCGATCTTCAGGTAGGCCAGGCCCAGGCGTGCCAGGTTGCCGATCATGCTGAACCGCCCACCAAAACGCTGCAGGCTGAGGGAAAAACCCAGCTCGCGCAGGCGGTGGGTCATCTGTTCCAGCACCGGCTGCTCGGGGAGTTGCTCTTCACCAATCTCCAGGGTGAGGCGTGAGCCCAGGTTGCTGTGCTGGCGCAGCAGGTCATAAATCCGATTCAGGGCCTGGGTATCCTGGAACGTTGCGGCCGAGAGGTTCAGCGCCAGGTTATGGTTGTGGCTGGCCATCTGCTTGAGGACTTGTTCCAGCATCAAACGGTCCAGGCGGGCCGACCAGCCGAAGCGCTCGAGCCACGGCAGAAAGCGCCCGGCCGGTATCGTGTGGCCTTCCTCGTCCTGCAGGCGCGACAGTACTTTGTAATGCAAGACCAATTGTGGGTCCTGGCTGGCGACGACCGGCTGGAAGTACAGCTGGAAGCGCTGCTGGGTCAGGGCCCGGTCCAACAACGTGTGCCAGGCATGGTGATCGTCACCGACGCTAGCGGCGGCGCTGCTGTCCAGGCACACCCAACTGGTATCGCCCTGCGCTTCGGCCTGGGCCAGCGCCTGATCGGCGAGGGTCAGCAGTGCTTGGGGCGCATCGCCATGGCTGAACGGTGCCAGGCCGATATAGGCCACCGGCATCACATCGCTGGCGCCGGTCGCCTGCAAGCTGAGCAAGGTGCTCTCCAGGTTCTGCGCCAATTGCAGCGCTTCTTCACGCATCAATCCCGGTGCCAGCACAGCGAACTCGCCGCCGCGGATACGGGTAACGAGGTTATGGGTTTCCGGGTACGGCTCGCACTGACGCAGCAGTTGTTGGCCGACCGCTTGCAGCAATTGGTCGGTGCGCTGGCCGCCCAGGCGTTGGTTGAGGCCGGCAAGGTCCTTGACCCGCAGCAGCAGCAAGTAACCGGAGTTGGTGTCTTCCGGGTTACTGACACGGGCGTTGAGCTGCATTTCGAAATAACGCCGGTTAGCGAGGCCGGTGAGGTTGTCCTGATAGGACTCGGTGCGCAGTTTTTCGCTGCGTTCGGCCTGTTCCTGGAACAACGCCTTGAGCTTTTCCACCATCTGGTTCATGGCTTGCACCACTCGCCGCAGTTCCGGCGTGCGAGGCAGGTCGGGCAGACTGAGGAATTCTCGGCGGGCAATCGCGTGGGACTGTTTGACCATATAGTCCAACGGCTTCAATTGCCGGCGCAGTAGCAGCCCACCGAGCACCACACTGACCGCACCGCACAGCAGCAACCACCCCAGGCTGCCCAAGGCGCTTTGCCAGAGCTTGGCCAGGGCGAACATTGGATGGCTGACCACTTCGACTCGCGCCGCCTGCTCCCAGCCACGGCTAACCAGCGCATCACCACCTGCCGGCTCCAGGCCGATCAACTTTACGAACCAGTTGGGCACGCCGTTGTTATCAGGAATGCCGCTGCGCTCGACGATGGTTTTATCCGTCGCCAAGTCCACCACACGGATGCTGGCGTAGTAGCCGCTGTCGAAGATCGAGCTGACCAGCAGCTCCACCATGGCCGGGTCGTCGATATTGGGAGTCAACGACAGCGCCAATGCCGTCGCGGCATCCTGGGCATGGGAACGCAGCTGGTTGACGTATTGGGTGCGCGAGCTTTCCAGGCTGACCATGAAACTGCCGCTGAAGGCGACCACCAGGAACAGACAGATTGCGATCAATAGTTGTTTGAACAGAGACATCCGATCAGTTACTCCTAGTTGGCAGGCTCGGCTGGGAAGCCTTCCGCACGCATTTTTCTCAACACATCCTGCCAGCGCGACAAGCGTTTGGTATCACCGACTTTCTTGTTGCCCTTGGCGCCGGGCAAGTACAAGCCCTCGGCGTTGAATGAATACACCGGGACCAAATCGGTGCGGCGGGTAGCCGGCAGGATTTCGTCCATCAGGCTGTCGAGCACCAGCGGGATTGCGTCAGGCGTCGAATAATAGGTCAGAACCATGTGCGCGCGATTCTGCCGTAAAGCCTTGACGTAGGTAATGCGTAATTTGTCGCTGGACACACCCAGATGACGCAAACTGAAATACTTTGCGATCGCGTAGTCTTCACAGTCACCGGCCCCCTTCCAAAGGGCCTCGACGGGCGTCTCCCAATAATCGACAGCGTGCCAGAGGTCGATGTCTTCCACGTAGGTCATTTGCTTGTTGAAGAACAAATTCACGACCTTGAGCTGCTCCGGCTCGCTGACCTGTTTTTGGCTCGCCAATAGCCGCTGCCAGGCGTCGATACGCTGCTGCCCTTCGCCGAGCGGCCCGTACACGGCGGTAGCCTTGCGGCTGATCTGAGAGAAATCCCAATCGGCACGCAGCCCGCCAAGCATCAAGCCGGCCAACAGAATTGCTGATAACAGCCAGCAAAGAACTCGATAGGGAATAAAACTTACCGCCAAGGCGCTCTGTCCATGAAAGAGACGGAATTTCGAGGAATGGTGAAGCCTGGCCCTACAAAAAACAATGGCACAGTGCAATCATTCATAGGAGGACCGAGTTTATAACCGCCCCTTGTGGGAGACACAAAGTATGCTGTGTAAGCCCTTACAAACGGAAACTTTGGCTGTTTGACAAGCGCTTGGGCCGTCTTTAGTGTGCATTGGATCCAATTGACCACACTATTATTCAAGAAAGGAGGATAGCGTAACCGTGACGCAGAAGCCGAACTCTTTAAGCAGCATCAAAATAAGCGGGCCTATTCCCGCCCATCTTGCTCGCGCCGTCATTGAAGAAACGTTGCGCAACGCCATCCTCGATGGGCGATTACCCTGTGGCACCGCGATGCGCCAGCAGGAACTGGCGAGTCTGTTCGGCGTCAGCCGTATGCCCGTGCGCGAAGCCTTGCGCCAACTGGAGGCGCAATCCCTGCTGCATGTGGTGACCCACAAGGGGGCCGTGGTGGCGCCGTTGATCGAGGACAATTCGGCTGAGACCTATGCACTGCGCATGTTGCTCGAATCTGAAGCCCTGCGCTTGTCGATCCCGTTGCTCAGTGACGCCGATCTTGCCGAGGCCGAGGCCTGTATCAATGCGCTGGAATGTGAGAAAGACTACAGAGAGATTGGCCGCCTCAATCGCCTGTTTCACATGGTCTTGTACGGCAAGGCACCCAATCAGCGACTGCTCGATCTGGTGGAGCACGGGCTGAATGAAGAGGAACGCTTTCTGCGCTTCAATCTTGAAGCGATGGGATTGGGCGAAACGTCTCAGGAGGATCACCGTGAACTGTTGAGCCTGGTGGCGCAGAAGAAGATCGACGAGAGCATTCTGACGCTGCGTAATCACTTGATGCGGGGTATGGAAGTGATCGCTAACTACCTCAAGGGTCTCGAAAGCGCCGACAAAAAATTCGCGCAATAGGGCCTTCGTTATTCGCTGACCATTACACTATGCGGGGTAACTTTCCATCAGGAAAGTTACCATAATGACAGGCAGTAAAATTTACAAAACTACTAACACCGAAGAACTCTCCCACACTTCAACAACCCGTTACTCCTGCAACAGCTTGCGGACAAAACATCTAATACTTTTATAATCCTCCCCTAACGTTTAATCAGCTTATTATCTTCGCCCGACCAACCGCACCCCTTCATCCGCTGGGCACAACTCTATCAAGGTTGCGCTACCTGCGCGGCCTTGACTAAACGTTACATCTCCAACACAACTAAAAAAATTCCAACACTGCTTTTAGAGCACTCGCAACAACTTATAGGCGTCAACCATGCATCAACATTTTATCGAACAAAGAAAACAAAAACTTTTCGGCCATCCGTTATTTATAGAAATAACCTCACTCGCCAAGTTACGACACTTTATGGAGCACCATGTGTTCGCCGTTTGGGACTTCATGACTCTGACCAAGCGCCTGCAACAAGACCTGACGTGCACTCAGATCCCCTGGCTCCCTCCCGCAGACCCCCACGCTGCCCGCTTGATCAATGAAATTGTGCTGGGCGAGGAATCGGATGAGCATCCAACACGCGGCCATTGCAGTCATTTCGAGCTTTACCTGGACGCCATGACAGAGGTAGGCGCCAACACCGCCGCCATCACACGCCTCATTGATCTGCAGCATCAGGGCGTGGAGGTCAGCGCGGCTTTGCAGATGATCGATGCGCCCCGTAGCGTGGTGTCATTTGTCGACAGCACATTGCAAATCGCGCTCAGTGCGCCCACCCACTGTGTGGCGGCGGCCTTCCTGCATGGACGCGAGAGCGTCATTCCCTCGATGTTTGAAGGCTTGATGCACAGCAACGCGTTCATTGAGCGTGAAACACCTACCTTCTTCCACTACCTCAACCGCCATATCGAAGTGGACAGCCACGACCATGGGCCAGCGGCAGAACAGTTGCTCCAGCGTTTGATCGGCACAGATCCGCTTCGCCAGAAACAAGCCGATAGCACCGCCCTTGGCGCCGTGGAGCGCCGTATTATGTTCTGGGACAGTGTGCTGGCTACGCTGCAAGAGGTTCGCCCATGAACGCCGTCAATTACCAATCCTTTGCCGATGATTGGGAGCGTCGCGCTACCATCCGGACGCGCCCCCGACGCGTACTGGAAAACGACGGCAAACTCATCTTTCCCCTGTGCCGCCAACCGCTGGTACTGAGTGCAACTTTCCTTGAACACTGCCCGCAGTGGCGCGACTTCGTGCTGACGCAAAGCTTCTATAAATTCGTCAATGATGTGGTGATCTTCGAAACCGAAATCGTCGACAAGACCGCTCGCAGCATCGCGAAAAACCGCTTCTCCCTGCCCTTCCCACCCGCTTGCCGCTACGACGCGATGACTGTCGTTGTGGACGAGGATTACCACGCGTTGGTCGCGCTGGATTTTCTTCAGCAAGCCGTGGAAATGACCGGGATCGAACCGCTCAATCTACCTGGGCAAATTGAATTGAGCCGCGCGCTACCGACAGCGCAGGCAAAGGTGCCGGCGCACTTGCACGATGCCGTTGAATTAATCGCCGTGGCTATTGCTGAAAACACCGTTACCCATGATGTGGCAGCTTTCTCAAAAGACGCCAGCGTCAAATCGTCTGTGCGCGGCCTGATGGCCGATCACCTGTTCGATGAGGGCCGTCATGCGCGGTTCTGGGCTCAGTTGGTGCGTATTTACTGGCGGTCGGCAACCCCGCAAGATCGCGACAGCATCGCTCAAGCGCTGCCTGTTTTCCTGGCGCGCTACCTGACCAACGATCTACAACAAGACTTCGACCTGCAACTGATCGAACACCTGGACATCAGTGCCGATACTCGTCTTGCGCTACGTCATGAAATCCATGCGCTGGATTTTCCCATCACCCACCAACATCCACTGGTGGCCAATATCATGGGGTTGCTGCGCCAAAGCGGTGTACTGCAAACGCCCAGCGTCGCCCAGGCACTGAGCGCCTACCTGCCGGTACCAGGGAGGTTGGCATGCGGCGTTTAAAGATCGCGTGGAGTGCCTCCAGCAAAGCCCTGGACGAGCTCAAGAAAGTGCTGGAGCAATACGGGCATATCGCAGGAGCAGGGTCCGTCGACCTGATAATTGAAGATGGGGGGCAGCCACTGCCGCCATTGCCAACCGACGTGCCATGGATAAGCCTGCGCGTGGGTATCGGCCCGTTATCCGAGCACGGGCTGCCCTCGCTGCAGTTGCGCTGCTATGACCGCGAGCGCCGCCTGTTGGCTGTGCAGGGCGTCGCCGAGGAACCCAGCGGCAACGGCCAGCGATTACACCAGCAGGCAACGAACGCATTGGTGGAGTGGGCAGCTTGGTTGGTCTGTGGTTTTTCAAGGGATCCAGGTTATTTCTCTATAGCCGCTACCGCTAACGACTGGCCCGAACAGGGCCTGCAAGGGCTGGAAGCAGTGGCATTCATGCATCGGTTCAACCGCACGACAGACCCGGCTTTACTGCGGGCAGCCAAGGTGCCCATGATTGAAGCGCTGCAGGCCAGTCTTGAGACCTTCGCGAATCGAACAGCGTTGAATATCGCGGGGGACATGCTGACTTATCAGCAACTTCATCACCATGCCATAGCGATCCAGCAACGCCTGCTTCCTTTGCTCGAAGGCGTGCAGGCACCACCGGTGATCGGTGTGTGCCTGGAAAAATCCACCGAGCTGTATGCAAGTATTCTTGCGGTATTGGGTTGCGGCTGTGTGTATTTGCCGTTGGCTCCGGATCATCCGGTGCAACGTCAGCAGAGCATGTTGGAAAGCCTCCAGGCCTGTGTGCTGCTGGATAACGGTCAGCATCCTTTGCGAGATGGCTTCGCGTCCCTTGATGTCAGCCAAATCGCTGTGCACGACGTCGACGCGACACAACCGCTGATGCACCATCACCGCCTTGCCGACGAGCCTTGCATGGCCTTGTTCACGTCGGGGACCACCGGCCAGCCCAAGTGTGTACTCCTGAGCCACTACAATCTGGCGCATTTCAGCGCGTGGCTCACAACCTGTGTGAGGTTGGATCAACACAGTCGCGTCCTGCAGTTTTCGCCACTGGGCTTCGACTCGTCATTGATCGATATTTTCCCGGCCTTGATCGCCGGCGCTGAATTGATTGTCCCCAGCGCAGATCAACGTCACGACCCTCACCAACTGGTAGAGCTGATTCGCCAGCAACGCGTCAGTCATGGATTTCTGCCACCGGCGCTGCTCAGCATTCTGCCGCTGGATAAGCCACTGGGCCTTACTCACTTGCTTACCGGCGGCGATTTCTGCGAGCCCTATGTGATCGAACAACTGGCGGGGCAATGTCAGTTGCATAACTTTTATGGGCCCACCGAGACCACGGTGTTGGCAACACACCGGGTATTCCAACAAGGTGATAGCCATCGCAATATCGGCTACCCCATCGCCAACAGTCAGGTGTTAATCCTCGATGAAAACCTGCAACCGGTGGATGAACAGGTCACGGGCGATTTGTACATTGCCGGTCCAGGCGTCAGCCTCGGCTATTGGAATGCACCGCCGCAACCCGACAGTCCATTCGTTGCGCTGAGGCTGCCGAATGGACAGGTTCTCAAGGCTTACCGCAGCGGCGATTTGGCGAAATGGACGCAAGATGGCATCGAGCTCGGCGGGCGTCGGGATGATCAAGTCAAGATCCGTGGCTTTAGAGTCGAGCCTCAGGAGATTGAGCAATGCCTGCGCAACAGTCGATTGTTTCGCCAAGTGGCAGTGGTGATCGATCCGACGCACAGAGTCATAGCTTTTGCCGCCCAGCCCGAACCCGGCGCTACGCTGCAGAGCCTGAAGGAACATGCCCGGCAGTGGTTGCCTGTACATATGCAGCCGGTCGCCTGGAGCGAGTTGGCCTGTCTGCCCGGTACGAGTAACGGCAAGGTCGATCGGAAGGCATTATTGGCCCTGCCAATATCCACGCTCGCCGGGGCGACTTGCAGCCCTGTACAAACACCTCTGCAGGCACAGTTGGTGGACTTATGGGCAGAGTTGTTGGCCTTATCCGCAGGCGAACTTTCGATCGATGACAGTTTCTTCAACCTCGGCGGCCACTCCATCCTGTTGTCGAGCCTATTGTTGCGCCTGCGTGAGCAGTTTGGCCGTAGCTTCTGCCTGAGCCCCTTTTTCGAGACACCGACCATCCGCACGTTGGCCGCACTGATGGACGGCGGGGCGCTGCCTGACACCCCTACCCACCGGATGGAAAAAGATGCAGCAAGAATGCTGGGGATCGAGGTGCTGCCTGATACCCACATGGGTGACCCACGCAAAGCGATCGTCACCGGGGCGAACAGTTTTGTCGGGGTACATATCGTCCAAGCGCTACTGGCCGGCGGGGCGCTGGAAGTAGCATGTCTGGTGCGGGAACTGCCCGGGCATTCAGCGGCGGGGCGATTCACCCAGGCACTGCGGGAATACCGCCTGGAACATTTGGACCTGAGCCGAGTGCGGGTGTATGCCGCTGACATGCGCGAACCCCGCCTGGGCTTGGCCGGCAATGTGTATGACTATCTTGCCCGTCATTATGGTGTGCTGGTGCATAACGCCGCACAGGTCAATCATGTACTGGACTATGCGTCACTCGCCAGGGACAACGTCGAGCCGGTGTTTGAGTGCCTGCGCCTCTGCGAAACCCACTGTAAGAAGGTACTTAATTTCATCTCGACGCTGTCGGCCTGCAGCAGCGTGGACGCCGATGGGCACGTCCTTGAATCGCCCGCCGGGCGCGCGCAGCCACTGTATGTGAAAAATGGCTACAACCTCTCGAAATGGGTAGCTGAGCGATTGTTGGGAAGGGCCGTCGAACAAGGGGCCTGGGTCAATATTCATCGGCCGGGAAATATTAGTTTCAACAGCCAGAACGGCGTCTGCCAACCGCAGAAGAACCGCCTGATGCTGATGCTCAAGGGGTCTATGCAATTGGGGCTGGTCCCCCGGTTGGAGGTGAACTTCGATCTGATGCCGGTGGATTTCCTGGCCGGCTTCATAGCCTTCCACAGCGCCCAATTTGCCTTTGGGCGAAACGTATTCAACCTGCACAACCCACAGCCCTTGAGCTGGGATAAGTACCTCGACGCATTCAGCCAGGTCGGGCACGCCTTCGACCGGGTAAGCGTTGAAGACTGGCAGCAGGCGCTGCGAACGGTTGGCCGTGATAACGCGTTGTTCGGTGTGCTGGGTTTCTACCTGGACGAACTGGACGAAGACATCGGCGATACGTCGATGATCCGTTACGACAATGCCCGATGGGGTCTGGAAAGAATGGGTATGGACTATCCGTCAAAGAGCCCGGCGCTGTTACGCAAAGGCTGTGATTACCTCAGGGCCATCAGCTTCCTCTGAACAGCTTCAGAAATTGCCGACGACATTACTGCACCAATCAGCATTCGGAGCGAGAGGCCTCGCTCCGATGCAAACAGGATCAGATCTTGAAGCTATCAACCAATTGCTTCAATCGACTGGCCTGCTGGGACAGTGCATCGCAGTCTTTGAGCGTCTCGTTGAGGTTAGCCACACCCTGCTGGTTCAACAGGTTGATCTGGTTGATGTCGACGTTGAGGGTTTCAACGACAGCGGTCTGCTCTTCGGTGGCAGCTGCAACCGACTGGTTCATTCCATCAATCTCAACGATACGCTGCGTCACGCTGATCAGGCGCTCACCCGCCTGGTTGGCCACTTCAACGCTTTCTTCGCTGGAAGTCTGGCTGGCATTCATGGTGGTCACTGCTTCACGCGAGCCCACCTGCAACGAAGTGATCATCTTGTGGATCTCCTCTGCCGACTCTTGGGTACGGTGTGCCAGGTTGCGCACTTCATCTGCCACTACGGCGAACCCACGCCCGGCTTCGCCAGCACGGGCGGCTTCAATTGCCGCATTGAGGGCGAGCAAGTTGGTCTGCTGGGAAATGCCTTTGATCACATCCAGAATATGCCCGATGTTGTCGGTACTGGCGTTAAGGGTTTCGATCTGAGTGCAGGACAGACTGATCTTCTGCGACAGCTCCGACATCGCCAGGATGGTTTGCTCAACCACTTTGCGGCCATCGTCAGCCTGTTCGCTGGCACCGCTGGCGTGCTGCGAAGCATCTGCTGCATTGCGGGCGATTTCCTGGGTGGCAGCGCCCAGTTCGTTGATGGCCGCAGCTACGCTGTTGGTACGCGCACTCTGTTCGTCGGAACCGATGATCGAAGCATTGGACGATGCCATTACGCGCTGGGACAAATCATGCACCTGACGCGTTGCCGAAGACACCTCGGAAATCGAGGCGTGGATGCGTTCGACGAATTGATTGAATGCACTGCCGACTTCGCCGAATTCGTCTTTGCTGGTCACTGCGAGTCGTCGAGTCAAATCGCCTTCGCCTTGGGCGATGTCCTGCATGGCGACGCCCATGGTGGTCAGCGGACGCAGCAACACCTGAATCAACAGGCTCAAGAGCACGGCAATGGCCACAACGGCGATCAACATTGCAATCAAAGCCGAGGTACGGAACTTGCCCAGCGGGGCGTAGGCTTTTTCTTTATCAATGGATAGACCGATGTACCAGTCGGCGCCGGGCAAACCGCTGATAGGCGTGAACGAAAGAATACGATCCTGGCCATTGAGAACAACGTCCTGGTTAAGCTTCTCGATACGTACGTTGGTGCCAGGGTAGATGTCCTTGAGATTTTTCATCACCTGGTCCTGGTCAGGACTCACGATGACCTGACCATCACCACTGACCAGAAACGCATGGCCAATGCCGCCGAAGTCAACCGAGTTGATGATCTTCACCAGAGTTTGCAGGCTAAGGTCACCCCCAACAACACCCAACAGTTCGCCGTTCTTTTTCACCGGCATGGCAATTGTCACGATCTGACCGCCTACAGCCGCCATATAAGGCGGGGTAAGCATTGTTTTGTCCGCTACCACCGCCTGCTTGTACCAAGGGCGCTGACGAGGGTCATAGTCCTCAGGCATCTTCGCGTCAGGGCGTTGTGTGAATACCCCATTGGTTTGGCCCACGTAGGTGAACTGGAAGTTGGAGGTAAACGCTGGCTGATCCACCAACCCAGGAAGATCGACGGCACTGCCTTGATGGGCAACGTTCTGCGCCAAGTTCTCGAGGACCAGGATGCGACCACTGAGCCAGTTCTGCACACTGCTGGCGGTAAGCTCGCCGGATTGCTGGATAGACGAGGCCAGGTTTTGCCTGATCGTGCTGCGTTGCAGGTAGTCGTTGTAGAGGGTGAATAACGCGAAGGCTAAAACCACGACGCCTGACGCGGCCAACAGAATTTTATGACTGAACTTGAGATTCATTTCATCGACTTCTTTTTGCCAAAGGGGGGTGAGCGTGCCGAGTGGAACATTCCATGTAACGGGATAGGCGGACTCTGCGGTCGCTCTATTTCGGTGCACGCATGGCTCGTCAGGCTTTCGGCCAAACATCGGCAAAGCTTAGAAATTTGTGTGAAGCATCTTCTTTTTGCGTAGGAAACCGACAGGCGGTAGGTGAAGGCGGGAGGGTGTGACATAGAGCCTTAAACGACAAAACCCCTGTCTGCGTTAGCAGACAGGGGTTTCGGAATTCAATCTTGACGATGACCTACTCTCACATGGGGAAACCCCACACTACCATCGGCGATGCATCGTTTCACTGCTGAGTTCGGGATGGGATCAGGTGGTTCCAATGCTCTATGGTCGTCAAGAAATTCTGTGTACCAGACCGTTGCGTTGGCAACGTGCCGGTGAAATTCATGAGCTTCTACATAAACAAAACCCCTGTTTGCGTTAGCAAACAGGGGTTCTGGAATTTAATCTTGACGATGA
>NZ_JXSI01000021.1:337-53221 GCF_002916705.1 Pseudomonas sp. GZJR-8 | reverse complement strand
ATTCCGAAACCCCTGTTTGCTAACGCAAACAGGGGTTTTGTTTTGGGCGGTCGAAAAGTACCGAGCTATTCAATACCCACAGCTTTTTGCAAAGCCTCAAAGATCAGTCGAACCTTGCAGCGCTTCAGGGTTCACAGCAGGGGCGTCATGTATTTATCTCTATCGTTGTGTACCTACAGACACAGGTGCAACGTCTGAGCTCTTATGCAAAATAATCCCCGGAAACAGGCCGCACCGCCTGTCCGGACCCGACCACCCGGACTATCATGCCGATAGCCCAATCCCTTACCGCAAGGAGCCGCTCGGAACGCCGATGCGCCAGATCTGGAAATCTTTTCGAGCCCTTTATTTCGCCTCTTTGATGATGCTGATTGGCTCCGGCCTGCTCAGTACTTACCTGGCCTTGCGCCTGGCGGCAGACAATGTCGACAGTTTGTGGGTCGGTGCGCTGATGGCCGCCAACTATTTTGGCTTGGTACTGGGCGGCAAGATCGGGCATCGCCTGATTGCCCGCGTTGGACATATTCGTGCCTACGCGACTTGCGCCGGAATCGTCGGCGCGGCAGTGCTGGGTCATGGCTTGATTGATTGGCTACCTGCCTGGATCGTGCTGCGGATAATCGTCGGCCTGGGGATGATGTGCCAGTACATGGTTATCGAAAGCTGGCTCAATGAACAGGCGGATGCCAAGCAGCGTGGCGTAGTGTTCAGCGGCTACATGATCGCGTCCTACCTCGGGTTGGTACTGGGGCAGTTGATCCTGGTCCTGCATCCCCACCTTGGGCTTGAACTGCTGATGTTGGTCGCGCTGTGTTTTGCGTTGTGCCTGGTGCCTGTGGCCATGACCCGACGCATTCACCCCGCGCCCCTGCACCCGGCCCCGATGGAGCCCCGTTTTTTTATAAAGCGTGTGCCACAGTCTCTTAGTACGGTGCTGGGCGCGGGCTTGATCGTTGGGTCGTTCTACGGTTTGGCGCCGCTCTACGCGTCTCAGCAGGGGCTGACGACTGAGCAAGTCGGCTTGTTCATGGGGAGCTGCATTTTTGCCGGCTTGGTCGTTCAGTGGCCGCTGGGATGGCTATCGGACCGCTATGACCGCGCGCTGTTGATTCGCTGCTTTGCGTTGTGCCTGGCCGTAACAGCGTTGCCGCTGGCGATCATGACTCAAGTACCGCTGGAAGTGCTGTTTGTGGCAGGCTTCTTCTGTTCGCTGGTGCAATTCTGCCTTTACCCATTGGCAGTGGCTTTTTCCAACGATCATGTAGAAGGTGATCGTCGGGTTTCGCTGACGGCCATGTTGTTGGTGACCTACGGCATAGGCGCCAGTATCGGCCCACTGCTGGCGGGCGTAGTGATGAAGTTGTTCGGCAGCCAAATGCTCTACGCGTTTTTCAGTTTGTGTGCGTTGATCCTGGTATGGCGCATCCGCCCCAAAGCAGTGACCAACCTGCACCAGGTCGACGACGCCCCGCTGCATCACGTGGCGATGCCTGACAGCATGTCCAGTTCACCGCTGGTAGCAGCGCTAGACCCACGGGTGGATGAGCAAGTGGTACAGGAGCAGATGCAGGTCACTGTCCCTGACCCGGAACCCGAGCCAGACCCGGTAACTGATGAGCCAGCCAATGAAGAGCCGCAGGAGCCGGTGGACCCGGATGAACATCCCCATGACTTGAGCAGGGCACGCCCCTGAATGAAAACGGGCAGTTCCTATCAGGAACTGCCCGTTTTTTATTTCAGCGTCCAAACCTTAAAGATCATCGTCCTTGTCGAAGCGCCGAGCCTCACGCTGCAGCTGGTAGACAAAACGCTCCACCTGGCGCTGCACCAAACCACTCATGTTGTGAAAGCGCACGCCAGCAAAGGTCGTGTTGATCTTGTCTTCGAAGTGCAGGTAGCGCAGTTCGACGGAGGTGGTCATGCTGCCAAAGGGCAGGGCGGCGATAAAGCGGTCATAGACCTGGCCCAACTGCAGGCGCTCGGAGATATCGCCCTCAAAGCGCAATTTGCAGCCGGTGGCGGAAATGTCCAGAAGTTTGCCGCTGATCGGTGCCTTGAGCTTCTCGCCGCCCAGTTCGATATTCACCAATTGCGCAAGTTTCAGCGCGGCGCGAAATGCATTGCGCCGCTGATGGTAAACCACTTCATCAGGCATGCTGCCGCTATAGATACGGTGGCCGTCTTTTTCGCTGATGTTCAGCGTGCCATTGCTTTCCCAGGCAACCCGTACACCTTCATGGAAGCCTTCGATACGAAAGGGTTCGCCGTTCTCGAGGTAGCGCTCACCGTCTCGGGGGATCATTTCATCCAGGGCCAGCGTTTTGCTGTCCCGATCAATATCCACCAAATAGCTTTGAAAGCGCTGGCTGCGTTCGTGGAAAGTGATGATCAGCGGATCATGGCTTTCTTGCAGCATCCGTAATGTGCTGGCGACTTCCAGAGGCGTAGTGAGCACCTTCGGTGGCTGCGGTGCATCTTCCGCATTAGGGGCGTTGAACACGGTTCTTCCATCTCCAGACAAAGTACGACTACACGCAAGAACCGGCATTTTGCCAGTATGTAGCGCTCCTTGGATAGGTCGCGCTGTAAACCGGTGTCAGGCTTGGCTGCGGGTACTTGGCTTGACCAGGCGAGAGGTGGAGCCTTGGGCGTTGTACAGGGCCGGAGGCTCACCACCGTGCAGTATGCGCAACTGATTGGCGGTCGTGGCTTGCTGAAGCTGGATTGATTGGCCGTTGAGCAGGTTGGCTTCCTGGCACTGGGCAAGCAATTGATTGAGTTCTTTGCTTTGCGCCAGTAATTGATCACCGACCGAGGAATGGCTGGCCAGTTGTGCCAGGCCTTCGTGATCGGCAGGCAGGCCCAGGCTGATGAGTATCTGGCTGCGCTTCTTGCCGTGTTGTTCGAGCAACACAATCAGCGACTGCTTGCGCGCCAGGATTTCTTCGAGCAAGGGCATGTCCCGGCCGTACAGGGCCAGGGATTCTTCCTTGAGCAGCTCAAGCAACTGGTGCGTGGGCGCCAGATCATCAATGATCAGTTGAAGCAGATGTTCGTCGTGGTGCATGGCTGGCCTTGGGTTTTAAGCGTCCAAAAGCCCTGCGCAGGCTTTTGCCTAGCGCTCGGCTTCGAAGTTAAGCAGCTTACTGGCTACACGGCTGCTGTCGACTTTATAGCTGCCGTCGGCGATGGCCTGTTTCAACTCAGCCACGCGAGCTTTATTGACAACCGGCTGATCACGCAGCGAGTCAGTGACCTTCTGCAACTGTTGAGCCTCATTGCTCAGGTGTACCGATTCCCCGCTCTGGCTGGCGCTGGCCTGCTCTGCCTTGGCGGGCAGGGGCTGGGACTTGGCTTCTACGCTGTCCTTGGCACCGTTGGTGCGCGTATTGCCCGGCAAAGCCTGGGTGCTATTCAAACGACTGAAATCAATGACCATGGTGAAAAAAACCTCTGGGTATTTGGACGCTTGCCATGTTTTCGGCCATACCCGGGCAAACTTTAGGCTCGATTGACAATAAACCTGTACCGCTCGACATCCAATACACAGTGTAGGAAAAGCCGGGCTGTGATTCCAGTGATCTATAAAGCAACTTCGACCTGACCTGGCGCCGTGACCCGCGCCTTGATCACGCGATTGGAGTTGAGGTTCTTGACGCGAATCTGTTCGCTCATGCCGCCGTTGGACAGTGCCTCCCCTGGCATCCTTACGTTCAGCCCGCCACTGCTGGCAGAAATCACCACCTGGTCACCCTTGCGAATCACTTCGGCCTGTTCCAGATGAACCAGTGTGATGACTTGATCGGTGACCATTGGTCGGGTGAGTCTCTGCCCGATAGCCTGATCCACTGAGGTCAGGTAGCCCTGGTTGATCAGGCTGATATCGCGCTCGCGCAGGGCCACATCCTCGTAGCCGATGATGCCGGTGCGTTTCAACGGCCGCGCGACTACTACCACATCGCGGAACAGCTTGACCTGAGCCGGCACGAATACCGTCCAGGGCGAGGCGCCTTCACAGCGAACTTTTACCGTTACGCGTCCGATGGGCTGGGCAGGGCTTTCCAGCGTGGCTGTCAATTCCTTGTCGCACATCGGCATGCGCAAGCGCGGGTCCAACTGGCTGACCTGAATTTCATAACGTCCCGGGGTCTGCGTGGTCGCCAGATAATCTTCTACAGTGAATTCAAGAAAACCCTGGGTGACGCCGATAAGGAGATCAGGCAGGGTGACATTGTCGGCGCGTGCGGTAGCGCCAATGCTCAAGGCAAGCAGCGCCATCACGGTGCTGAACAGCCGGCGGTGGCTAGGGCGTCGGGAAACTGTCGTTTTAATATCCATGTTTAATAAATAGCAAAGCTCGTGCCGTTTAGTGTTGGGTGCGCGTCGTACCCCCAGGATTTAGGAGTCAGGGCATGGCAGGTGTAATGGATTCAGTAAACCAGCGCACACAGCTGGTAGGGCAGAATCGCCTGGAGTTGTTGCTTTTTCGCCTGGATGGCAAGCAGTTGTACGGCATCAACGTATTCAAAGTGCGGGAAGTGCTGCAATGCCCCAAGCTGACGATCATGCCCAAGTCCAGCCCAGTGGTGTGTGGCGTAGCCAACATCCGTGGTGCAACTATTCCCATTCTTGACCTGGCGATGGCCACGGGCTCGGCGGGTTTGCAAGACCGCCAGAACCCCTTTGTGATCATCACCGAGTACAACACCAAGACCCAGGGTTTCCTGGTGCGCTCGGTGGAGCGTATCGTCAATATGAACTGGGAAGAGATCCACCCGCCGCCCAAGGGCACGGGGCGCGATCACTACCTGACGGCGGTGACACGGGTCGATAACCAGTTGGTCGAAATCATCGACGTGGAGAAAATCCTCGCAGAAGTGGCGCCCACCTCGGAAACCATCTCTGTGGGTGTGGTGGATGCCGAGACTGCACACAAGGCGGTGTCTCTGCGCGTATTGACCGTGGACGACTCCTCAGTGGCGCGCAAGCAGGTCACACGCTGCCTGCAGACCGTTGGTGTAGACGTGGTGGCCCTCAATGATGGTCGTCAGGCCTTGGATTACCTGCGCAAGCTGGTGGACGAAGGCAAGAAGCCCGAAGAAGAATTCCTGATGATGATCTCCGACATCGAGATGCCGGAAATGGACGGCTACACGCTCACGGCCGAGATACGCAACGATCCACGCATGCAAAAACTGCATATCATCCTGCATACTTCGTTGTCGGGGGTATTCAATCAGGCAATGGTCAAGAAGGTTGGTGCTGATGACTTTCTGGCCAAATTCCGTCCTGATGACCTGGCATCCCGGGTAGTCGACCGGATCAAGGCAGCAGATCACGGCTAGGGGATTTCCCCCGGCGATCACACGATTTAAGAGGCGGTATCATTGTCTACGGGTAATTTGGATTTCGAACAGTTCCGGGTCTTCCTGGAAAAAGCCTGTGGCATATTGCTCGGTGAAAACAAGCAGTACCTGGTATCCAGCCGTCTCAACAAACTGATGGAACAGCAGGGCATCAAGTCCCTGGGTGAGTTGGTCCAGCGGATCCAGGGGCAGCCGCGCAGCGGGCTCAAGGAAATGGTGGTCGATGCCATGACCACCAACGAAACCCTGTGGTTTCGAGATACCTACCCCTTTGAAGTGCTCAAGAACAAAGTGTTGCCGGAAGCCATCAAGGCCAGTCCTGGCCAGCGCCTGCGTATCTGGTCGGCGGCTTGTTCCTCGGGGCAGGAGCCGTACTCGATCTCGATGTCCATCGACGAGTTCGAGCGAACCAACATGGGCCAGTTGAAAGCCGGCGCGCAAATTGTTGCTACCGACTTGTCCGGCACCATGCTCACCAACTGCAAGACCGGTGAGTACGACAGCCTGGCCCTGGGCCGCGGTTTATCCCAGGAGCGCCTGCAGCGTTACTTCGACCCCAAAGGCGCCGGGCGCTGGGCGATCAAGGCACCGATCAAGAATCGCGTGGAGTTCCGCTCGTTCAACCTGCTCGACAGCTACGCCAGCCTGGGCAAGTTCGACATGGTGTTCTGCCGCAACGTGCTGATCTATTTCTCGGCCGAAGTGAAGAAAGACATCCTGTTGCGTATCCACGGCACGCTCAAGCGCGGCGGTTACCTGTTCCTCGGTGCTTCCGAAGCGTTGAATGGCCTGCCGGACCATTACCAGATGGTGCAGTGCAGCCCGGGGATCATCTACCAGGCCAAGTAAGTCGCACGCAGTTAAAGTGTGGGAGGGGGCTTGCTCCCGATAGCGGTGGTTCAGTTGATGTCTTTATCACTGATACACCGCTATCGGGAGCAAGCCCCCTCCCACATTTGTTTCTGCGGCAACGTTGAAGAAAGCGGCAACTCCCCATTGCCGCTTTACTGGCGCCACGCGGAAACCCGTTGCCGCTTTTCTGGCATAGTCGCCGGCACCTACCCTCGAAACCCTTGATATACGGGCCTCCGCAAGACTGGCACGCACCTTGCTATAACCCTGCTAACGAACAGCAGGTCAGCCTAAAGGTTTCCGCCATGAGCATCAGCTTCGATAAAGCGCTCGGTATCCATGAACAAGCCCTGGGCTTTCGCGCCCAGCGTGCCGAAGTCCTGGCCAATAACATTGCCAACGCCGATACCCCGAACTACAAGGCTCGGGACCTGGACTTCTCTGCCGTGCTCGCCGCACAGCAAGACAAGACCAAGAACGGCACCTTCGCCTTGAACATGACCAACAGCCGTCATATCGAAGCGCAAGGCCTGAGCAAGGGTGACGAGTCGTTGCTGTATCGCACGCCGATGCAGCCGTCGATCGACCAGAACACCGTCGACGCGCAGTTGGAGCAATCGAACTACGCCGAGAACTCGGTGAACTTCCAGGCCAGCTTTACCCTGCTCAACAGCAAATTCAAAGGGCTGATGTCAGCCCTGCGTGGAGAATAAGCCATGTCCCTGTCCAGTGTTTTCAATATTGCCGGCAGTGGCATGAGCGCGCAGACCACGCGTTTGAACACCGTCGCCAGTAACATCGCCAACGCCGAGACCGTCTCTTCGAGCATTGACCAGACTTACCGTGCCCGTCACCCGGTGTTTGCCACCATGTTCCAGGGTGGCCAGGCCGGTGGCAGCGATTCGTTGTTCCAGAACCAGGACGCAGCCGGCTCCGGCGTGCAGGTGCTGGGTGTGGTCGAAGACCAGAGCAACCTGGAGGCCCGTTACGAGCCCAACCATCCGGCCGCGAACGAAAAGGGTTACGTCTACTACCCCAACGTCAACGTGGTCGAGGAAATGGCTGACATGATCTCCGCCAGTCGTTCGTTCCAGACCAATGCGGAAATGATGAACACCGCCAAAGCCATGATGCAGAAGGTCCTGACCCTGGGTCAGTAATAAGGGGCGCCAAATAATGGCCATCGTTGATACGTCAAACAACACGGCAGTCCAGGACCTGTTCAATTCCAAGGTCAAGGACGCTTCGAACAATGTCTCGAATGTTTCCAAAGCGGCCACTGGCAACCAGTCGCTGGGCAAGGACGCATTCCTGCAGTTGCTGGTAACCCAGCTGAAAAACCAGAACCCGCTGTCGCCCCAGGACAACGGCGCGTTCGTGGCCCAACTTGCCCAGTTCAGCAGCCTGGAAGGCATCAACACCCTGAACGACTCGGTGAATAACATCTCCAGCAACTTCAGCTCTTCGCAAGCGCTGCAGGCTTCATCGCTGGTGGGGCGGTCGATCATTATCCAGACCGACAAAGCCATGGTTGATACCAGCAAGAGCATGAACGGTTCGGTAGAGGTGCCATCGGCGGCGGGTAACGTTTCCGTCAAAATCACCGACAAGGACGGCAACGTCGTGCGCACCGTGGATATGGGCGCGCAGAGTGCCGGCAGCCAGAGCTTTATTTGGGACGGCAAGAATGACAAGGGCGAGGTCGCCCCAGCCGGCACCTACACCTTCAATGCCTCCACCAAGAACGACAAAGGTGACGCGGTGGCCCTGGCCACCTCGCTACCGGCCACGGTCACCAGCGTGACCTTGAGCAAGACCGGCGGCGAAATGCTGCTCAACCTTGCAGGCGGCATGGGCAGCGTCAAGCTGTCGCAAATTCAGACTATCGGTACATAGAGCCGGCTAAATACGGCAGAGGGAGAGAAACATGTCTTTTAATATCGGCCTTAGCGGCCTCTATGCGGCCAACAAACAACTGGACGTGACCGGCAACAACATCGCCAACGTCGCGACCACTGGCTTCAAGTCATCCCGTGCGGAATTCGCCGATATCTACGCGGCTTCCAAGTTGGGCACCGGCCAGAACAGTATCGGCAACGGTGTGAACCTGGCGGCAGTGTCCCAGCAGTTCACCCAAGGCGATGTCAATGGTAGCGGTGGCATCCTCGACATGGCGATCCAGGGCGGTGGCTTCTTCGTGCAGAAGGGCAGCGACGGCTCGCTGGAATACACCCGTAGCGGTGCCTTCCGCGCGGACAAAGACGGCTATATCACCAACAATACCGGCACCTCGCGCCTGCAAGGCTATGCCGCGGACGAGAATGGCAAGATCACCAAGGGTGGCCTGGTCGACCTGCAGCTGAACCTGGCCAACCTGCCCCCGAAGGCGTCTACCAAGGTGGACTCTTCCAGCAACCTGAACTCCTCGTCGCCGGTGATCGATCAGTCCAAGAACCCGTTTGATCCAACCAAATCCGAAACCTTCACCACGCAATACAGCACCACCTTGTACGACTCCCAGGGCAACGCGCACCCGATGGTGCAGTACCTGGTGAAAACCGATGCCAACCAGTGGCAGGCCTACACCTTGATCGATGGCCGCAATCCTGATGGTTCGGCGCCTACCGGAACCGGTGCTGACGTGAAGGCGCCTGTGCCGTCGACGTTGAGCTTCGATGGTGCTGGTAACCTCAAGAGCATCGTGACCGGCGGTGTTGCCGGTAACACCTTGACCATCAAGGATTGGGTACCTGGCACGGTGACCGATGGCGTATGGAAGGCTAACGATGCGACGGCGAACAAGGACGGCATCGCCATCAACATGGGCACCGTCACCCAGTACAACTCGGCCAGCTACCGTAACCCGCCGGTCACAGATGGTTACGCCACCGGCCAGATCACCGGCTTGAAGATCGATGGCAGCGGTGTGCTCTTCGCCACCTTCAGTAACCAGCAGAGCAAGGCCATCGGCCAGATTTCTCTGGCCAGCTTCAACAATGAGCAGGGCCTGCAGCCCGCCGGCGGTACGACCTGGAAAGAGACCTTCGCGTCGGGTCAGCCGGGCTTCGACGCACCGGAATCTGGCACTCTGGGGTCGATCAAGGCCACCTCCCTGGAGAACTCCAACGTCAACCTGACCAACGAGCTGGTTGACCTGATCAAGGCCCAGAGCAACTACCAGGCGAACGCCAAGACCATCTCCACCCAAAGCACCATCATGCAGACCATCATCCAGATGACCTGATAGGTTAGTGCTTCAAAATGTGGGAGGGGGCTTGCCCCCGATAGCGGTGTATCAGCCAAGTATCCATTGACTGACACCACCCTATCGGGAGCAAGCCCCCTCCCACATTTGCATCTGCTTCACGCTGCCAATCCAGTTATTGACCGAACCGCAGTACCGCAACAAGGGCTTTATGCCCGCCCAAGAAAAAGCCCCCGATACACCCTAGGTGTATCGGGGGCTTTTCTGCCTTAAGTGGTTAAACCCTCGGCAGGTTCAGCTTATTGGCAAGCTTCGCAATCCGGCTCGTCAATCGCGCAGGCCTTTGGCACAGGTGCCGGACCGGCAGGAGCTGCGAGAACCGAATCATCACCATGGTTGCCGCTGGAAACAGCGTTCAACTTACCGGTGTTGATGGTCGACTTCTCGGTGCTGGTCGCGGCCAGGGCACGGAGGTAGTAAGTGGTTTTCAGGCCACGGTACCAGGCCATGCGGTAGGTCACATCCAGCTTCTTGCCCGAAGCGCCGGCGATGTAGAGGTTCAGCGACTGAGCCTGGTCGATCCACTTCTGACGGCGGCTGGCGGCGTCAACGATCCACTTGGTATCCACTTCGAAGGCGGTCGCGTAGAGCTCTTTGAGTTCTTGCGGGATGCGTTCGATCTGCTGCACGGAACCGTCGTAGTACTTCAGGTCGTTGATCATGACCGAGTCCCACAGGCCGCGGGCTTTCAGGTCGCGAACCAGGTATGGGTTGATCACGGTGAATTCGCCCGACAGGTTCGATTTCACATACAGGTTCTGGTAGGTCGGTTCGATCGACTGCGACACGCCAGTGATGTTGGCGATGGTGGCGGTCGGTGCGATGGCCATGATGTTGGAGTTACGAATACCTTTTTGCACGCGGGCACGAACCGGCGCCCAGTCCAGGGTTTCGTTCAGATCAACGTCGATGTACTTCTGGCCACGGGCTTCGATCAGGATCTGTTGCGAGTCCAGCGGCAGGATGCCCTTGGACCACAGCGAACCCTGGAACGTCTCGTAGGCGCCGCGCTCGTCGGCCAGGTCGCAGGACGCCTGGATCGCATAGTAGCTCACCGCTTCCATGGATTTGTCGGCGAACTCGACCGCAGCATCGGAACCGTAAGGAATGTGCTGCAGGTACAGCGCGTCCTGGAAGCCCATGATGCCCAGGCCCACTGGACGGTGCTTGAAGTTGGAGTTCTGCGCCTGTGGCACCGAGTAGTAGTTGATGTCGATTACGTTATCGAGCATGCGTACTGCGGTGTTGACGGTGCGCTCCAGCTTGGCGGTGTCCAGCTTGCCGTTGACGATGTGGTTCGGCAGGTTGATCGAGCCCAGGTTGCAAACGGCGATCTCGTCCTTGTTGGTGTTCAAGGTGATCTCGGTGCACAGGTTCGAACTGTGGACCACGCCCACGTGCTGCTGCGGGCTGCGCAGGTTGCATGGGTCCTTGAAGGTCAACCAAGGGTGGCCGGTTTCAAACAGCATGGACAGCATTTTGCGCCACAGGTCTTTGGCCTGGATGGTCTTGAACAGCTTGACCTTGCCTGGGTACTCGGTGAGGGCTTCGTAGTACTCGTAGCGCTCTTCGAAGGCCTTGCCGGTCAGGTCGTGCAGGTCCGGCACTTCGGATGGCGAGAACAGGGTCCACTTGCCGTCATCGAAGACGCGCTTCATGAACAGGTCAGGGATCCAGTTGGCGGTGTTCATGTCGTGGGTACGACGACGGTCATCACCGGTGTTCTTGCGCAGCTCGATGAACTCTTCAATGTCCATGTGCCAGGTTTCCAGGTAGGCACACACAGCGCCTTTGCGCTTGCCACCCTGGTTAACGGCGACGGCGGTGTCGTTCACCACTTTCAGGAACGGTACAACGCCCTGGGACTTGCCGTTGGTGCCCTTGATGTAAGAACCCAGTGCGCGCACCGGGGTCCAGTCGTTACCCAGGCCGCCGGCGAATTTGGACAGCATGGCGTTGTCGTGGATCGCGTGGTAGATGCCCGACAGGTCATCCGGCACGGTGGTCAGGTAGCAGCTCGACAGCTGAGGACGCAGGGTGCCGGCGTTGAACAGGGTCGGGGTCGACGACATGTAGTCGAAGGACGACAGCAGGTTGTAGAACTCGATCGCACGGTCTTCTTTGTTCTTCTCTTCAATCGCCAGGCCCATGGCCACGCGCATGAAGAACACTTGCGGCAGTTCGAAGCGGATACCGTCCTTGTGGATGAAGTAACGGTCGTACAGGGTTTGCAGGCCCAGGTAGGTGAACTGCTGATCGCGCTCGTGGTTGATCGCCTTGCCGAGTTTTTCCAGGTCGAAGGTGGCCAGGATCGGGTTCAGCAATTCGAACTCGATACCCTTGGCGATATAGGCCGGCAGGGCTTTGGCGTACAGGTCAGCCATCTCGTGGTGAGTGGCGCTGTCGGCGACTTTCAGGAAGCCCAGGCCTTCGGCACGCAGGGTGTCCATCAACAGGCGCGCGGTCACGAACGAGTAGTTCGGCTCGCGTTCAACCAGGGTACGGGCGGTCATCACCAGCGCGGTGTTGACGTCGGTCAGGGCCACGCCGTCGTACAGGTTCTTCAGGGTTTCGCGCTGGATCAGGTCACCGTCGACTTCTTCCAGACCTTCGCAGGCCTCGGTGATGATGGTGTTCAGGCGGCCCAGATCCAACGGGGCAAAGCTGCCGTCAGCCAGGGTGATGCGGATCGACGGGTGCGCTTGTACGGCAGCTTCTTCGGCCGGGGAGCGTACGGCACGTTCCTTGGCGCGCGAATCGCGGTAGATCACGTAGTCGCGGGCCACTTTTTGCTCGCCGGCACGCATCAGGGCCAGTTCAACCTGGTCCTGGATTTCTTCGATGTGGATGGTGCCGCCCGAAGGCATGCGACGCTTGAAGGTCGCGGTGACCTGTTCGGTCAGGCGGGCAACGGTGTCGTGGATGCGCGACGAGGCAGCAGCGGTGCCGCCTTCAACTGCAAGAAACGCTTTGGTGATGGCGACGGTGATTTTGTCATCGGTATAAGGAACGACAGTGCCGTTACGCTTGATCACGCGCAGTTGGCCAGGTGCGGTGGCGGACAGATCCAGATTCGAATCAGCGGCCTGCGGCACGGAGCCTTGCGGGTTCTCGCGAGTTGTGTCGGTTTGCATGGGGGGTTGTCTCCACATTCTATATTTATTTGGGCACCATCAAGGTGCCCACCGTTCCGTCCTGAAGCACTTACAGCAGGCCAGGGCCTGGCATAACAACTTCGGGACAGGAGGAAGGGAGCTCATCGCGCCGCTTCCATGCCGAAGTCTTTGGCTTGGGGCCGGGAGCCCTTCGCCGTATTCCTGCTGGGTGACAGTGGCCTGGTTCAAGCCCTGCAACACCCGTACCGTCTTCAGCCAAGCGGGCTTGAAAACGGCTGCCATCCGCGTGCGCGGTTTGGGCTTTGAAAAAATGCTTTGGTTCAACCAAACGTGAGCAAGAAAGCGCTTGAGTTTCTGGTCTGACTTGTGTTTGGTTTTTTCGCTTAAAACCCTACATGTAGGGTTTTTTTAGCGCCGAGGTACAAGATAATGCGTTTTTGGGGGGTTAGCAACGCACTACCTGTGGATAACGCTGTGAGTAAAATGTGTATGAATCGTGGAACACCCGTGTAGGCCGCATTACTACTGGATCACACCGTTTGTCACCGAATATTCCGAGGTGCAAACCGTTGGTTGGAATTTTGAGGGCGCGAACCCTATCACAAAAAAACGCCATCACCGAATGGAATTCCTGGCTTGTATTTAAGGGTTGGGGCATGGCTACAATCGGGCTTTGTTATGCCCTTAAAACATGACAAACAGGGTATGGGCGGTGGAGGCCGCGTGAGCCAAAGAATTTCTAATAATAATGAGGTGGCGCGTGGAGCAAGATGCCTGGCAGATACTGATCATCGAGGACGACGAGCGACTCGCCGAGTTGACCCGTGAGTACCTGGAAAGCAACGGCCTGCGCGTGTCGGTGGAAAGCGATGGCGCCCAGGCTGCGGCGCGCATCATCGCCGAGCAGCCGGACCTGGTGATCCTCGACCTGATGCTGCCCGGCGAAGATGGCCTGAGCATCTGTCGCAAAGTTCGCGAGCGCTATGAGGGCGTGATCCTGATGCTTACCGCGCGTACCGACGACATGGACCAGGTGCAGGGCCTGGACATGGGCGCTGACGACTATGTGTGCAAGCCCGTGCGCCCGCGCCTGTTGCTGGCGCGTATCCAGGCGCTATTGCGGCGCAGCGAGCCGGCGTTACCGGCGGGGGGGGGAAGCCAGCGCCGCCTGCAGTTCGGCCCGCTGGTGGTGGACAACGCGCTGCGCGAAGCCTGGCTGCACGATGGCGGGATCGAACTGACCAGCGCCGAATTCGACCTGCTGTGGCTATTGGTCGCAAATGCCGGGCGCATCCTGTCCCGGGAAGAAATCTTCATTGCCCTGCGCGGCATTGGCTACGACGGCCAGGACCGCTCCATTGATGTGCGCATCTCGCGCATTCGGCCGAAAATCGGCGACGACCCGATCCACCCGCGCCTGATCAAGACCATCCGCAGCAAAGGCTACCTGTTCGTCCCCGAAGCCGCTGCCGACATGCCGCTGTGAATTCGATCTTCCTGCGCATCTACGGCGGCATGTGCGCGGCGCTGATCCTGGTGGCGTTGCTCGGCGCCCTGGCGTTGCATCTGCTCAACGACGTGCGCAGCGGCCAATACCGCGAAAGCCTGGCCCACGGCACCTTTGCCTTGATGGGCGATAACCTGCAAGCCATGAACGCCATCGAACGGCTGCGTGCCTTGGCGGTATGGGAGCGTTTGCTGGGCATTCCGCTGGAGCTGCGTACGTTTACAGAGGCGCAACTGGACCTGGGCCAGCGCAACCGCTTGCAACGCGGCCAGGTGCTGGTGGAACAGACCGGCCCTCATGCGGCGCGGGTGCTGCGACTGGTCAGCGAGCAGGAACAGCTGGTGCTCACCGGTGAAGTGCAGCAGATCAGCGAGCAATTGGCCCGTGCAACTATCTACCTGCTGGCCGACGAACTGGTGCGTTTTCCGGTGGCTGAGCAGCCACAACGCCTGGCCGACATCAAGCAGGCCAAGGGCTTTGGTTTTGAGATGCACTTGATGGCCCTCGACCAGGCCGATATGGACGACGACCAGCGCCGTCGCGTGGCGGAAGGCGATACGGTGATGGCTCTGGGCAAGGGTGGCGATTCGATCCGCGTATTTGCCGGCATGGTCGGCACGCCGTGGGTGCTGGAAATCGGCCCGCTCTATCAAATGAACCCCTATCCGGCACAGTGGCTGATTCTGATCACCTTGATCGGCCTGACCCTGATCGGCTTGATCGTTTATCTGCTGGTGCGCCAGTTGGAGCGTCGGCTCAAAGGCCTGGAGGCGGCAGCGACGCGGATCGCCAAGGGCAACCTGGAGGTGCGCGTGCCGGCCCGGGGCGCCGATTCGGTAGGGCGCCTGGCTGCCGCGTTCAATGGCATGGCCGAGCACTTGCAGCAATTGCTGGCGATTCAGCGCGAACTGGTGCGTGCGGTGTCCCATGAGCTGCGCACGCCGGTAGCGCGCCTGCGTTTTGGCCTGGAGATGATTGGTGACGCCGCCACTCCCGAGGCGCGGCGTAAATACCTGGAAGGCATGGACGGCGATATCCAGGACCTCGATGGCCTGGTGGATGAAATGCTCACCTATGCGCGCCTGGAGCAGGGCGCGCCGGAGTTGAATTTCCAGCGAGTGGACCTCGATGCGCTGCTTGACCAAGTGATTGGCGAATTGTCGCCACTGCGCCCGCAGGTCACCGTGACTCGCGGTGTCTGCCTGTCATCGGCCCACTGGGAGGACGCCTGGGTCGACGCTGAGCCGCGTTACCTGCACCGCGCCCTGCAAAACCTTGTCAGTAACGCCATGCGCCACGCCAAGGGCCAGGTGCTGATCAGTTATCAGGTCGGCCAGCTGCGCTGCCGTATCGATGTGGAAGACGATGGCCCCGGCGTGCCGGAGAGTGCCTGGGAGCGAATTTTCACGCCGTTCCTGCGCCTGGACGACAGCCGTACCCGCGCCTCGGGGGGGCATGGCCTTGGCCTGTCGATTGTGCGGCGGATCATCTATTGGCACGGCGGGCGGGCGTTGATCAGCAAGAGCAACAACCTGGGCGGGGCGTGCTTCAGCCTGAGTTGGCCAAGGGATCAAGACAAACCCTGACACCGCTATCGGGACCAAGTCTATCTAGCGCCGATGGCCACCAGGCTCAACAACTGCTCCCCTTCCACCCCAAACTGCCCCTCCAACTCTTTGCCATCACCCCATTCTTCAGAAAGATCCGTGAGCAACCGCAGCCGCACATTGCCCGCCTGTGACCACTCCAACAGCTCGGCATGTTCAAAGTAAAAGCGCTTTTGCACGATGGGGTAGAGCGCCTTGAACAGACTCTCCTTGATCGAAAACGTCAGCGTCACCAGCAACCCATGCAGCTCACGCGGTATGGTCGCCATACGCTGCAGCTCGTTGGCTGTCAGAATTTCCCCGGCCAAGCGCTCCGCCCGCTCCAGAGTCAGCACATTCTCCAGGTCCATGCCCAGCCCGCGCCATTGCGCCTTATGCCCGACAATCGCTGCGGCGTGCCCGGTGCTGTGGGTGATGGAACCACTGATATGCCCTGGCCAGACCGGCGCGCGGTCTTCACCGATGGCTGGAATGCAGTTGAGGTTATCCAGGCGTTGCAGTGCTTCGCGGGCGCACAGGCGCCCTGCGAGAAACTCCGCCTGACGCTTGGCAACCGAGCGCTGAATGCTCGCCGGCGGCGGCACAGCGCTGCGTTGGAAATCGCCCGCGTCCAATAAGGCCGGATCGAATCGGGTGCTCAAAAACACCGTGCCAGGTAAGGCGACAGGTAGCGGCCAACGGGCATCGAGCGGGGTGCAGCAAGAGGGTAGGGGCGTCATGCGCGGTATTTTGCCGAGTTGGCGCGCCAGTGGATAGTCCGGCGCGGTTCAGGTGTGGTCAAGAGCCTGTTCAGGGGGAGTTCAGGGGCGCCTGCGTAGTCTGGACCTCACAGGCCAAACGCATATGAGGTAATGACCATGACTGCGATCAAGAAGCTGATGTTGGCGTTAACCATGCTCGGTGCCACCGCGGGCGTGCAGGCCAGCGATGGCGCCTTTGCGGCCTTTGGCGGCGAAAAAACCAGGAAATCCGGCAACCTGATCCATCGTGTCAGCTTCGAAGACGTCGGCACCCAGGCCGCGCCGTGGGGTCAGGCCCTGGGCGTTACCGCTGCGCAACCCGACTATCGCAGCGGCTACACGCACCTGACGGGCCAGTACAATGGCATTAAACTGCGCCCGCAAGACGTGCAGGGCCGCTATGATATCCCTCTGTCGGACAGTTGAATTGCCTTGGAGAGCCTTATGAAATTGCTGGTGGTGGAAGATGAGGCGCTGCTGCGTCATCACCTGTTTACCCGCCTGACCGACAGTGGGCATGTGGTCGAAGCTGTGGCCAATGCCGAGGAAGCCCTGTACCAGACCGGCCAGTTCAACCATGACCTGGCGATCATCGATCTTGGCCTGCCCGGTATGGGCGGCCTGGACCTGATCCGCCAATTGCGTACCCAGGCCAAGACGTTCCCGATCCTGATCCTGACCGCTCGCGGCAACTGGCAGGACAAGGTCGAAGGCCTGGCGGCCGGTGCCGACGACTACGTGGTCAAACCCTTCCAGTTCGAAGAGCTGGAGGCGCGCATGAATGCCTTGCTGCGCCGCTCCAGCGGCTTTACCCAGTCCACTATCATCGCCGGGCCGTTGCTGCTGGACCTCAACCGCAAGCAGGCCTCCCTGGATGAACAGCCGCTGGCGTTGACCGCCTACGAATATCGGATCCTTGAGTACTTGATGCGTCATCATCAACAGGTGGTGGCCAAGGATCGCTTGATGGAGCAGCTCTACCCTGATGATGACGAGCGCGATCCGAACGTGATCGAAGTGCTGGTCGGTCGCCTGCGCCGCAAGCTGGAAGGCCCCGCCGGGTTCAAGCCGATCGATACCGTGCGCGGCTTGGGTTACCTGTTCAATGAGCGCTGCCGTTGATTCGCTCGCTACGTGTGCGCCTGATGCTGGCGGCCGCCACCCTGGCCGTGCTGTTTATGCTCGGCCTGTTGCCGGCCATGCAAGGCGCCTTCAGCCTGGCCCTGCAGGATTCCATCGAGCAGCGTCTGGCGTCGGATGTGACCACCCTGATTTCTGCGGCGCGGGTGGAAAATAACCGCCTGCTGATGCCGGCGCAGTTGCCTGACGAACGTTTCAACCTTACCGACAGCCGCCTGCTCGGCTATATCTACGACCGCGAAGGCCATCTGGTGTGGCGTTCGCGGGCGACCCAGGAAGAAAACATCAACTACAAACCGCGTTACGACGGGCGCGGTAATGAGTTTGCGCGCATCCGCGAGGCCAATGGCCAGGAATTCTTCGTGTATGACGTCGAGGTCCGGTTGCTGGGGGGCAAGAGCGCCGCCTTCAGTATCGTCGCCCTGCAACCGGTGCGTGAGTACCAACTGACCCTCGAAGGCTTGCGCGAGAACCTTTACCTTGGATTCGGCGCGGCCCTGCTGGTGCTGTTGACGCTGCTGTGGCTGGGCCTGACCTGGGGCCTGCAAGCCTTGCGGCGCCTGAGCCAGGAACTTGACCAGATCGAAGGCGGTACCCGCGAAAGCCTCAGTGAAGAACACCCCCGCGAACTGTTGCGCCTGACCGGCTCGCTCAACCGTTTGCTGCACAGTGAGCGCGAACAGCGTACGCGCTACCGTGACTCCCTTGATGACTTGGCCCACAGTTTGAAAACCCCGCTGGCGGTCTTGCAGGGGGTGAGCGAAGACATGGCCCAGCGTCCCGAAGAGCGCAGCCAGGCGTGGGTATTGCAATCGCAGATTGAGCGCATGAGCCAGCAGATCGGCTACCAATTGCAGCGTGCGAGTCTGCGTAAAAGCGGACTGGTGCGTCACCAGGTACGTCTGGAGCCCGTGCTGCAAAGCCTGTGCGATACATTGGAGAAGGTTTACCGCGACAAGCGTGTCACCGTCACCTTTGATCTGCCACCTGAGTGCGACGTGCCCATCGAGAAAGGCGCGCTGCTCGAAATGCTCGGCAACCTGCTGGAAAACGCCTATCGCCTGTGCCTCAAGCAAGTGCGAATCAGCTTGGTGGAAAACCTGGACGGCCTTGAGCTGTGTATCGAAGATGATGGCCCAGGCGTGCCACCGGACCAGCGCGCCCGGATCCTGCAAAGGGGCGAACGTCTGGACCGCCAGCACCCGGGGCAGGGCATCGGGTTGGCGGTGGTCAAGGACATCATCGAAAGCTATCACGCGCGTTTGACGTTGGGGGATTCAGCGTTAGGGGGGGCCGCGTTCAGGATTCATTTTCCGGCCTTGTGATCTGCACTGGCCTCTGAATGTATTCACACATCAGATTTTGTAAACCCGATCAACTGTGGCTTGCCTGCGAAGAGGCCCTCCCAGGCGCTATACCCTTAACTCTCCTGCGCCCTGTAGGCCCCCGGCGTCAACCCCGTCCATTTCTTGAACGCCCGATGAAACGCCGACGGTTCGGAAAACCCCAACTGTTCGGCAATTTCCTGCAAAGACAAATCCGCCCGCCCCAGGTGGTAGATGGCGATGTCTCGCCGTAACTCATCCTTCAGAGCCTGAAAGCTGCTGCCTTCTTCGCGCAGATGCCGGCGCAGGGTTTGCGGGCTGATGTGCAAATGCTGGGCGACGGCTTCCAGGTCCGGCCAGGGCGTGCGGTCGCGGCTGAGCAAGCGGCGCAACTGGCTGCTCAGGCTGTCGCCTTCATCCGGGCGCGACAGCAAGTCGGCAGGGGAGCGCTGCAAAAAATGCTTGAGAGTGCGTTCATCCTGCAACAACGGCAGGCTCAGGTAGCGGCTGGGAAACACCAGGCTGCTGGTCGGCGCACCGAACACCAAGGGGCAGGGGAACAGCAGGTCGTACTCGCCAGCATGGTCCGGCATCGGGTAACTGAAGGTGGCCTGTTGCAGCCGGATTCGCTGGCCGATCAGCCAACTGCCCAGGCGATGCCAGATCACCAGCAGGCATTCACTGAGGAAGTGATCCGGGTCCCATAGCTGCGAGTCATCCAGGCTCAGCCGCGCCATATCGCCTTCTTTCGTCAGCTGCCAGCGCGGGCCCTGTGGGAATAGGCTATAAAACAATAAGCCGCGTTCCAGAGCCTTTTCCAGCGTGCGGCAGTGGATCAGGGCGTGGCACATCATGGCGAAGGTGCCACGCTTGCTCGGGCCTTCGGCGAACCCCAGGTATTCGTCATCCAGCCCCAGCCAGAGCATTTGCAGCAACCGCGTAAATTGCTCCGGAGCGATACGGGCGCGGGGCTCGGTCAGCAGTTCGGGGCTGATGCCCACCTGCTGCAACAGCCCTGAGTAGTCGTAACCCACACGACGCGCACCGCCGAGGGCGGCTCGGGCGTAGTGACTGGCGATGGTACGTTCACGCATGAAAGGGCCTCATCCATGGAGTGGCGGATGGTAGTCAGACCCCGGCGCGACGGCAAGGCGGATATCCGCCAAATTGTAGGACGAGACGGGGTGGGCGGGCGGAAATCCGCCACCTTGTTCCACGGCTCAAGCGCGTCAATAAACGCCAAGCCCCGATGTTGAAGGGCCTTCAGGGTGTTTAAGCAAAGTGGCACGCTGTTTGCGATAGGGATTGCAGCGCAGGCTCTCTCCTACAGGCTTCGCAAACAACAAATCCCTCCAGTGCAGGAGGGTTCGCAATTCAAGTGTCGTGGGCAATGGCGGATATTTGCCACACGGGACGATTGAGGAACTTTGCAATGACGACTCGTCAGCCAATCTACAAATCCCTGTATTTCCAGGTGATCGTTGCAATCGTTATCGGTATTTTGCTCGGCCACTTCTACCCGCAGACCGGCGTGGCCCTCAAGCCACTGGGTGACGGCTTTATCAAGCTGATCAAAATGGTCATCGCCCCCATCATCTTCTGCACCGTTGTCAGCGGTATCGCTGGCATGCAAAGCATGAAATCGGTCGGCAAAACCGGTGGCTACGCACTGCTGTACTTCGAAATCGTGTCCACCATCGCCTTGCTGATCGGCCTGGTCGTGGTCAACGTTGTGCAGCCGGGCGCCGGCATGCACATCGACGTCGCCACCCTGGACGCTTCCAAAGTGGCGGCCTACGTCACCGCCGGTAAAGACCAGAGCATTGTCGGCTTTATCCTCAACGTCATCCCGAACACCATCGTCGGCGCCTTTGCCAACGGCGACATCCTGCAGGTGCTGATGTTCTCGGTGATCTTCGGTTTCGCCCTGCACCGCCTGGGTGCCTACGGCAAGCCGGTGCTGGACTTCATCGATCGCTTCGCCCACGTGATGTTCAACATCATCAACATGATCATGAAGCTCGCGCCAATCGGTGCCCTGGGCGCCATGGCGTTCACCATCGGTGCCTACGGTGTGGGTTCGCTGGTGCAGCTGGGCCAGCTGATGATCTGCTTCTACATCACCTGCATCCTGTTCGTCGTGCTGGTGCTGGGCGCAATCTGCCGCGCTCACGGTTTCAGCGTGTTGAAACTGATTCGCTACATCCGTGAAGAGCTGCTGATCGTACTGGGTACTTCGTCTTCCGAATCCGCACTGCCGCGTATGCTGATCAAGATGGAGCGCCTGGGTGCGAAGAAGTCCGTCGTCGGCCTGGTGATCCCAACCGGTTACTCCTTCAACCTCGACGGTACGTCGATCTACCTGACCATGGCTGCCGTGTTCATCGCTCAGGCGACCGACACCCACATGGACATCACCCACCAGATCACCCTGCTGCTGGTGCTGCTGCTGTCCTCCAAAGGCGCTGCAGGTGTGACTGGCTCGGGCTTTATCGTCCTGGCTGCCACCCTGTCGGCTGTCGGCCACCTGCCGGTTGCCGGCCTGGCGCTGATCCTGGGTATCGACCGCTTCATGTCCGAAGCCCGTGCCCTGACCAACCTGGTGGGTAACGCCGTAGCCACCATCGTTGTGGCCAAGTGGGTCAAGGAGCTGGACACCGACAAGCTGCAAAGCGAGCTGGCATCCGGTGGTACCGGTATCTCCGAAACTCGCGAGCTCGATGACCTGGGTGTGGCCGAAGGCCCTGCTCCGGTGGTCAAGTAAGCCGCTGATGGCGTGATCTGACGCTTAGGCAATTGGCAAACGCCCCGACTGGTTCGGGGCGTTTGCGTTTGTGCGCGGCCACTTTTTGATTATTTTGCTTTACAGTAAACAACGATTTTTCAACGCTGGCAGGAAGGTTTGATGGACAGTGTGGATTTGAATGTCCTGCGTAGCGTCCTGGAATGGCGCCGCGCCGGGCAGTGCGTGGTGCTGTACAGCGTGGTACAGACCTGGGGCAGCGCGCCGCGCCCTCCGGGGGCGATGCTGGCCTTGCGTGGCGACGGTGTGGTCATTGGTTCTGTGTCCGGAGGCTGCATCGAAGATGACTTGATCGCACGCCTGCAGGACGGGCGGCTGGCGGATGACGGACCACCAGTGCAACTGGTGACCTACGGCGTCACCCGCGACGAAGCGGCACGTTTTGGCTTGCCGTGTGGCGGCACGCTGCGCCTGACCGAAGAGCGGGTGGATGATTGGGCTTGGGTCGAGCAATTGTTGGCGCGCTGTGAAGACCACCAGGTCGTCGCGCGTGAATTGGACCTGGCCACGGGGGCGGTAACCCTGAGCGCTGCGAGCAAGACTGATGTGGTGAGCTTCGACGGCGAACGCCTGCGCGCCATTTACGGCCCGCGCTGGCGGCTGCTGCTGATCGGCGCCGGGCAACTGTCGCGCTACGTCGCCGAAATGGCGCGCTTGCTGGATTTCGAAGTGCTGATCTGCGACCCCCGCGAAGAGTTCGTCTACGGCTGGGAAGAGCAACATGGCCGTTTTGTGCCTGGTATGCCCGACGAGGCGGTGTTGAACATCCACACCGATGAGCGCACGGCCATCGTTTGCCTGACCCATGATCCGCGTTTGGATGATATGGCGTTGCTGACGGCGCTGAACTCCGCTGCGTTCTACATCGGCGCCCTGGGTTCGCGGGTCAATACCCAGAAGCGCCGGGAGAACCTGGCGGCGCTGGGCTTGTCGGAGGATGCGATTGCGCGCTTGCACGGGCCGATTGGTTTGCATATCGGCAGCCATACACCGGCGGAGATTGCCCTGTCGTTGATGGCGGAAATTGTCGCGATCAAGAACGGCGTGGCACCGATGCAGAAAAAGCCCCTGGCGGTAGCGGCGCAGTGACCGTTACAGCGATTGTGCTGGCAGCGGGGCAGGGCAGTCGCTTTCGCGCCGAAGCCGGGGCGGATCAAGACAAGTTACTGGCTGCTTGCGTGGGGCTGGATGGCGTTATCCGGCCGGTCATCGAGCAGGTGCTGCGCAACTTGCCTGAGCGTGTTGTAACGCGCTGGCTGGTGACGTCGCCGGGGCGCGGGGAGGTTATCCGCCTGGCAGAGGCTTATGGCTGTCAGGTTGTACTGCTGGACTCGAGCGGGATGGGCGACAGCATTGCGGCCGCGGTCAAGGCCAGCGGTGCAGCGGATGGGTGGCTGGTGGTGTTGGGGGATATGCCGTTTATCCAGTCATCGAGTATCGAGCGGGTTATTGCCAGCGTGGAGGGCATCACTGTGCCGGTATCTGCCGGGCAGTATGGGCACCCGGTGGCTTTCGATCACACGTTTGGGCCGGCGCTGATGGCTCTGAGTGGGGATCGTGGGGCCAAGCCGTTGTTTGCACAAACACAGGTGCGAGAGGTGCAGGTAGATGATCCTGGTGTGCTTTGGGATGTCGATGTGCCGCAACGGTTGAGTTTTACTGCAGGTTAAGTGTGGGAGCTGGCATTCCAAGTAGCCATAAAAAAGCCCCGCCTGATTGCTCAGGCGGGGCTTTTTAGTGGCGGATGGAATCAGACGAGGGGTTTAGGCTCTTCTTCCACGGCCTTGTGCTCTACCGCCTGGGCAGCCGCTGCGGCAGCTGCTTCGGCTTCCTTGCGACGACGACGCACTTCACGCGGGTCGTTCGGCGCACGGCCATTTTCGGTAAGGGCGCTGGCAGGTGCAGCTTCAACCACTGGGGCAGCCACTTCGGCAACCACTGGGGCTTCAACTTCAACCACGGGTGCGGGCTCCACAACCGGCGTCGGCTCAACCACTGGGGCTGGCTCGGCGACGACTTCAGCAACCGGCGTCGGCGCTTCTTCTACCGCAGGGGCAGGCGTTGGCGCTTCAACCGGGGCAGCTGGCTCAGCGGTCCACTGGAAGGCGGTCTGTTCTTCGCGAACTTCACGTACAACCGGGGCGGCTTCTTCGGCAACCGGTGTTTCTACAGCCACTTCAACCACTGGCGCAGGCTCGATAACCGGTGCGGGCTCAACAGCAACCACTTCGGTTTCTGGCTGTGCGTCGCGAACCGGAGCAACTTCCACTTGCGCAACCACTGGGGCTTCGATAGGGGTCGTGGCTTCAACAACTGGCGCTTCCACAACCGGCGCTTCAACCACTGGGGTCTGGACAACGGGTGTTTCTACGGCAGCAGTTTCTTCGACAGCGGCGGTAGCACGCTCGGCTTGCTCGTGAGCCTGGGCTTCAGCAGGTGCGCTGATGACCGAGCTGGCGACGGCAGCGGTAACGGCCAAGCCGGCAGCCAGTTCGGCGCCCGTTGGTTCGTTGCTGGCCGCTTCTGCGTTTTCGCCGGCTTCTTCCGAGCCTTCGATCACGTTGCCGTTGGCGTCACGCTGACGCTCACGACGGTTGCTGCGACGACGCTGGCCACGGGAGCGGCGGCGTGGACGATCGCCTTCGGCGTTGTCCTGGCCGTCTTCCTGCAGTTGCTCTTCGCCGGTCAGTACTTCTTCTTCGCTGGCGGCAGCGGCTTGCTCGGCGCGTGGTTGACGCTCTTCACGCGGCGGGCGCGGCTGGCGCTCTTCACGTGGGGCACGCTCTTCACGCGGCTGGCGCGCCGGGCGTTCTTCGGTGGTTGCGGCAGTGGCAGCAGCGACGGCAGGTGCCGCATCCAGCGGCTCGCGCAGTTCACGCACACGCTCTTCACGCTCGCCACGCGGCTTGCGATCTTCGCGCGGAGCACGCGGGGTACGTGGTGCGCGCTCTTCACGCGGTGCACGTTCTTCACGGGCTACGGCCGGGGCTTCTTCACGGGCTTCGCGAGGAGCGCGCTCTTCACGGGGGGCGCGTTCTTCACGCGGTGCACGTTCTTCGCGTGGCTTGCGTTCTTCGTCACGGCGGCCGTTGCGGTTGCGGCTCTGCTGGCGGCCGTTGCGACGCTCTTCGTTGCGCGCCGGGCGCTCGGTGGCAGGCTTTTCAACCACAACCGGGGCGGCAGGCTCTTCCTTGGTGGCGAACAGGCTGACCAGCGACTTCACCAGGCCCTTGAACAGGCTTGGCTCAGGCAGGGCGGCTGGCGCGGCAACCGGGGCGGCGGCTTCGGTCGGTACCGGTGCGTTGGCGCGGGCCGGCGCAGTCTTGACGGCCGCTTCCTGGCGAACCAGGGTGCGGGTCGCAGCGGCTGGCTGGACTTCTTCGACTTCGGCAGCAGCCGCGGCGATTTCATAGCTGGACTGGCCGCTGTGGGCTTCCGGGCTGTCATCACGCAGGCGCTGGACTTCGAAGTGCGGCGTTTCGAGGTGATCGTTCGGCAGGATGACGATACGGGCACGGGTGCGCAGTTCGATCTTGGTGATCGAGTTGCGTTTTTCGTTGAGCAGGAAGGCGGCAACCGGAATCGGCACTTGTGCGCGTACTTCGGCGGTGCGGTCTTTCAGGGCTTCTTCTTCGATCAGGCGCAGGATCGCCAGGGACAGCGATTCAACGTCACGGATGATGCCGGTGCCGTTGCAACGCGGGCAGACGATGCCGCTGCTCTCGCCCAGGGATGGACGCAGGCGCTGACGGGACATTTCCAGCAGGCCGAAGCGCGAGATGCGGCCGACTTGCACGCGAGCGCGGTCAGCTTCCAGGCATTCGCGGACTTTCTCTTCCACGGCGCGCTGGTTCTTGGCAGGGGTCATGTCGATGAAGTCGATCACGATCAGGCCACCGATGTCACGCAGGCGCAGCTGGCGGGCGATTTCTTCAGCCGCTTCCAGGTTGGTCTGCAGGGCGGTTTCTTCGATGTCGCTGCCTTTGGTGGCGCGCGCCGAGTTGATGTCGATGGACACCAGGGCTTCGGTCGGGTCGATGACGATGGAGCCGCCGGAAGGCAGTTCGACTACGCGCTGGAAGGCGGTCTCGATCTGGCTTTCGATCTGGAAACGGTTGAACAGCGGCACGCTGTCTTCGTACAGCTTGATCTTGCTGGCGTACTGCGGCATCACCTGGCGGATGAAGGTCAGAGCTTCGTCCTGGGCTTCAACGCTGTCGATCAGCACTTCGCCGATGTCCTGGCGCAGGTAGTCGCGGATGGCGCGGATGATCACGTTGCTTTCCTGGTAGATCAGGAATGGCGCGGAACGATCCAGGGACGCTTCCTTGATAGCGGTCCACAGTTGCAGCAGGTAGTCGAGGTCCCACTGCATTTCTTCGCTGCTGCGGCCCAGGCCTGCAGTGCGAACGATCAGGCCCATGTCGGCCGGTGCGATCAGGCCGTTCAGCGCTTCGCGCAGTTCGTTGCGCTCTTCGCCTTCGATGCGACGGGAAATACCGCCGGCACGCGGGTTGTTCGGCATCAGGACCAGGTAACGGCCAGCGAGGCTGATGAAGGTGGTCAGGGCGGCGCCCTTGTTGCCACGTTCTTCTTTCTCGACCTGGACGATGACTTCCTGGCCTTCGCTCAGGACGTCCTTGATGTTCACGCGGCCTTCGGGGGCTTTCTTGAAGTATTCGCGGGAGATTTCTTTGAGGGGCAGGAAGCCGTGGCGCTCGGAGCCGAAATCGACAAAGGCAGCCTCAAGGCTTGGTTCGATGCGAGTAATACGGCCTTTATAGATGTTGGCCTTCTTTTGCTCGCGTGCACCGGATTCGATGTCCAGGTCGTAGAGGCGTTGGCCATCTACCAGTGCAACACGCAACTCTTCGGGTTGAGTCGCGTTAATCAGCATTCTTTTCATGTTGTACCGTCGGTTTCCGGGCTGCCGGAAACGGCGTTCGGCACACACGACTTCTCACGGTCGGTGTCAGGTGCGTCAAGAGTGGTTGGCCACTCCAGTGTCCAGCAAAACCTGCCAATTGGGCCGGTATCGCGACGGACGCGTCCTGCTCGTTAGCGGTGGTGACAAAGGCACCACTTCAACAAAAGCTAAGGTCAGGAGGAGGAATCAACCGGCGACTGTGGACGAGATGAAGCGTCTGAAACAAGCCTAGTGCTACACAGTCCGACGGTTGTGCATCTCCACCCTACACGTATCCCTGATAATTCGGGTGCTGCCGCGCGCAGAATCCGCAGCGGGTTGGCATTTACCGTGGGCTCCAATGGGGAGTCCACGCTCATGGCTAAACAAGACTAGGTGTGGGCGACTGCGCTCTCACTCAGCTCTTAACAGGCGTTGTTTCCGAAGCATCTGCCATGGTCTGGCTCAAGACTGACTGCACTTTGTGAACTGGCCGTAAATATCGGCGCAAAACGCGAGTATTCACTCTGCTTTTTGCACTCGCTTCAGGCCTCATGTCACCTGCGCTTGTTACAATCCCGAGCCTTCCAAGGTGGCCGAAGCCCCGTAGGACGGCCTCGCGTCCTGATGAATTGCGATGGTCAGGGCCGGCAATTTGCCGCATGTCCTCTGCCCAGGCCGCTTTTGGCGGCGTTCGCGACTATAGCAGCAATGATTAAGTGCTTCAATTCCATAAAAAATTGTTATCATCGCGGCCATGACGACTACCACCCCCCCGACCCCCAGCGTCCAGCTGCTTGAGGTCTCGCCGGAATATGCCGGCCAACGCATCGACAATTTTCTCCTGGCCCGGCTCAAAGGCGTGCCCAAGACCTTGATTTACCGCATTTTGCGTAAAGGCGAAGTGCGCGTGAACAAGGGGCGGATCAAGCCTGAGTACAAGTTGCAGGCGGGCGATATCGTCCGTGTGCCGCCCGTGCGCGTGCCTGAGCGCGACGAGCCTGTGCCCTTGGCCCAGGGGCTGTTGCAGCGCCTGGAAGCCTCGATTGTCTTCGAAGACAACAAACTGATCGTGATCAACAAGCCGTGCGGCATCGCAGTTCACGGCGGCAGTGGCCTGAACTTCGGCGTGATCGAAGCCTTTCGCCAGTTGCGCCCGGATGCCAAGGAGCTGGAGCTGGTCCATCGCCTGGACCGTGACACCTCCGGCCTGTTGATGATCGCCAAGAAGCGCAGCATGTTGCGCCACCTGCACACCGCCCTGCGTGGCGACGGTGTGGACAAGCGCTACATGGCGCTGGTGCGTGGCAATTGGGCCAGCTCGATCAAGAGCGTTCGTGCACCGCTGCAAAAGAGCAACCTGCGTTCCGGTGAGCGTATGGTCGAGGTGGACGAGGAGGGCAAAGAAGCCCTGACCCTGTTCAAGGTACTGCGCCGCTTCGGCGACTTCGCCACCATGGTCGAAGCCAAACCGGTCACTGGTCGTACTCACCAGATACGCGTGCACACCCTGCACGCGGGGCACTGCATTGCCGGTGACACCAAGTACGGTGATGAGGGTTTCTCCAAGGAGATCCGCGATCTGGGCGGTAAACGTCTGTTCCTGCACGCCTACATGCTCACTGTGCCGCTGCCCGATGGTGGCGAGCTGAAATTGCAGGCGCCGGTCGACGAGATGTGGGCCAAGACCGTGGAGCGTTTGAGTGTCGCACCTTGACTACAAACTGCTGATCTTCGATTGGGATGGGACGCTGTGCGATTCCATTGGTCGGATTGTCGAGTCGATGCATATGGCTTCGACTCGCTCGGGTTTTGAGTTGTGCAGCGACATCGCGGTCAAGGGCATCATTGGCCTGGGCTTGCCTGAAGCAATCCGCACGCTTTACCCGCAAATTGCCGACGACGAGCTGATAGCGTTCCGCGAGCACTATGCCGATCACTACATTGCGCTGGAGGCCGAGCCTTCGCCGCTGTTCGACGGTGTGGTGCAGTCGCTGGAGGCTTTGCGTGCCGAGGGCTTTCAGCTGGCGGTCGCCACCGGAAAAGCCCGTCGCGGGCTGGATCGGGTGCTCAAGGCGCATGGCTGGGAAGACTATTTCGACATTACCCGTGCGGCTGATGAAACCGCCAGCAAGCCCCATCCTCTGATGCTGGAGCAGATCCTGGATCATTGCGGTGTATCGCCGCGCCAGGCATTGATGGTGGGTGATGCGTCTTTCGACCTGATGATGGCGCGCAATGCTGGCATGGACAGCGTGGCGGTCAGCTATGGCGCCCAGGCTGCCGAGGCGTTGCAGCAATACGAGCCGAGGCTCACGATTGATCATTTTTCTGAATTGCAGGCCTGGCTCAGCCGGGCCCGATAAGTCTTTGCTGGGGTTGATGGCATGAGTGACGAGTGGAAAGCGCCCGAAAAGGCCGAAAGCAGTGATGATAAAAGCTGGAAGCTGCTGGAGAAGACCCTCCTGGCCAGTGTCCAGGAACAGCGTCGTTCGCGGCGCTGGGGGATTTTTTTCAAGCTGCTGACCTTTGTTTACCTGCTTGGGATGCTGGCGCTGTTCAGTCCGCTGATGGATATGGAAAAAAGCGCTACCCGCGGTAGTCACTACACCGCCCTGATTGAGGTGCGCGGTGTGATTGCCGACAAAGAGCCCGCGAGTGCCGACAATATCGTCACCAGCCTGCGCGCCGCCTTCGAAGACCCTAAGGTCAAGGGCGTGATCCTGCGTATCAACAGTCCTGGCGGCAGCCCTGTGCAGTCGGGCTATGTGTATGACGAGATTCGCCGGCTGCGCGCACTCCATCCGGATACCAAGCTCTACGCGGTAATTTCCGACCTGGGCGCCTCGGGGGCTTATTACATCGCCAGTGCCGCTGACCAGATCTATGCCGATAAGGCCAGCCTGGTGGGCTCCATTGGTGTGACGGCGGCCGGTTACGGTTTTGTCGGCACCATGGAGAAGCTGGGGGTGGAGCGTCGCACCTACACCTCGGGTGAGCACAAGGCGTTCCTGGATCCTTTCCAGCCGCAAAAGGCGGATGAAACCGCGTTTTGGCAGAGCGTGCTCGATACCACTCATCGCCAGTTCATTGCCAGCGTCAAGCAGGGCCGTGGTGACCGGTTGAAGGATAAGGATCATCCGGAGTTGTTCTCCGGGTTGGTGTGGTCGGGCGAGCAGGCATTGCCGCTGGGCTTGATTGACGGATTGGGTAGTGCCAGCTCGGTGGCGCGGGATGTGGTTGGCGAGAAGGAGTTGGTGGATTTTACAGTCGAGGAATCGCCGTTTGATCGCTTCTCCAAAAAGCTCGGCGCCAGCGTGGCTGAGAAGCTTGCGCTGTACATGGGCTTCCAAGGCCCGACGCTACGCTGATACCCCGAGCCTGCTGTAGATCAAAAGGTGGGAGGGGGGGCTTTCTCCCTCCCACATTTGGCCGGTGGTGTATTTAAGGGATTTGCACGCCCTCAGCGAGCAGCATATCCACCAGCCGAATCAGCGGCAGCCCGACAAGGCTGGTCGCATCCGGCCCTTCGGTGCTTTGGAACAGGCTCACGCCCAGCCCCTCGGCCTTGAAGCTGCCCGCGCAGTCATAGGGCTGCTCGATCCGCAGGTAGCGCTCAATACGCTCTGCATCCAGCTCGCGCATGGTTACCGTGAAAGGCACGCAGTCGACCTGGCAATGCCCTGTGTTGCTGTTGAGTAGTGCCAGCCCGGTAAGAAAGCTCACACGCTTGCCACTGGCCGCCAACAACTGTTCGCGGGCGTTTTCAAAGGTGTGAGGCTTGCCGATGATCCGGCCTTCCAGTGCAGCGACCTGGTCAGAGCCAATGATTAAATGGCCAGGATGGCTGGCGGCGAGGGCGCGGGCTTTTTCTTCGGCCAGGCGCTTTACCAGTTCGATGGCGGATTCGTCCGGGCGGTGGCTTTCGTCGATATCCGGCGAGCTGCAGGTGAAAGGCAGGTGCAGGCGGCTCAGTAATTCCCGGCGATAAACCGAGCTGGACGCGAGTAATAAAGGCAGCATATACGTCTCCTCAAGGCAGTCACCGATTCTAGCGACGCGACCGGCTGACGCACAGGGCTGAATTTCCTTTGACATGGCTGGGTGCATCCCTATAATGCTGCGCCTATGTTGAATGACCCGATTCCACCTCACGTTGACCCGCGCAAATTGGCTGATCGTGGCACCACCCTTCAAGGTGAAGTGCTGCTGGCCGATTTGGAGAGACTCTGCGACCCGCTTTCCGACACTGTCGGTACGGTGCAGGCTAAATTCGTTTTTGAACGAGATGAACGTAAGTCTGTGGTAATCCACAGCTTTATCGACACCGAAGTCAAAATGGTTTGCCAGCGTTGTCTTGAGCTGGTCACCCTGCCGATCCACAGCGAATGCAGTTATGCTGTGGTGAAAGAGGGTGCGAATACCCAGTCGTTGCCGAAAGGTTATGACGTGCTGGAACTGGGCGAAGATCCATTGGATCTGCATGCACTGATCGAGGAGGAGCTTTTGCTCGCCTTGCCCATTGTGCCTGCTCATCATCCGGAAGAATGCCAGCAGCCGGAGGGTCTCGATGACGAGGCCGAGCCGAGCGAGGACGAGGTAACGCGGTCCAACCCGTTCAGTGTATTGGCGCAGTTAAAGCGTGACCCAAACGTTTAGGAGTTAATCAATTATGGCTGTTCAGCAGAACAAAAAATCCCGCTCTGCCCGTGACATGCGCCGTTCGCACGACGCTCTCGAGGCTAGCACCCTGTCCGTGGAAAAGACCACTGGTGAAGTTCACCTGCGTCACCACGTATCGCCAGAAGGCGTATACCGTGGCCGTAAAGTGATCGACAAGGGCGCTGACGAGTAATCACTTGTCTGCCCAAGTCATCGCGATTGACGCAATGGGCGGGGACTTCGGTCCCCGCAGCATTGTTCAGGCCTGCATTGCCAGCCTGTCTGCTACGCCCTCGCTGCACCTGACCCTCGTCGGTCAACCTACCCTTCTTGAAGAACTGATTGCCAGCCATCCGGCGGTGGATCGTGCGCGCCTGACCATTACGCCCGCCAGCGAAACCATCAGCATGGATGAAAAGCCGGCCGCAGCCTTGCGCGGCAAGCCCGACTCTTCAATGCGTGTGGCTCTTGAGCTGCTGCGTGATGGCAAGGTGCAAGCCTGTGTCAGTGCCGGTAATACAGGGGCGTTGATGGCCTTGTCGCGGCATGTGCTCAAGACCTTGCCGGGTATCGACCGCCCGGCGATGGTGGCGGCGATCCCGACGCAGAAGGGCTATTGCCAGTTGCTGGACCTGGGCGCCAATGTCGATTGCAGTGCCGAGCACCTGTTGCAGTTCGCCGTGATGGGCTCGGTGGCCGCTGAAGCGCTGGGCGTAGCCCGGCCAAGGGTCGCCCTGCTGAATATCGGCACCGAGGACATCAAGGGCAACCAGCAGGTCAAGCTGGCCGCCACGTTGTTGCAAGGCGCGCCGGGCTTGAACTACATAGGTTTTGTCGAAGGTGACGGCTTGTACCGTGGTGAAGCCGACGTGGTGGTGTGTGACGGGTTTGTCGGCAACATCCTGCTCAAGTCGAGCGAGGGCTTGGCAACCATGATTGCCACGCGTATCGAAGCCTTGTTCAAGCAGAGCCTGGTATCGCGCATGGTCGGTGCCCTGGCGCTGCCGTTGATGCGCCGCTTGCAGGCCGACCTGGCACCGGCACGGCACAACGGAGCGAGCTTTCTCGGCTTGCAGGGCATTGTGGTCAAAAGCCACGGCTCGGCCGGCGTGCAGGGGTTTCAAAGTGCGATTGCGCGGGCGTTGATCGAGATACAGGAAAACCTGCCGCAACGCCTGCACGGCCGTCTTGAGGATCTGTTGCCTTAGGCGAATTGGTCCGGGAGTGCTTAAATGTGACCGGCCAGTTCAATTGACCATCCAATCTGTCAGTTTCGCGCGCTCCCACCGTTGGAGTGCGCATTTTTGACGACCAGATCATTAGGGGCTTGTTACATGTCTACATCCCTCGCATTCGTCTTTCCAGGGCAGGGTTCGCAGTCCCTCGGCATGTTGGCCGAGCTGGGCGCGCAATACCCGCTGGTCCTGGATACCTTCAAGGAGGCTTCCGATGCCCTGGGTTACGACCTGTGGGCGCTGACCCAGCAGGGGCCGGAAGAGCAGCTCAATCAAACCGATAAAACCCAGCCGGCCATTCTGACCGCTTCGATCGCCCTGTGGCGCTTGTGGCTGGCAGAAGGTGGGGCGCGTCCGGCATTTGTTGCCGGGCACAGCCTGGGCGAATACAGCGCCCTGGTGGCGGCGGGCAGTCTGACCCTTGGTGAAGCGGTCAAGCTGGTCGAGCGTCGTGGCCAGTTGATGCAAGAAGCCGTTCCGGCCGGGCAGGGCGGCATGGCCGCGATCCTGGGCCTGGATGATGCGGTGGTAATCGAGGCCTGCGCCGAAGCGGCGCAAGGTGAGGTGGTCAGCGCGGTGAACTTCAACTCCCCGGGGCAGGTGGTGATCGCCGGCGCCAAGGCGGCTGTTGAGCGCGCCATCGAAGGCTGCAAGGCCCGGGGTGCCAAGCGTGCACTGCCGTTGCCGGTGAGCGTGCCGTCCCACTGCGAACTGATGCGCCCGGCTGCCGAGCGCTTTGCCGAGTCTATCGCGGCCATCAACTGGCAGGCGCCGCAGATCCCGCTGGTGCAGAACGTCAGCGCGGCCGTGGCTGCCGACCTCGACACCCTCAAGCGCGACCTGCTGGAGCAACTGTACAAGCCGGTACGCTGGGTTGAATCGGTCCAGACCCTGGCTGCCAACGGCGCCAACGAGTTGGTCGAGTGCGGCCCGGGCAAAGTCCTGGCCGGCCTGAACAAGCGCTGCGCCGACGGTGTGTCGACCGCCAACCTCAATACCCCTGAAGCCTTCGCTGCCGCTCGCGCGGCACTGGCCTGAATCCCGTACTTAGGAGAAGCCTGCATGAGTCTGCAAGGTAAAGTTGCACTGGTTACCGGCGCTAGCCGTGGCATTGGCCAGGCCATCGCCCTGGAGCTGGGCCGTCAGGGCGCCGTTGTGATCGGCACCGCCACTTCCGCCTCGGGCGCCGAGCGTATCGCCGCGACCCTGAAGGAAAACGGCGTGCAGGGTACCGGCCTTGAGCTGAATGTGACCAGCGATGAGTCCGTGGCTGCCGTATTGGCCGAGATCACTGCACAGTTCGGTGCGCCGGCGATTCTGGTGAACAACGCCGGTATCACCCGTGACAACCTGATGATGCGCATGAAAGACGACGAGTGGTACGACGTGGTCGATACCAACCTGAACAGTCTGTTCCGCCTGTCCAAGGGTGTTTTGCGCGGCATGACCAAGGCGCGTTGGGGCCGAATTATCAATATTGGCTCCGTAGTGGGTGCCATGGGCAACGCAGGCCAAGTAAACTACGCTTCCGCCAAGGCCGGTCTGGAAGGTTTCAGCCGTGCACTGGCACGTGAAGTCGGTTCGCGGTCGATTACGGTCAACTCGGTGGCCCCAGGGTTCATCGACACCGATATGACCCGCGAACTGCCGGAAGCACAGCGTGAAGCGTTGCTGACGCAGATTCCGCTGGGCCGTCTGGGCCAGGCTCAAGAGATCGCGAATGTGGTCACTTTCCTGGCATCCGACGGTGCGGCATACGTGACTGGGGCTACAATCCCGGTGAACGGCGGGATGTACATGAGTTAAATTGTGACGGATCGCTTCAAAAAAATGTCATACGAGCTGTCTAAAATCCGTTATAAAGCTGCAACTTAATTTATAGGCAGGTGGCCGACCGGGTACAGGGTGAAGCTTTCAGTTGAAAAGCTGAAATGGCTTTCTATACACTTACCCACTGGCCAGCTGCCTGAATTTGTCCATTAGGAGTTAAACAAGGTATGAGCACCATCGAAGAGCGCGTCAAGAAAATCGTTGCCGAGCAACTGGGCGTTAAGGAAGAAGAAGTGGTCAACACTGCTTCCTTCGTAGAAGACTTGGGTGCCGATTCCCTTGACACCGTTGAGCTGGTGATGGCTCTGGAAGAGGAATTCGAGACCGAAATCCCGGACGAAGAAGCTGAAAAAATCACTACTGTTCAAGCTGCCATCGACTACGTTACCAGCCACCAGGCGTAATAGTTTGTAGTCGTCGCTTGCTGTCAGGGAAAAACCGCACTGCTGTAACGGCGTGCGGTTTTTTCTTTAGGCGGTGATGAAAAGTAAGCTGCGAATCGAAGTGTCGTCATTAGAAAAAGGAGAGTGCTGTGTCGCGTAGACGCGTCGTAGTCACCGGTATGGGTATGTTGTCGCCACTGGGTACGGATGTGCCGAGCAGTTGGCAGGGCATTCTGGCTGGCCGCAGTGGTATTGGTCTGATCGAACACACGGACCTTTCTGCCTATTCCACCCGTTTTGGCGGCTCGGTAAAGGGCTTCAATGTCGAGGAATATCTCTCGATCAAAGAATCCCGCAAGCTCGACCTGTTCATTCAATACGGCTTGGCAGCCGGTTTTCAGGCGGTGCGCAACGCCGGCCTGGAAGTCACCGACGCCAACCGTGACCGCATCGGCGTGGCCATGGGTTCGGGGATTGGCGGTTTGACCAATATCGAAGAAACCAGCCGCACGCTGCACGATTCCGGCCCGCGTCGAATTTCACCGTTCTTCGTGCCCGGCTCGATCATCAATATGATTTCCGGCTTCCTGTCCATCCACCTGGGTGCACAAGGGCCTAACTACGCCATCGCAACGGCGTGCACCACGGGCACCCACTGCATCGGCATGGCGGCGCGCAACATCGCTTATGACGAAGCGGATGTGATGATCGCCGGTGGCGCTGAAATGGCCGCCTGCGGCCTGGGCATGGGTGGCTTCGGTGCATCCCGTGCGTTGTCGACCCGCAATGACGAGCCCACCCGAGCCAGCCGTCCGTGGGACAAGGGCCGTGATGGCTTCGTGCTGTCTGACGGCGCCGGTGCCCTGGTGCTGGAAGAGTTGGAGCACGCCAAGGCGCGTGGCGCCACCATCTACGCCGAGTTGATCGGCTTTGGCATGAGCGGCGATGCCTATCACATGACGTCGCCACCGTCCGACGGTGCCGGTGCTGCGCGCTGCATCACCAATGCACTGCGCGATGCGAAGGTCAACCCTGACCAGGTGCAGTACATCAACGCCCATGGTACTTCGACGCCGACCGGCGACCTGGCGGAAGCCGAAGCCATCAAGTCGGTGTTCGGTGAACATGCCTACAAGCTGGCCGTCAGCTCCACCAAGTCCATGACCGGCCACCTGTTGGGTGCGGCGGGCGCGGTCGAGGCGATCTTCAGTGTAATGGCGATCAAGGATCAGGTCGCTCCGCCGACCATCAACCTTGATGAGCCGGACGAAGGCTGCGACCTGAACTTCGTGCCCCACGAAGCGCAACCGATGCCGATCGACGTGGTGATCTCCAACTCGTTCGGGTTTGGTGGCACCAACGGCTCCCTGGTGTTCCGCCGGTTTGCCGAGTGATGCACAGCTGGGTCGACGGTCAGCCGGCGGGCAGCGTGCCCCTGAAAGATCGTGGCCTGGCGTATGGCGATGGGATATTCGAGACCATCGCCGTCAAGGCCGGGCAGCCGTTGCTGCTCGACCGTCACCTGCAACGCCTGGAAGAGGGTTGCAGGCGCTTGGCACTGGTGGCCGATCACGGGTTGATTCGCAACGAAGTGCTTGGCTTCGCCGCCGCGCTGGGTGACGGTGTCCTCAAGTTGATCCTCACCCGTGGCGACAGCCTGCGCGGTTATGGCATCAACCCTGGCGCCCCGGTGCGTCGTATCTTGCAGGGCAGTGCGCCCGCTATTTACCCGCCCGCCCATGCAATCGAAGGCATCCGCCTGTTCCCCTGTACCACGCGCTTGGCTGAGCAGCCGCTGCTGGCCGGTCTCAAGCACCTCAACCGCCTGGAGCAAGTGATCGCCCGTGCCGAATGGCAAGATACCGAACATGCCGAAGGCTTGATGCTGGATATGTCCGGGCGGGTGATCGAAGGCGTGTTCAGCAACCTGTTCCTGGTGCGCAACGGCTTGTTACTAACCGCTGATCTGACCCGTTGCGGCGTGGCCGGGGTGATGCGCGCCGAACTGCTGGCCCAGGCACAAGCGCTGGGCGTCCCGGTGGTCGTGGCCGACATCAATATTGAGCAGTTGCAGCAGGCCGATGAAGTCTTCGTCTGCAACAGCGTATATGGCATTTGGCCGGTGCGTGGATGCGCTGCGATGAGCTGGCCGGTTGGGCCGCTCACCCGTAAACTGCAGGGTACTGTTCGCGCGCTATTGGATATTTGAGTTGATACGAAAACTGGTGTTACTGCTGCAGATCAGCCTGGTCTCGGCAGCGTTGCTCGTGGGCTTTTCGGCCTGGAAACTCGACTCTGCCCTCAAGCAGCCCCTGAAGCTGCCCCAGGAGCAGTTGCTCGACGTGCCGGCTGGCGCTACCCCGACGGGTACTTTCAATCGTCTGGAAGCCGACGGTGTACTCGACGATGCATTCTGGTTACGCCTGTACTGGCGCTTCAACCTTGAAGGCCAGCCACTGCACAGCGGCGAATACCGCATGACACCCGGCCTCACTGCCGAAGGCTTGATCGGCCTGTGGCAGCGCGGCGAGGTGGTGCAATACAGCCTGACCCTGGTGGAGGGCTGGAATTTCCGCCAGGTGCGCACCGCCCTGGCCAAGCATGAAAAAATCGTTCAGACCCTTCCTGGCCTGACTGACAGCGAAGTGATGGACAAGCTCGGCCATGCGGGTGAGTTTCCGGAAGGGCGTTTCTTCCCTGACACCTACCGTTTTGTACGCGGCATGACCGATGTCGAATTCCTGAAAAAAGCCTACAACCGCCTGGACGATGTGCTCGCCCAGGAGTGGAGCAAGCGTGCCGACGATGCGCCGTACACCGACCCTTATCAGGCACTGATCATGGCGTCCCTGGTGGAAAAGGAGACCGGCGTGCCGCAAGAGCGTGGGCAGATTGCCGGTGTGTTCGTGCGCCGCATGAAGATCGGCATGATGCTGCAGACTGATCCCACCGTGATTTACGGCCTGGGTGAGCGCTACAACGGCAAGTTGACCCGCGCCCACCTCAAGGAAGCCAACCCCTACAACACCTATATGATCGCCGGCCTGCCGCCCACGCCTATTGCGATGGTCGGTCGCGAGGCGATCCATGCAGCGCTGAACCCGGTGCCGGGCAGCAGCCTGTATTTTGTCGCCCGTGGCGACGGTAGCCATATTTTCTCGGATAACCTGGATGCCCATAATGCCGCCGTGCGCGAGTTCCAGCTCAAGCGGCGTGGCGATTACCGCTCCAGCCCGGCGCCGGTGGTGAAACCGCTGGAAGATGCAACCGCACCTGCCGAGGCACCGATTGAGCCCGCGCCGGACAGTACCGCGCCGCAAAGCCCGCAATGACTCTGACTAAGGACTGCCTGTGACTGGCTTGTTTATTACCCTGGAAGGCCCGGAAGGTGCCGGTAAAAGCACGAACCGCGACTACCTGGCCGAGCGCCTGCGTGCGCAGGGCGTCGAAGTGGTGCTGACCCGCGAGCCGGGCGGTACGCCGCTGGCCGAGCGTATACGCGAAGTGCTGTTGGCCCCGGGTGATGAGCCAATGAACCCGGACACCGAGCTGCTGCTGGTATTTGCCGCCCGAGCCCAACACCTGGCCGAAGTGATTCGCCCCGCGCTGGCACGCGGCGCCGTGGTGATTTGTGATCGGTTCACGGATTCCACCTACGCCTACCAGGGCGGTGGCCGAGGCTTGTCAGTAGAGCGTATCGCCACCCTTGAAACCTTCGTACAGGGCGATGTGCGTCCGGATTTGACCCTGCTGTTCGATCTGCCCGTGGAAGTGGGTATGGCCCGCGCCAGCGCTCGCGGTCGCCTGGATCGTTTCGAACTGGAAGGCCCGGTATTTTTCGACGCGGTGCGCAGCGCTTTCCTGCAGCGCGCCAAGGCTGAGCCGGCGCGTTATCACCTGCTCGATGCGGCGCAGCCGTTGAACCAGGTGCAACAGGCCATCGATGCGCTGTTGCCGACTCTGCTGGAGCGCACTCGTGGCTGAGTCCTACCCGTGGCAGGACAGCCTGTGGCAGCAACTGGCCGGTCGTGCCCAGCACGCCCATGCCTATTTGCTGCATGGCCCCGTGGGCATCGGTAAACGTCACCTCGCCGAGCGCTTGATGGCTAGCCTGTTGTGCCAGCGCCCGGTCAATCTGCAGGCGTGTGGCGAGTGCAAATCCTGCCTGCTGCTCAAGGCTGGCAGTCACCCGGACAACTATGTGCTGGAGCCCGAGGAAGCCGACAAGGCGATCAAGGTCGACCAGGTACGCGACCTCGTCAGCTTCGTAGTGCAGACCGCGCAGATGGGCGGGCGCAAAGTGGTGCTGATCGAGCCAGTCGAGGCGATGAACATCAACGCCGCCAACGCCTTGCTCAAAAGCCTTGAAGAACCGTCCGGCGACACCGTGCTGTTGCTGGTGAGCCATCAGTCCAGCCGTTTGTTGCCGACGATTCGCAGTCGCTGCGTACAGCAGGCGTGCCCGTTGCCGAGCGAGGCCATGAGCCTGCAATGGCTGGCGCAGGCGTTGCCGGAGTGCACCGAGCAGGAACGGGTCGAGTTGTTGACCCTGGCGGCCGGTTCACCCCTGGCAGCCGTGAAGCTGCAAGCCCAGGGCGTGCGTGAGCAACGAGCACTGGTTGTGGAGGGTGTGAAGAAGCTGCTCAAGCAGGAGCTGTCCGCCACGCAACTGGCCGAAAGCGCCTGGAAGGATATTCCCCTGCTGCTGTTGTTCGACTGGTTCTGCGACTGGTCCAGCCTGATCCTGCGCTACCAACTGACCCAGGATGAAAACGGCCTTGGCCTGGCGGATATGCGCAAGGTGGTGCAATACCTCGCGCAGAAAAGTGCCCAGGACAAAGTGCTGAACATCCAGGACTGGATTCTTGCTCAGCGCCAGAAGGTACTCGGCAAGGCCAACCTCAACCGCGTGCTGTTGCTTGAGGCGCTGCTGGTGCAGTGGGTTGGCCTGCTCGGGCGCCGTTAATTTCCGGGGCCGACAGGTGTATGGTTGGCCAGACCCTTTTCGTGAATTAAGCCCTGACTTCCTATGCTCGTAGATTCCCATTGCCATCTTGATCGCCTTGACCTTGCCCAGCACGGCGGTTCCCTCGACGCCGCCCTTGAAGCTGCACGCCAGCGTGGGGTAGGGCACTTTCTGTGCATCGGCGTCAGCGCTGAAAACGCCGGCGACGTCAAAGCCCTGGCTGATCGCTACGCCGATGTGGATTGCTCGGTGGGCATCCACCCGCTGGACCTCAAGCCCGGCGAAGCCCCGGCTCTGGATTGGCTATTGGGCGAACTCAACCATCCACGGGTGGTGGCCATTGGCGAAACCGGCCTGGACTACCACTACGAGCCTGAAGCCGCCGAGTTGCAGCAGGCCTCTTTCCGCCTGCACTTGCAAGCCGCCCGGCAGACCGGCAAGCCGGTGATCGTCCACACCCGGGGGGCCCGCGCCGATACCTTGACCTTGCTGCGCGAAGCCGCGCTGCCGCAGGCCGGTGTGTTGCATTGTTTTACCGAAGACTGGGAAATGGCCAAGGCTGCTCTGGACCTGGGGTTCTATATTTCCCTGTCGGGTATCGTCACCTTTCGCAACGCCGACGCGCTGCGCGACGTGGCTCGCCAAGTGCCAGCCGACCGCCTGCTGGTGGAAACCGACTCGCCGTACCTGGCACCTATTCCCCATCGCGGCAAGCCAAACCTGCCTGAATATGTGCGTGACGTGGCCGATTACTTGGCGATGCTGCGCGGCGAGTCGTACGAGCGCTTCGCCGAGCAGACCACCGAAAACTTCAAACGCCTGTTTCCGTTGGCTCATGTAGCCGGATAGTACGGCTGAATCGCAGGCAAAAAAAACCCGGGTTCTGGGGGGTGAATCCGGGCTAAGACCATTAGGAGTAAAACAAGGGCACGCAGTCCGTCGGTACCCAGGTCGTCGCGTCACTTGGGGGAGATGTCGCGGCGACAGTTGAAGTATTGATCAGTATCCGATTCAGTCCAGTCAGATCTGATCGTTTTTTAAACAGATTTGGAATACGCCCGCTTAGCTTGAGTTCTCATTGAGCAGGTGGGCAGCTTCAGGCGGCGCGTCTATTTCTGACTGATATCGATAAAAACGTTGGCGTATTGAAAGTTAAGTGCATTGCGGGTTCACATAGACATTGCCCAACGACCGTTCAGTCGGGATAATCCCTCGCATCGGGTAAATCGTATCGCCACGTATCTGTGGCCCTGCGCAACCCTCCCTATTCCGACCTTTGCAGACTTCTTCCTCATGCACAAAGAACCCCGTAAGGTCCGTGAGTTTCGCCGCCGCGAGCAGGAAATTCTCGACACCGCACTCAAGTTATTCCTCGAACAGGGCGAAGACAGCGTCACGGTAGAGATGATTGCGGATGCCGTGGGTATCGGCAAGGGCACCATCTACAAGCACTTCAAATCCAAGGCCGAGATCTACTTGCGTCTGATGCTCGACTACGAGCGCGACTTGAACGAGCTGCTGCACTCGGCCGATGTCGACAAGGACAAGGAAGCGCTGTCTCGCGCTTACTTCGAGTTCCGTATGCGTGACCCGCAGCGCTACCGCCTGTTCGACCGCCTGGAAGAGAAGGTGGTCAAGGGGCACCAGGTGCCGGAAATGGTCGAGGAGCTGCACAAGATCCGCGCCTCGAACTTCGAACGCCTGACCCTGCTGATCAAGGGGCGCATCAGTGAAGGCAAGCTTGAAGACGTGCCGCCGTATTTCCACTACTGCGCCGCCTGGGCCCTGGTGCATGGCGCCGTGGCGCTGTATCACTCGCCGTTCTGGAGCAATGTGCTGGAGGACCAGGAAGGTTTCTTCCAGTTCCTGATGGACATCGGCGTGCGCATGGGCAACAAGCGCAAGCACAGCACTGAACTGCCTGGCCCTGAAAAAGGTGATGAGACCCCGGCTACGTAAGTTATTCGCTGCAGTGATGGGGCAATGATTTACTGCCAGGGGTATTAACCCAGGAATATACTCAGGCAAGGACCTTGCTAAAAGCTGATTTATGAGTCAGTTTTTAGTGCGCCCGAATTATCTTCTGCCGGAGTGATCCATGATCGTTGATCGTCAAGGCAGGCGTTTTCGCAATTTGCGGATCAGCCTGACCTCAGCCTGCAATTACGCGTGTACCTACTGCGTGCCTGACGGCAAGCGGCTGGTGGCTGCCCAGGACGAACTCTCGGCCGCGGCCATGGCCCGGGGCGTGGCTTACCTGATTGAAGCGGCGGGCATCGAACGCCTGCGCATCACTGGCGGCGAACCGCTGGTGAGCCCCAAGCTGGAAGCGTTCATGGACGCGGTAGGGCAGATGGGCCTCAGCGACATCAGCCTCACGACCAACGGCCAATTGCTGGCGCGCAAACTGCCGTTGCTGGTGGATGCCGGCATTCGGCGTATCAATGTCTCCCTCGATACCCTGGATGCCGACGCCTTTCGCAGCATCGCTCGTGGCGGCGACCTGGCCACCGTGCTCGATGGCATGGACCAGGCCAGCGCGGCCGGCATCAAGATCAAGGTCAACATGGTGCCATTGCGTGGCCAGAACCTGGATCAGGTGATGCCTCTGCTTGATTACTGCCTGGAGCGTGGCTACGAGTTGCGCTTTATCGAATTGATGCGCATGGGGCACCTGGCGAAAGACTCCAACGCGTTCCTCCAGCAATTTGTCAGCTTGCAGCAATTGCTCAGCCTGATCGGTGAGCGCCACGAATACCTGCAAGCCAACGCGCCCGTTGACGCTACCGCCGTACGCTACGAAGTACCGGGCAAAGGCTTCTTCGGCGTGATCGCCAACGAAAGTGTACCGTTCTGTCGTACGTGTTCGCGGTTGCGGTTGTCCTCCACGGGCTGGCTGCATGGTTGCTTGTCCTCAAGCAATCGCCACTACGTCGGTGACTTGCTTGATCAACCGCGCCACCAGGCATTGCCGGCCTTGCAGGGCTTGTTGATGAAGGCGCTGGGCGACAAGCAGGAAGTGGCGTTTTCGGGCGGCGCGACGATCATGAAGATCATTGGCGGCTAAGGTCGCGCATGCCTCAATGTGTTGTCCTTCAAGCTGGCGCAGAACCTGCATCTCACGCCCATTCGCCGGTTTTCCGTCACCGGCTTCTGGAGGATTAGGATGCGTAGTCTGGTTTTACTGCTGGCGGCGTTGGCCCTGAGTGGTTGTATGACCGTCAGCGATATGGCCGAAGGCACTCGCTATCAGATGAGCGATGCCGGGCTGCTGGACCATAGCGACACCCGGCGTACGGCCTCGGTGCGCATACAGCCGGATTCCTTTGTATTTATCGCCCAGGGCGCCTTCGTGCCGCCGGGCAGCGCGTACCCGCGACCCAACGTGGTCGCCGAGGAAGCGTTCAACGGTTTCGTCGAATATTTCCCCATGGTCCGTCGTGCCCGCCAACCCGAAGGTCTCGAGCAGGCCATGGCCGAAGCCCGCGAGGCGGGGGCTCACTACCTGCTGTATTGCCGTTTTGCGGCAGCCGATGACCGTATCGGCAATGCCGATGAGTGGACCGACCAGCAAGCTCTGGACCGCCTGGGGCTGGACAGCGGTGTGATCCAGGTCATGTTGATCGAGACCAGCACCCAGTATTTGATTGATACTGCACGTATTCGCAGTCGTGGCGGTTTACTGACGTTCCACGACACATCGCCACAAGATCTGATTGCCCGCCCCCTGGCGCAATACGCCCGAGGCTTGCTGGGCATGAGCAATCAGTAGACCTGAGGAGAAGCCCCATGACCGATTCCGCCAAGGCCAATGACCTATTGGCCCAACTGCCCAAGGGCAAGGGGCCGGCACCGGTGCATCTGTGGAATCCGGATTTTTGCGGCAACATCGACATGCGCATTGCCCGCGATGGCACCTGGTTTTACCAGGGCACGCCTATCGGGCGAAAGCCGATGGTCAAACTGTTTTCCAATATCCTGCGCCGAGACGGCGATGATTATTTCCTGGTGACGCCGGTAGAGAAAGTCGGCATCAGCGTCGATGATGCGCCATTTGTGGCGGTAACCCTGGACGTGCAAGGGCTGGGCGAAAGCCAGGTATTGCGCTTTACCACCAACGTCGACGAGCAGGTCGAGGCCGGCCTCGAACACCCCTTGCGGGTGGTGACGGACCCTGTCACCCAGGAACCTGCACCCTACGTGCGAGTTCGTACCAACCTTGAAGCCCTCGTGCATCGCAACGTGTTCTACCAATTGGTGGAGCTGGCGGTGACTCGTCCGATAAACGGTCAGAACTGGCTTGGCGTATGGAGTGCAGGGGAGTTTTTCCCCATCGGCCTGGAACCCTGAGGCTGATTTTGCCTTCACCCTGAAATAATCTCCTTGCTGTAAATGCCTGCTTTCGGTTATCAATTTGTACATGATTAGACATGTTCGATTTGATAAGAAAAAACGCGTCGTCGACGAGCTCATCCGCCGTATCGAAGGTGGGGTCATGGCCGACGGTTTGCTATTGCCAGGTGAGCACCAGTTGGCCGAGGAGTTTGCGGTCAGCCGTGGCACGCTGCGCGAAGCGCTGGCCGAGCTAAAGCGCCGTAACTATATCGCCACCCAGAGTGGCGTCGGCTCCATCGTCACCTTTGATGGCATGGTCCTCGACCAACGCAGCGGTTGGGCCCAGGCCCTGGCAGACACGGGGGCTCAGGTGAGCACCGACGTGCTGCGTTTCGAAGCGGTGACGCGCCCGGACCTGTTCAGCCGTTTCGGCACCGATCAATTTATTGCCCTGGATCGCCGCCGGAACACGGCCGATGGCGTTGCGGTGTCTCTGGAGCGTTCGTTGATGCCAGCAGTGGGCGGCCTGGAAAGCCTGCCCCGCATTGGCCTGATCGATGATTCCCTGACCATCACCCTGGCGGCCTACGGTTATGTGGGCGCCGAAGGCGACCAGTGGATCGGCGCCGAGCCCCTGAGCGATGAAGATGCTCAATTGCTCGGGCGCGCTACCGGCACGGTATTTCTCAAGGCTTCGCGCACCACCTACGACCGTCGCGAACGCTTCATGGAGCATGTCGAAAGTTTGCTCGACCCGCTGCACTTTCGCCTGCATCTGCAGTTTGGAGCCGCCAAATGACCCGGGAAGACCGCGCACTCGGTGCCTTCTACGGCTTGGCCCTGGGCGACGCCCTGGGTATGCCCACACAATCCTTGAGCCGCGAACAGGTGAAAGCGCGCTTCGGAACCATCACCGCCCTGGAAGACGCCGACGCCGACCAGCCCATTGCACCGAACATGCCCGCCGGTTCCATTACCGATGACACCGAGCAGGCCATCCTGGTCGCTGAGTTGCTGGTGCAAGGCCAAGGCCAGATCGAACCTGCCGTGCTTGCCCGGCGCCTGATCGACTGGGAAGCGGGAATGCGCGCCAAGGGTTCCCAGGACCTGCTCGGGCCGTCGACCAAACGGGCGATCGATATGATCCTGGCTGGCCATACGCCGCAAGAGTCCGGACGCTACGGCACCACCAATGGTGCGGCCATGCGCATCACCCCGGTGGGCATCGCCGTCGATGTCAGCGAGACAGCCTCGTTTATCCAGGCGGTGATCCAGGCTTGCCAGGTCACCCATAACACCAGCCTGGGTATCTCCAGTGCCGCGGCCGTGGCGGCGGTGGTCTCCGCCGGTATCAATGGCGTGGACCTCGGCGAAGCCTTGAACATCGGCATTCAGATTGCCCAGCAGGCTGAAAGCCATGGCCACTGGGTGGCCGGTGGACGCATTTCCACCCGCATCAGCTGGGCCCGCACCCTGAGTGTCGGCAGCGATGACAAGGCCCTGTTTGCCGATTTGCTCTACGAATTGATCGGGACGTCTGTTGCCTCGCAGGAGTCGGTGGTGGTGTCGTTCGCCCTGGCGCAGCAAGTCGCGTCCGGCGATATGAATGCCTTCGAAGCACTGTGCCTGGCCGCCAGCCTGGGGGGCGACACCGACACGATCGCCGCGATCCTGGGGGCCATGCTCGGCGCGTGCCTGGGGATGCAGTGCTGGCCAGAGGCGCTGATCGAGCAGGTCAAGCAGGTCAATGGCCTGGACTTGCAGCCGCTGGTCCAAGCGTTATTGGCCTTGCGATAAACACGGAACTAAATGTGGGAGCTGGCTTGCCTGCGACAGCGGTTTTCCAGTGGCTGCTGGGCTGGTTGACACACCCCAATCGCAGGCAAGCCAGCTCCCACATTAAAAAGCGTTGAGTCAGGAAGACTGCATAAAGATTCGACTCGTTGCCACAACCACAACAATACAGGCACCAGGAGCACCCCTTCATGAGCAGCACCTCTAGTGGCCAAAGCGCCGGGCAGTTGGAAACACGCGGCATCGAGCCGGTCCCGGAAGGCGAGTGCAACGGCCATCCGCTGCAACTGTTCTGGGTATGGTTTGCCGCCAATATCAGCATCCTCGGCTTGCCGCTCGGTGCGACGTTGGTCGCGTTTCGGGGCCTGGCCATCTGGCAGGCGATCATCGTCGCAATCCTTGGCGCAGCGGGTTCCTTCGCGGTAGTGGGCATCATCTCCATCGCCGGCCGTCGTGGTCGCGCGCCCAGCCTGACGTTATCCCGCGCTATCTTTGGCGTACGCGGCAATATCGGCCCGACGGTGGTCTCGCTGATGTCGCGCCTGGGTTGGGAAACCGTCAACACCACCACGGCCGCCTTTGTGTTGCTGTCCTTGTGTTCGATCCTGTTCGGTTCGGCGGTAGAGGCGAAAAGCGCCCCCGTACTCACGTTGATCTTCATCGCCATCTTTGTACTGCTGACCCTGGCGGTATCCGGCCTCGGCCACGCCACGCTGCTGGTGATCCAGAAGTGGGCCACCTATGTATTTGGCGGTTTGAATATCCTGGTGGGCGGCTTTCTGTGTGCCACTATCGACTGGAGCGCGGTGTTCAATGCCACACCTGCGCCGTTGAGCGCGATGATCATCGGCGTCGGCACCATGGCCGCCGGCACCGGCATTGGGTGGGCCAACGCCGGTGCCGATATGTCGCGCTACCAGCACCGCAGCGTCAAGGCTGTGCGCCTGGTGGCCAGCGCCGCCTTTGGCGCGGGCATCCCGCTGGTGTTGCTGATTACCCTTGGTGGCCTGCTGTCGGTGGGTAACGACGACCTGGCGTCGGCCACCGACCCCATCATCGCGATCCGCGACATGCTGCCCACCTGGATGGCGGTGCCTTACCTGATCACCGCATTCGGCGGGCTGTTGCTGTCGAACAATCTGTCGGTATATTCGGCCGGCCTTACCACCCTGACCCTGGGTCTGAAGGTCAAGCGCGTGCACGCGGTGATTGTCGATATCGTGGCGATCTTCGCCGGTTCCATCTATTTCATGCTGATCGCCGACAGCTTCTATGGCCCGTTCATCACCTTCATTTCGTTGCTGGCGGTGCCGATTACGGCGTGGGTCGGGATCTTCGTGGTCGACCTGATACACCGGCATTACTACAGCCCCAAGGACTTGCTGGATGTCAGTCCGAGCAGCGCTTACTGGTATCGCGGCGGTGTGGAGTGGCGTGCCTTCGGCGCCTGGGCCGTGGCTATCGTGCTGGGGTTCTGCTTCACCACCATCGGCACCACCGCGCAAAATATCTGGTTCGCCGGGCCGCTGTCCGACTCCTGGTTGGGCCACAACGGCCTGGGCTGGGTCGTTACCTTCCTGGTCGCAGGCGGCCTTTATGCGGTACTGGGCGGCGCGTCTGATCGTCGCCCGGCTTTGGTAGAGGGTACCCATGCCTAGATTGCTGCATACCGGCCAGGTCATTGTCGACCTGGTCATGGCCCTCGACACCCTGCCGGCAACTGGCGGTGACGTACTGGCCAAATCTGCCAGTTTCGAAGCGGGCGGTGGCTTCAACGTCATGGCGGCGGCGCGGCGCAATGGGATGTCGGTGGTCTACCTTGGGCGCCACGGCAATGGCCGGTTTGGTGACTTGGCTCGCGCCGCGATGCAGGCTGAAAAGATTGAAATGGCATTGACTGCGAGCAACGAGAAGGACACTGGTTTGTGTGTGTCCCTGACCGAGGCCACCACTGAGCGTACGTTCATTTCCCATATCGGCGCCGAAGGCGAATTGAGTGCCGAAGATTTGGCCAGGATCGTCCCGCTCGCCGATGACTACGTGTACGTCAGTGGCTACAGCCTGCTCCTTGAGGGCAAGGCGCAGCCGTTGATCGACTGGCTGCTGGCGCTGCCGCGAGAGATCGTGGTGGTGTTCGATCCGGGACCGCTGGTCAAGGCGCCGGATTCAGTCTTGATGCGTGCGTTGTTGCCACGTATCGATATCTGGACCAGCAATGGCCCGGAAGCTCTGGCGTTTACCGGTGCCCCTGAGATCGCCGCGGCGTTGCCTGCGTTGAGTCGACATCTGCCTGCGCAAACCTTGCTGGTCGTACGTGATGGGCCCAATGGTTGCTGGGTAGGGCGCACGGCTGAAATTGAACATGTACCCGGTTTCAAGGTGCAAGCGGTCGACAGCAACGGTGCGGGGGATGCGCACGCAGGGGTGTTTATTGCCGGCTTGGCGCAGGGCTTGAAACCTGTCGAGGCGGCGCGTCGAGCGAATGCTGCGGCGGCGTTGGCGGTGACGCGTTGGGGGCCGGCCACATCACCTGCCACTGCCGAGGTCGATGCACTACTCAGGGAATAAACACACGTCAAAATGTGGGAGGGGGCAAGCCCCCTCCCATATTTTGAATCTATGTTTAGCCTGCTTTTTTCAACGCCTGGATCAATTCATGTTTACGCATGGTCGAGCGGCCCGGAATGTTCTTGGCTCGCGCCTCCTTCATCAGGCCCTCCTTGGTTTGCGTACCCAACGAAGCCCCACTGCTGCGCGGGTGCCCCTCACGGCTAGCTGCCGCACGCTTGGCCGACTCCTGCCGATCCTGGGATTTCTTCGCCGGCGCTTTATGCTGGCCCGAGCCGCCGGCCTTTTCACCGCCGCCGGACTGCTTGTTGACGGTGGCCCAGGCCCGGGCTTCGGCTTCTTCCTTGGACAATCCCTTGTGCTCATAACTGTCTTCGATATGAGCGGCCTTGCGTTTCTGTTCGGCGGTGTATTTGGCTTTGCTTCCACGAGGCATCGCTAAAACTCCTTCTGGCCCCGGTCGCAGGGCCAGACCAGAAATGACTTACCGAGGGCCTGCACCGTCGAGCTTGCGGGCCTCATCCACACCCGAGGCGGTGAGCTTGATCGGCAGGTTCAACGAGTATTCACCGGCGTCGTCGGTGGTCACATGCCCATCCTTGATCAGCCCGCGGTCTTGCAGAAACGCCAAGACACTGGCGACTTCTTTCTCACCGCGGTAGTTGTCCAGTACCTCCTTGCCCAAGCCCTGGGGGTGAGCGTGCAGCAGGCGGGTGAGGACTTCTTTTTCAAGGTTTCTATCGACGTTCATGTGTACCTCTTCACTGGGAAATGATCGGGTGTTTGTGTTGCCAAGGATGTATCAAGGCGCTGGTTGTTTCGGTGCACCTGGCAGATTCGAGTCGTCGCCTTTATTGATCTTCGGCTCATTGACCGAAGGGCCCATTTTGCCGTTGCCGACCGCAGCCGGGGCCTGGCGCTGGGTATCATGGCCCTGGGTGTGAGGGTCGGCGCCGTTGGTGTTGTCGATGATCGCGCCGCCGTTGGTATCCAGGCCAGTGCCCATGGATTTCTGCGATTCAGTCGTCGCGTCGGGCGTTGGGTCGGTGGGGCCGGTCGACGAAGTCGCCGCAAAGGCGCTCAGGGACGCAGCGGACAGGAGGCCGGTGAGGGCGAGGGCAGCAAATTTGGAGTTTTTCATGAGGGTGTCTCCATATGATTAATGTCCTTACCCTTTATTGGTCAGCCACCCTTTGCTGTTCGTGCCTTGATGGCGACGAACGGTATCAGTTCACCTGTATCACTTTATGTATCGATACTCGCCGCACGATCAAGCGCGCCACGGTGATCGACCAGTTCAGTGCGGCGATGACCAGTACGCTCAACAGCATCGTCGACAGGCCGAATTCGACAATCATTTTGCCCGCGAGCCATGGAAACCCGAAGACGCCGATAAAGTACGCCAGGCTGAACAGCAATAACGCCTGGGACATGGTGCCGCAGGGTGCTTCATTGGCCACCAGCCCATTGATCACCGAGTACGTCAGGCCATACCCGACCCCCAGCGTGGCGGCAGCCACCAGATAGCTGAAGTTACCGCTCACCCCGAACGCGAATAGCGCAACCGCGCCAAACATGACGCCGGACAATACGCACGCAGCCTGATAGGCATCACGCTTGACCACAAAGCCGGCGATCAACAGCCGGCTGGTAATCGCAGCAGTCAGGAAACCTGCGAAGAACAGTGAATAATCCAGCTGATGGGCCAGCGCATAGCTGGTCTGGAATGACGACAACCCACCAAACACGCAGCCACCCAGGCCGACCATCAAGATGGCGAACGCTGCCTTGGACGTCAGCACGCGGCGGCTTGCTGTCCAGGTAATCTTCGACGCTGGCACGTTTGCGTGCTGTTTGAACTGCGCGCCCATGCGCCAGAACATCACAACCCCGGCAAGGCTGGCCAACCCGGCAATGTAGAACGCTGTCGTCAGGGGCAAGCCCAGCGCGGTGGCGGCGCGCCCCAGCAACGGGCTGGAACCGATCCCGCTCAACATGCTGCCGGACAGCAGGGCAAAATACTTGGCGCGCTGCTGGGGTTGCACCAGTAGGGTCACGATGATCGGCCCCAGGGTATAGAACACGCCCCAGCCCAAGCCCAGGGACAACCCGAACAGCATCAGGCCCTGGCCAAACCCGGGGGACAGGGCAAACCCGAGGCAGGCCACCACCAGCATTACACCCGTGCCCGCAATCGCTCGCGCTGCGCCCAGCGCATCCGCCAGGTGCCCGGAAACGACCACCGCCACAAAAGTGCTGAGCATTGCCGTGGCAATGATACTGCCGGCGTCGTGCTCGTTGCCGCCGCGTGAATGAATCAGCAGCGACAGCAAAAAGGTCGAGCCGTAGGACAGCGACAATAAGAAACTGGCGAGGCAGAACAGCGCGAATGTCTTCGCGCCAACTGCAGACGTGGCGGGCATGAGCAGGACCTGAATGTTGGAATTATGCCGCTTGTTTACCATGGGCGCTCATGGGGATTGTTCTGTGATTACTGGTGCTGGCATTACTCTGGGGCGGAGTAAAAACACTTCGGTCGGCATGAAATTGCGCTGCAATCGGTCATCAAACCGCCTTAGTATGTGGGCTTTGAAATTGCCCAAGGCGCGCCCATGACCATCGAGATTCGCCCCGCCGTACCCAGCGATGCTGCGCAGATCCTGAGTTTCATCACCGAGCTTGCCGAATATGAGAAAGCCCGGCACGAAGTGATCGCCAGCGTGGTGGATATCGAGCGCAGCCTGTTCAGCGAGGGCGCTACCGCCCATGGCCTGATCTGCCTGCGCGACGGTTTGCCGATTGGTTTTGCCGTGTTCTTTTTCAGCTACTCCACCTGGCTGGGCAGCAACTGCCTGTACCTGGAAGACTTGTATATCAACCCGGAGCAACGCGGCGGCGGAGCGGGCAAGAAGCTGTTGCGCCACCTGGCGAAGATCGCCTGCGATAACGGCTGTGGGCGTTTCGAGTGGAGCGTGCTGGACTGGAATGAACCAGCGATTGCCTTCTATAAATCCATCGGTGCCCAGCCTCAGGAGGAGTGGGTGCGCTATCGCATGGAAGGCGAGGCGCTGAGGGATTTTGCCCAAGGCTGACCGACATTCCAAACCGGCTATCAATGGCCGGTTTTTTTTGCTTTCGCTCACAATATGGGATGCAAATTTATATATTGAGATATTTCAAGGTCTGGGTTTATAGTCGCCTGCATCAGCACTCACTACCAAAAATAAAACAGGTGAAGCGATGCAGGCACAACCGTTGTCCCTACCTGCCGTGCCCGAGCCGACTTACGGCGAGCGGCTGAAGAACAAGGTGGTGATCATCACCGGCGCTGCGCAAGGTATTGGCGAGGCGATCGTGGCTTGCTTCCAGGCCCAGCAGGCGCGACTGGTTATTGCGGACATCCAGGCTGAAAAAGTCGAGAAAGTAGCCGCTTGTTGGCGCGAACGTGGCGCCGAGATTTGCGCACAACCTGTAGATATCACCTCCAAAGAGCAATGGCAGGCGCTGGTCAATCTCGCCATCGAGCGTTTTGGCCGGGTGGACGTACTGGTCAACTGCGCCGGGGTCAATGTGTTTCGCGACCCGCTGGAAATGACCGACGAGGATTGGCGCCGCTGTTTCGCCATCGACCTTGATGGCGCCTGGTACGGTTGCCGTGCGGTGCTGCCGCACATGATCGAGCAGGGCATCGGCAACATCATCAATATTGCCTCCACCCATTCCAGCCACATCATCCCTGGCTGCTTTCCTTATCCTGTCGCCAAGCATGGCCTGCTCGGCCTCACTCGCGCCCTGGGCATCGAATACGCGCCCAAGGGTATCCGCGTAAACGCTATCGCCCCGGGCTATATCGAAACCCAGCTTAACGTCGACTACTGGAACGGCTTCCCCGACCCCCACGCCGAACGCCAGCGCGCGTTTGACTTGCACCCGCCCAAGCGCATCGGCCAACCCATTGAGGTGGCGATGACCGCGCTGTTCCTGGCGACCGACGAGGCACCCTTTATCAATGCCACGTGCCTGATGATCGATGGCGGGCGTTCGGTGATGTACCACGACTAAATCGTTTTCCAATAACAAGAAAGAGGTGGTTCATGTTCAAGAAGACTCTTGGCGCTGTGGCGCTGGCGATGGTGTTCAGCGGCTTTGTATCGGCTGAAGAAGTGAAGATCGGTTTTTTGGTCAAGCAGGCCGAAGAGCCGTGGTTCCAGACTGAATGGGCCTTCGCCGAAAAAGCCGGCAAGGAGCATGGCTTCACCGTGATCAAGATCGCCGTGCCCGATGGCGAGAAAACCCTCTCGGCCATCGACAGCCTCGCCGCCAACGGTGCCAAGGGCTTTGTGATCTGCCCACCGGACGTGTCCCTGGGCCCGGCCATTGTCGCCAAGGCCAAGGTCAATGGCCTGAAAGTCATGGCCGTGGATGACCGCTTTGTCGATGCCAAGGGCAACTTCATGGAAGACGTGCCGTACCTGGGCATGGCC
>NZ_JXSI01000021.1:0-327 GCF_002916705.1 Pseudomonas sp. GZJR-8 | reverse complement strand
CGCGTTTGAAGTGGGCCAGAAACAAGGAGCCGCCATGGCCGCCGAAGCGAAAAAACGCGGCTGGGACTGGAAGGACACTTATGCGGTGATCAACACCTTCAACGAACTCGACACCGGTAAAAAGCGCACTGACGGCTCGATCAAGTCCCTGGAAGACGCCGGTATTCCCAAGGATCACATCCTCACCGCCGCGCTTAAAACCCTCGACGTACCCGGCAGCATGGACGCCACCAACTCGGCCTTGGTCAAGCTGCCGAGCGGGGCGAAGAACCTGATCATCGGCGGCATGAACGACAACACCGTGCTCGGCGGCGTGCGCGCCACTGA
>NZ_JXSI01000020.1:0-61907 GCF_002916705.1 Pseudomonas sp. GZJR-8 | reverse complement strand
AAGAGCGGCTCGCTTCGCATCGTGGTTACTGTTGGCGACTGCAAAGTTGTGTAGATACCTATGCTCATCGGGGTGTAGCCCTCCCACAGTTTTAATCGGCGGTGAACTTGAAAATGGTGTTCTGGATATAGGTTTGCCCTGGATTCAAGCGAGTTGAGGCAAAGCCGGGTTGGTTAGGCGCATCCGGAAAATGCTGGGTCTCCAGGGTAAACCCGCTCCAGTGCTGGTACGTCTTGCCACCTTTGCCCTTCACCGAACCATCCAGGAAGTTGCTGGTGTAGAACTGCACCCCAGGCTCACTGGTGTAAAGCTGCAAGCGCCGCCCCGACTCAGGGTCATGCACCTGGGCAGCAAGCTGCTTCACATCACCTTTGGTATCCAAGGCCCAGTTAAAGTCGAACCCGCCTTGTTTCGGCTCGGCAAATTTGAGCTGCGGATGGTCCGCCTTGATGTGCTGGCCAATAGGCGTGGGCTTGAGGAAGTCCATCGGTGTGCCCTTGACCGGAGCCAGCTCACCGGTGGGGATCAAGGTGGCATTCACCGGCGTGTAGTGGCTGGCGTGCAAGGTGGCGACCTGCTTGAGAATGTCGCCGTTACCCGCGCCGGCGAGGTTGAAGTAGCTGTGATTGGTGAGGTTGAGTACCGTCGGTTTGTCGGTGGTGGCCTTGTAGTCGATGTGCAGTTCGTTCTTGTCGTTGAGGCGGTAAGTGACTTCGGTCTTCAGGTTGCCGGGGAAACCCATTTCACCGTCCTTGGACAGGTAGGTGAGGGTGACGCCCACCGAATCCTTGTCCTTGACGGGCTCGGCGTGCCACACCTGTTTGTCGAAGCCCTGGGCGCCGCCATGCAGCGAGTTGGGGCCGTCGTTGAGCGGCACCTGGTAGCGTTTGCCGTCGAGTTCAAAGGCACCGCCGGCCAGGCGGTTGCCGAAGCGGCCGATGGTTGCGCCGAAAAATGCAGTACCGCCTTGATAGCCTTGCACATCATCGAAACCCAGCACTACGTCGTCGAGCTTGCCGTTTTTGTCAGGCACCTTCAGCGACTGCAATACACCGCCGTAGGTAATTACCGTGGCTTGCATGCCATGGCTGTTGCGCAACACGTACTGTTCGACGGCGGTGCCGTCATTGGTTTTACCGAAAGGCTTGTGCTCGCTGGTAAGGCCGGCGGCGTGAGCGCCGCCGCTGGCGATCAGCATGGACAGCGCCAGACCGGACAACAGGTATCGAGGGTGCTTCATGTCGAACTTCCTTTTGTTGTTTTTGGGTTGAATAGTTCTACTAATGTGAGATATTTCACCGGTTATCCAGCAGATTTATAGCCTTTAACGCCGATTTCGTAAAATAAAATAAGACTAATTGATCGAGGCACTACGTTATGAGTACTGAACACGCCATTTATCCCGACCTCAAGGGCAAGAGCGTATTGATCTCCGGCGGGGCGTCAGGGATTGGCGAATTCATGGTGCGGGCCTTTGCCGCCCAGGGTGCCAAAGTGGCGTTTGTGGATCGCGCGCAAAGCCAGGGTGAACGCTTGGCGGCGCTGCTGAACTCCAAGGGCCACACCGTCGAGTTCGAGTGCTGCGATATCACCGATGAGATTGGCTACGGTGCGGCAATCCGGCGCTTCGAGCATTCCCTCGGGCCGATCACGGTGCTGGTCAACAACGCGGCAAATGACGTGCGCCACAGTCTGGAAGAAATCGACTCGCAAATGTTTGACCGGTTGATCGCTGTCAACCTCAAGCACGCCTTCTTTGCCGCAAAGGCGGTGGTGCCAATGATGAAAGAGGCGGGTGGCGGCTCGATCATCAACCTGGGTTCGGTCGGCTGGATGATGGCTTCTGCCGGCTACCCGGTGTACGCCGCCAGCAAGGCTGCCGCCCACGGCATGACTCGAGGCCTGGCGCGGGAGCTGGGGCCGAGCCATATCCGCGTCAACACACTGGTGCCGGGCTGGGTGATGACGGAAAAACAATTGGCCATGTGGGTGGATGATGCGGCTCGGGAGTTGATCGCCCGTAGCCAGTGCCTGCCTGGCAGTGTGATGCCGGAACACATCGCCAATATGGCCCTGTTTCTGGCCTCGGATGCCTCGGCGATGTGTTCGGCGCAAAACTTTATCGTTGACGGCGGCTGGGTGTAGAAACACGGTTCCAAAAAATTGTGAAGATCGCGAGTGGGAGGGGGCTTGCCCCCGATAGCGGTGGGTCAACCCACATCAATGTTCGCTGGGCCGACGTCATCGCAGGCAAACCAGCTCCCATATTTAGATCCTGGGGTGTCAGGTAGAGATGCGCCGGCTGTCAGGCCGTCAAGGGGGCAAGCCCCCTCCCACATATGAACTGCGATGCTTAGGCGATTGGGTAGCGTTTGAACGCCGGATGCTGTTCCAGGCGTTCAGCATGGCGCTTCAGGTTGGGGAACGCATCCGCCTTCACCACCGACGCCACGGTGAACTGGCTGAACGACCAGGCGACCGCTGCTGTAATGGATGCCTGGGTCAGCGCTTCACTGTCTGCCAGTTGCTTGTCCAGCAGGGCATAGGCCGCCAGCAATTGCCCACTGACGCGTTCGATCCATGGTGCATGTGACTTTTCGGCTGGGCGCAGGTTGTGTTCATAGACGATCTGCACACTCTTTTCACAGGCGGCAAGGGCCAGTCCGAGCAGTTGCAGGTCGTGGGCGCGTGCTGCCGGTTGTTGGGGCAGCAGCTTCTTGTCAGCCGGCGCCAGTGCTTCCAGGTAATCGAGGATCAGGCTCGAATCCATCAGCACCGTCCCGTCGTCCAACACCAGGGAGGGGGCTTTGACCACGGGGTTGATCTGGGCAAATTGCGCGTAGGTGCTGAACACCGACAGCGGTTCATGCACAAACTCCACCCCATACAAGTCCAGGGAAATCGCCACGCGGCGTACGTAAGGCGAGTCCAGCATTCCGACCAGTTTCATGCAGCCTCCATTGCTTTCGCGGTGTGATTGGCTGACGAGATTAAGGCTTCATGATCAGGGTGCGCAATGCTTGAAGGGGCGGTCGCTACATTGAACTGCGGGCCGCCCCGGGCGGTTGCCCGGTGATGCGCTTGAACGCACGGCTGAACGCCGCCTGGGAGGTGTAGCCGAGGCGTTGCGCGACGGTTTCGATGGGCATGCGCTCCAGGCTCAGCCACTGCGTGGCCAGGCGCATGCGCAGTTCCGTAGCGTAGCGCAACGGCGGTATGCCGAGGATGGCCTGGAAGCGATCGGCAAATACCGAGCGCGAGGTATGGCACTGCGCGGCCAGTTCCGCCACGCTCCAGTCGCGGCCCGGTTGCTGGTGTAGGGCGAGGAGGGCGCGGGCCAGGCGTGGGTCGCGTAGCGCCGCCACCAGGCCCGAGGCGTTGCCACAGGCGCATTCGACCCAGCCGCGTACGATCATCGCCGCCACCACATCGGCCAGGCGCGCCAGGATGCCGGCAAAGCCGATGCGGGCCGTGGAGACTTCCCGTTCCATCACCGCCAGGATCGGCATCAGGCCGGGGTAACGCTGGCCCCCTGCATCGATCAGCATCAGCGCCGGCATCAGGTTGCCGAGCCCCTGGATACTGCCAAGTTCAAACTCCATGCAGGCACTGAACAGCAAGGTGCTGGGCGTCGCATTAGGGGAGGCATCCACGGCGCAGACCGCATCCCCCAACGGGGCACTGTCGAAATCGCCGATATCGTGCACACCGGCGCTCGCATCGGATAACAGTGCATGCGCGCCACCATGGGCAATGAATACCGCATTGCCCGCCGACAGCTCGAAAAGGTTGCCGTCCTCGCCGCGCAAGGTCGCATGGCCGGCCGCGAGAAAGTGGAAATAGGCGTGGCCGGGCTTGGCGTCAAAGCCCATGCCGAAGCTCGGCCCGGCCTGGATGCGGCGGTACTGCACGCCCCGCAGGCGCATGCCGCGCAGCAGCTCATTGATCAGGTCGGAAGACAGGGTAAAAGCATCCGCGGCAGTCATGGTCGGGGTTTCGGTCAAAAACTCAAGGGTTTGCATCATAGATCATCCTGGCAGGCAAACCTAGACTGGCCGCCTTGCTAATGATCTGAGGATGACCTGTGATGAGTGAATATGCAGCTCAAGCCCCTGCCGGGGTAGTGACGGAGCCGGCCTGGCTGGCGGTGTTTTCTTTGGCAATGGGGGTGTTCGGTTTGCTGACGGCGGAATACCTGCCGGCCAGTTTGTTGACCCCCATGGCCTTGGACCTGGGTGTTTCGGAAGCGCTGGCCGGCCAGGCCGTGACGGTGACGGCGGTGGTGGCGTTGTTTGCCGGCTTGCTGGTGCCCGGCCTGACCCGAAGCATCGACCGGCGCGTGGTGCTGCTGGGGTTCTCCACGCTGATGATTGCCTCCAACCTGCTGGTGGCGCTGTCTTCCAGCCTGACCGTGCTGCTGTTGATGCGCATCCTGCTGGGCATCGCCCTGGGCGGTTTCTGGAGCATGGCGGCGGCGGTGGCCATGCGTCTGGTGCCGGCGGCTTCCCTGCCACGGGCGCTGTCGATCATCTTCAGCGGGATTGCGGCGGGCACCGTGGTCGCCGTCCCGCTGGGCAGCTACTTGGGTGGCCTGTACGGCTGGCGCAGTGCGTTTATCGCAGCGGCTGCCGTGGGTGCGGTGACCCTGGCGTTCCAGGCGTTCACCCTGCCGCGCCTGGTGCCCAATGGTACCGCGCGCCTGCGTACCGTGCTGGAAGTGCTGCTGCGCCCGGGTATCGCCATGGGCATGTTCGGTTGCGTGCTGGTACATACCGCGCATTTCGCATTGTTCACCTATATTCGCCCGTTCCTGGAAAGCACCACCGGCGTCGATACCCAAGGGCTGGCCCTGATGCTGCTGGGCTTCGGCGTGGCGAATTTCGTCGGCACCTTGCTCGCCGGTTGGCTGCTGGTGCGCCACCCGCGTGGGACGTTGGTGTTGATGCCGGTGCTGGTAGGCATTGCGGCGCTGGCCCTGGTCTGGCTGCCGGTGTCACTGCCGGGCCAGGCGTTGCTCCTGGCGCTGTGGGGCATGGCGTTCGGCGGCGTACCGGTGGCATGGTCCAATTGGGTCGCCCGTGCCGTGCCGGACCAGGCCGAAAGTGCCGGCGGCATGGTGGTCGCTTCGGTGCAGTCGGCGATTGCCGCAGGGGCTGCCGGTGGCGGGTTGATGTTCAGCGTCAGCGGCATTGGTGGGGTATTTGTGGGTGCGGGTGTATTGATGTTGCTCGCGGCCTTGCTTATCGCCCTGCGCGTACAGGTGCCTCGACAAGACCGGGATGCCGGTGTGACGCATCACCCGTCTTTGGTTTAGTCTGGAACGCTTCGTTGATCACAATCCCTGAGGAGCAGTGGCATGGCTGATTATGTACCCCCAAAGGTCTGGACCTGGGACACCGAGAGCGGCGGCACCTTCGCCAGTATCAACCGGCCCATCGCGGGTGCTACCCACGATAAAGAGCTGCCGATCGGCAAGCATCCGCTGCAGCTGTATTCCCTGGCCACGCCCAACGGGCAGAAGGTCACGATCCTGCTTGAAGAGTTGCTGGCCCTCGGGCACACCGGCGCCGAGTACGACGCCTGGCTGATCAAGATCGGCGACGGCGACCAGTTCGGCAGTGGCTTCGTGGCGGTGAACCCGAATTCGAAGATTCCGGCCCTGATGGACCGCAGTGGTGCCACGCCGATTCGGGTATTCGAGTCCGGCGCGATCCTGCAGTACCTGGCCGAGAAATTCGGCGCGTTCTTGCCCAGCGAGCCTGCGGCCCGGGCTGAATGCCTGTCATGGTTGTTCTGGCAGATGGGCAGCGCGCCCTACCTGGGGGGTGGCTTCGGGCATTTCTATGCCTATGCGCCGAGCAAGATGGAGTACCCGATCAACCGTTTTGCCATGGAAGCCAAGCGCCAACTGGATGTGCTGGACAAGCGCCTGGCGGTGAGCGAGTACATCGCCGGCGATGAGTACACCATTGCCGATATCGCCATCTGGCCCTGGTACGGCGGGCTGGTCAAAGGCCGCTTGTACGGCGACTCGGCGGAGTTTCTCTCGGTGCATGAATACAAACACGTGCTGCGCTGGGCCGACGCAATTGACGCCCGGCCGGCGGTGCAGCGCGGGCGACGGGTGAACAGGGTGTCGGGTGAGGAGCAGTTGCCCGAACGGCATGACGCGAGTGACCTGGACTGATTCAGATCCAGTGTGGGAGGGGGCTTGCCCTCCCACATTTGGATCTCCTTAGCTTCGGTTTACTTGTAGCGCTGTTCGAATACCGCCACCTGCTCAGGTTTGATCAGTTCAAACGGCACCCACACTTCGGCTTCAATCGGTTCGCCCTTGATCATTTTGATCGCCGCTCGAACCGCCTGGGTCGCCTGGGCCTTGGGGTCCTGGAACACTGACGCAGCAAGCAGCCCACGCTTGATGGCCGCCAAACCATCGGGCAAACCGTCGATGCCGACGATCGCAATCTGGCCCTTGGCCTTGCCCGCTTGCTGCAATGCCATGGCCGCACCGATTGCCATTTCATCGTTGTTGGCCACGATCGCATCAAACTGCGTGCCTGCCAGCAGCCAGTTGCTGGTCAGGTCCATGCCTTTGTTGCGTTGCCACTCGGCGCTTTGCTGCTCGACGATCTTGATACCGGGAAAGTCCTTGAGCACCTGCCTGGCGCCCTCGGTGCGGTCGTGGGTGGCGTTCTGCGCAAGGTCGCCCATGATGATCGCCACGTTGCCCTGGCCGCCGAGTTTTTCCGCGAGGTAGCGCATCTGCAATTGCCCAGCCTCGATGTCGTTGGACGCCACCGTAACCACGCCCTTTGGCAGCGTGCGTTCATCCGGGTGGCGGTTGACGTACACCAGTGGCGTCTTGGCCGCCACGGCGGCGCGGGTGATGTTGGCAGTGGCAGCCGTGTCGACCGGCAGCACGATCACCGCATCGACTTTCTGGTTGAGAAAACCTTCGACCTGGTTGAGCTGGCGCACGACATCGCCCTGGGCGTCTTCGAACTGGATCTGCACGTCCTGCTGTTTCGCCGCGGCCTCAAGGCCGCTACGTACATAGGTCATGAAGTTATCGTCGACCCGGGCAATGCTCACGCCAATGCGGTACGCGGCGAAAGTCCATTGGCTGAACAGCACCAGCAGCGCGGCCACTAGCAATGAATAACGATGCATAAGGGTGTTCCTTTTATTGTTATAGGGTGAATGCCTGGCGGAAGCGCTCCAGGGCCAATTCGCTGGTGCCGCTGGCCCAGCCCTCCAGGCCTACCACGCCGGTGTAGCCCATGGCGTGCAACGCGCGGGCAATCGCCGGGTAGTGGATTTCGCCAGTGCCGGGCTCCTTGCGCCCGGGCACGTCGGCCACCTGGATTTCACCGATGGCGCCGCCGGCGCGCTGGATCAATTCGATCAGGTTTCCTTCGCCGATCTGCGCGTGGTACAGGTCCAGGTTCATCTTCAGGTGCGGGCTGCCCACGGCTTCGATCAGGGCCAGGGTGTCGTCGGCGCGGGCGAACGGCGTGCCGGGGTGATCGACGGCGGTGTTGAGGTTTTCCAGCAGGAACACACGGCTGGCGTCTTCCCCCAGGCGCGCGATTTTTTCCAGGGTCTTGCAGGCGCTCAGCCACATGCGTCCGGTGGTCTGGCTGACCGGCTGCACCGGCAAGCCGCCGTCGCCCAGGCCGGTGCCGTGCAGGTTGAGGCTGGGACAATTGAGGCGCTCGGCGATGCCCAGGGATTCGCGGGCGCTGTCGAGCAGTTGGCGACTGCCTTCGGGGTCGGTGAGGGTGCCGCTGATGTAGCCGGTCATCGAGGTGAAGTCCGCGCCGGTCGCGGCCAGGGCGTCGATGTCCTTGTCGGTCCAGCTCCAGATTTCGGCGCTGAACCCAAGGGCGTGGATACGTTTGACCCGTTCGATGAAGGGCAGGTCGAGAAACACCATCTCGGCGCTGACGGCCAATGTGAACGGCATCATGGGCGCGCCCCTTGCACGGCCACGGCCTTGCCGGTTTCGTACGACTCAATGCAAGCGCGCGCAATCGCCAGGGCCGCGCGCGCATCCTCACCGCTGGCCAGGGGCTTGGCGCCGCTGCGCAGGCAGTCGACAAAGTGGTTGAGTTCGGCAATGTAGGCGTCGCGCAGCAGGTCAGTGTCCATTCGTTGGGTGTCGGCCTGGATGCCCTCGGCCAGGTAGCGCACCAGGTCGCAGTCATTGAGGCTGCCCATGCTCAGCATGCCTTGGCTGCCGAACACTTCACCGCGCACATCGTAGCCATACACCGCCTGGAAGTTGGCCTCGGCGGTGGCGATGGCGCCGTTGTCGAAGCGGATCGTGACCACGGCGGTGTCCAGTAAACCCTGGCTTTTGTACGCCGGTGCGATCAGCGCGTCGGCCATCACATGCACCTGCACCGCTTCGGCGCCGGGGTTGAGGTAGCGCAGGGTGTCGAAGTCGTGGATCAGGGTTTCCAGGAAGATCACCCATTGCGGCGAGTTGGCAGGGTTGTTCAGTGTCGGGTCGCGGGTCAGCGAGCGCAGCAACTGCGGCGTACCGATGCGGCCGGCGGCGACATCGAGGTGCGCGGTACGGAAGCTCTTGGCGAAACGCCGATTGAAACCGACCTGCAACGGCACGCGGGCGTCGGCGGCAGCGGCGATGGCGCGATCGGCTTCATCCAGGGTGATCGCCATGGGTTTTTCGCAGAAGATGCCCTTGCCGGCACGGGCGGCGCTGATCACCAGGTCGGCGTGGCTACGGGCGGGGGAAGCGATAAGCACTGCGTCGATATCGGGGTCGTTCAACAGCTGTTGTGGGTCGGTGTAGACCTTGTCCACCCCCAGCTCTGCTGCCAGGCGTGCGGCCTGGCCTGGAGTGGGGTCGGCGATGGCGGCAAGGCAGGCGCCGGGGATGTGGCGGGCCGCCGTAAGGCCGTGGAAGCTGCCCATGCGACCGGCACCGATCAAGCCCAGGCGGATATTCTGTGTACTCATGAAGTGACCCCTTTTTATTGTTGGCCCGCAGGACAGTCCTGGCTGGCATAGAGGTAAGAGCAAGGGGTGTGCCAACTCATAAATAACTGATTTTTAATAGGTTATTAAAATCAGTAAACAAAATGTGTTCATTCAGATGACATGTCTATACTGACATGTCAAAAATATGAACATGGATGCCTTGATGAGCCTCACATTCAGCGTGCAAGACCTCGAATACCTCACGGCCCTTGGACCTGATGCGCTGAATGACGGCCCCGTCGCTGCATTGGAGCAGGGCTGGCGAGCGTGTCGGTCTGGCCAGGTCGAGCGCCCGGCCGGAGTGCGCCAGGTCATCTGGGATTCCTGGCGGCGCAGTATCGAGGCGGGTATCGATCCCGATGAAAGCCACTACCGTTTCGTGGCCGCCCAAGCGCTGGCGGCAACCCTGGCCAATCACCGCGTACTGATCGCCGCTGCCGCGCAGGTCATGCACGGCTTGCTGGCCTATAACCCACGCGGCCATATCAACGTTACCGATGCCGAGGGCACCACCCTGTATTTCTGCGGGCTGGACATCACCCCCGTCGGCAGTCGCCTGCTGGAATCGGTACAGGGCACCAACTGCACCGGGCTGGCGCTGGCCGAAGATCGCCTGATGTACGTGTTGGCCGAGGAGAACTTCGCCGGCGCCCTGCGCCAGCGCCGCATGCACTGCGCCGCTGCGCCGATCAAGGATGCCCAGGGCCTGACATTGGCCATGCTCACGCTGACCGCCGAGCCCGGCTGGTTTCATTTCCATACCCTGGGCACTGTCCAGGCGGCAGCCGAAGCGGTGTCGCGGCAGATGGCGCTGCAGGTGTTGCTGGAAGAACAACAAGCGGTGCTCGAAGTGCTGAACGAAGGCTTGGTGGTGCTGGACGAGCATGGCTGCATCAAGGCGCTCAACCGCTATGCGCGGCAACTGTTCGGGGTGGGGTTGGAGCTGATCGGCAGTCCGTTCCAGCGCCTGGGGTGCAATGAGTTGAGCGACGCGCTGGGTGAGCCGGTGCGCGACCTTGATTGCACCTTTGAGCTGCGCGACCGCAGCCCGCTCGCCTGCCTGGTCTCGGTATGCCCGCTGGAGCAGGGCGGGGTGATCGTGTCGGTGCGCGAAAACCGCCGCATCCGCGAAATCACCCGGCGCCTTATCGGTACTCAGGCGCGCTATACCTTCGACACCATCCAGGGCACCTCACGGGCGATCCAGGACGCGCTGCACCTGGGGCGCATCGCCAGTCGCGGCGACGCCACCACCTTGATCCTCGGCGAAAGCGGCACCGGCAAGGAGCTGTTTGCCCAGGCCATTCATAACGCCAGCGAGCGTTGCAACGGCCCGTTCGTGGCGGTCAACTGCGGCGCCATCCCCCGGGACCTGGTGCAGAGCGAACTGTTTGGGCATGTCGAAGGCGCGTTCACCGGCTCGGCGCGAGGAGGGTCGGCGGGCAAGTTTGAATTAGCCGATGGCGGCACCATCTTCCTGGATGAAATTGGCGACATGTCCTTCGATGCCCAGGTCAGCCTGTTGCGGGTGTTGCAGGAGGGGGAAGTGACGCGCGTGGGCGCGAAAAATTCGCGGCCAGTGGACGTGCGCATCATCGCCGCCACCCATCGCAACTTGAGCCAGGCAGTGGCCGAAGGTGCGTTTCGTGAGGATCTTTACTACCGCCTCAATGTGTTGAACCTCACCGTGCCGCCGTTGCGTATGCGCCGCGAGGATATCCCGCTGTTGGCACGGCATTTCCTGCAGCGCTGTGCGCGTTCGTTGCGTAAGCCAGTGCAGGGTTTCTCGCCGGAGGCGCTGGCGCTGCTGTCAGCCCATGGCTGGCCGGGCAATGTGCGTGAATTGGAAAACGCCATTGAACGGGCGACCAACTTGGCGATGGGCGAGTTGATCCAGCCGGCTGACTTGCCGCTGGAAACCCAGCAACGGGCGACGCTGCGCCTTTACCAGCCCCAGCCCGCGCAGGATCTGAGCAGCCATGAACTGCACGCCATCGTCGCTGCGCTGAAAAACACGGGTGGCAACATTCGCCTGGCGGCCCGGCAACTCAACGTGTCGCGGGGTGGGCTGTACAACAAGATGGGGCGGTTTGGTTTGAGTGCAGGGGATTTTCGCGGGCGGTGAATGATTGCCCGTGTGCAGATTAAATGTGCGAGGGGGCTTGCTCCCGATGGCGACCTGACAGTCGACCGCTAACTAAGGGATGCCCCGCGATCCAAATGTGGGAGGGGCGGTGCGACGATTCGACTTGCCCCCGATGGCGGCCTGACAGCCGACCAGGATGTTGGATCAGACCGAGTACATATCCATTCCTGCGGTAACGGCTACTTAGGGTTCCGCTCTTACAGCGGCTCACTTTTGGAAGGACCGGAATGCCGGCCCAGCCAAAAGTAAGCAAAAGGTCCTCGCCCCACCACTCGGCACCTCGCTTAGGCTCGGTGTGCCCGTAATCCGCCATGGATTTGGGGGGCCGCCGCCACGCGCCATCCATGGCGCGGGGCGGCTAAACCGGCATCCCTGCCGGTTTACCCCCCAAATCCCTGTCGAATTCCGGCCAGCGTGGTTTAACGGGGCGCCTGAGATCAAGATCAAGAGCGGCTCGCTTCGCATCGTGGTTACGGTCGGCAGCTACAAAGTTGCGTAGATACCCATGCCGCGATAGCGGTGTTTCAGCCTCTGAATTTTTGACGGGTTCATTGCCATCGAGGTCGAATCGTTGCACCGCCCCTCCCACATTGTGTTCTTTGTGTCTCAGGTGCCCATGTTTTCCGGGGTCACTATCTGCGGTGGTATATGCACCCGATGCCGCACAGGATCGAAGCCTTCGTCATTCAGCAACTGCACCAGCAGTTGCACCAGCGCCGCCGCCGTCTGCCGCGGCTGCGAGTCCATTACCACATCGATCAAGCCGCGGCTCAACGCCTGGCGTGACAGTTCGGTCGACTCCTGCAGAATGCAGCACAGCGCCGGGCGCTTGGGCAGTTGGGCCAGGGCGTTGATCACGCCGTCGCCACCACCGCCTACCACGCATAATCCACGCAAATCGGTATGGCGGCTGAGCAGGTCCAGGGTGGCTTCCTCGGTGATGTCGCAGTTGTCCAGGTTGATCAGCGGCTCCAATGGCTTGAGCCCCGGCGCGTGTTCGGCCAGGTAGCTGTGCAAGCCTTCGACCCGTGCTTGATGCCCGAGAAAACGATGGCCGCCCAACAGGATGCCCACGCTGCCTTTGCGTGCGCCGCAGGTGTGCGCCAGCAGCCAGCCCATGGTGCGCCCGACCACGTGGTTGTCCTGGCCCACATAGGGTTCGAGGGCCTGCTCATGGATATCCGACAGCAGCGCAACCACTGGTACGCCGGCTTCACGAATCTGCGCCAGGCAGGCGTTGATCAGCGGATGGGCGAAGCTGACCACCGCCAGGGTGTCGCACTGCACCGCCAGTTGCTCGATCTGCGCGACGATGGCATTCGGTGAACGGTCGTTGATGTAGTCGAACTGGCAGCTCAGGTTGGCGGTGGCGTGATGCTGCGCTGCATCGCTTATTGACTGGGCGAGGTTGGCATAGAAGGCCTGGGCGGTGCCCAGCAACAGCACGCCGAAACGGTAGGTGGGCCGCCGTTCGCGGATGCGCTGGCCGATCAGGCGCGCAGCAAAATAGCCCACCGCTTCGGCAGCCTGGAACACCTGTTCGGCCGTGCCGGGGTTGACCGGAGCGCGGGCGTTCAACACGCGGTCGACGGTGGCTACGCTGAGCCCCGCATGGGCGGCAACGGTGGCGATGGTTGGGCGTTTATGGTTGTGCATTGGCAGGCCCCTTGAGCGTCTTGATAGAAAACTATCAAGCCCCGCTGGGCCTGGATGATAGCTTGATAGGGAATGGATTCAAGGCCTTGAGGGTGATTTGGCTGCGCTCTATGGTTGGTTCCGCAAAGCACCTGAAACCCTACGCTTGCGGAGAACAATAACAATGCCTGAACACACCGCTTACCGCGCCCGGCGCGACTACAGCCTCACCGGGCCCGAAGCGGCCCGTGCCGCCGAAAAGGGTCTGGTCTCGGCCAACTGGTACCAGTCACCCATCTCGCGCAAACGCATGAAAGAACTGATGCAACGCCGCGATGGCCCGGCCTTGCTCGACACGGCCATCTGGGCTGCGACGCTGTTGGCCACAGGCTTTGGCGGCTATTGGTTCTGGGGCTCCTGGGCCTGCGTACCGTTTTTTCTCGCCTATGGCGTGCTCTACGGAACGGCGTCCAACCCGCGCTGGCACGAAACCGGCCACGGCACTGCGTTCAAGACCCGCTGGATGAACGATGCGTTGTACCAGGCGGCGAGCTTCATGTGCCTGTTCGAACCTCACGTGTGGCGCTGGAGCCATGCCCGTCATCACACCGACACCATCGTCGTCGGCCGCGACCCGGAGATCGTCGAGCCGCGCCCGCCGAGCCTGTGGATGATGGCCCTCAGCCTGTTCAACCTGCCCCTGGCCTGGAAGACCTTCAGCGGCGTAGCCCGCCATGCGCTCGGGCGCATGAGTGCCCAGGAGCAAGACTTCATCCCTGAATCCGAATGGCCCAAGGTATTCCGTGCCGCACGTATATGGATTGGGATTTATGCGCTGATCATCGGCGCCGCGTTGTACCTGCACAGCTGGCTACCGCTGATGCTGGTGGGCTTGCCCAGTCTTTATGGTGCCTGGCTCGGCTACCTGTTCGGCCTCAGCCAGCATGTGGGCCTGGCCGAAGATGTGCTCGACCACCGCAGCAACTGCCGCACCATCTACATGAACCGGGTGCTGCGCTTTATCTACATGAACATGAACTACCACCTCGAACACCACATGTACCCGATGGTGCCTTACCACGCGCTCGGTCAACTGCACGAAGAGATCCGCAGCGACTGCCCACCGCCGTATGCCAACCTGTGGGAGGCCTACCAGGAAATCATTCCCACTATTTGGCGCCAGCGCAGCGACCCCAGCTATTTCGTCCAACGCCCGACCCGTGGCGAGGGAGCTTGCTCGCCCCACAGTAAAAGCCAGTCATTGGAGATAAATGCATGAACGATCAATGGATCGACGTCTGCGCCGTGGGCGAAATAGAAGCAGAAGACGTGCTGCGCTTCGACCACGGTATTCACACCTACGCGGTGTACCGCTCGGCCGAGGATGAATTCTTCGCCACCGCCGGCCTGTGCACCCACGAGAAAATCCACCTGGCGGACGGCCTGGTGATGGACCATGTGATCGAGTGCCCAAAGCACAACGGGCGCTTCGATTACCGTTCCGGCCAAGCCCTGGGCGCGCCGGTGTGCGTCAACCTCAAGACCTACCCGGTGCGGGTCGAAGCGGGGCGGGTACTGCTCGCTGTCACGGCCGGATGATGAACCAGACCCTGATCATCGTCGGCGCTGGTCATGCCGGTGGACGTGCGGCACTGACCTTGCGTGAAGAAGGTTACAGCGGGCGCCTGATCCTGATCGGCGATGAAGCGCACTTGCCCTACGAACGCCCACCGTTGTCCAAAGGCGTGCTGCAAGGCTCGACGGACCTGGCGGAATGCAGCCTGTGCGACAGTGCACGGTTGGCTGCGCTTGGCATTGAGCATATCGCCGGCAACCCCGCCAGCCGTTTGGAGCCGCAGCATCATCGGCTGCAACTGGCTGACGGCCAATGGTTGACCTATGCCGGCCTGCTGCTGGCCACCGGAGGCCGGGCGCGACGCTTGCCCCAGGAGCAGGCCAACGTGTTCTACCTGCGCACCCATGATGAAGCGTTGGCCTTGCGCAATGAATTAAAGCCAGGCGCCAGGTTGGTGGTGGTCGGTGGGGGCTTTATCGGCCTGGAGGTCGCCGCTACGGCGCGGGGCCTGGGCTGCGAGGTCACGGTGCTGGAAGCGGGGCCGCGGCTGGCCGCCCGGGCGCTGCCGCCAATGATCAGTGAAGCGCTGTTGGCGCTGCATCGTCAGCAGGGTGTGGACGTGCACTTGAACGTTGCCCTGGAGTGCGTCCACGCCGACGCCGTGCAACTGGTCGATGGGCAACGGGTGCCCTGTGACCTGGTGGCGGTCGGTATTGGTATGCAACCCAACATTGAGCTGGCAGCGGCGGGCGGGCTGGAAGTAGGGCTGGGCATTCGGGTCGACGCGTGCCTGCGTACCAGCGCACCGGATATTTACGCGGCGGGGGATGTCTGTGAGTTTCGTCTCGGCGGCGTCTATCAGCGTCAGGAAACCTGGCGCAACGCCGAGGCCCAGGGGCGTCACGCTGCGTTGAATCTGTTGGGCAAAGAACTGCCGTTCGAGAGGGTCCCGGGTTTCTGGTCCGACCAATTCGACTGGGGTTTGCATTCCGTCGGGGCGATGACTGCGCGGTCGGTCAGTCGTGCGTTGCCCGACGGTGGCCTGCTGCTGTTTTGCCTAGACACCAACGCCCGATTGCAAGGCGCTTTCGGCTGGGCTCCGGGCAACCGCGCCGCCAGGGACATCAAGCTGTGCGAGCGCTTGATCACTGCAAGCATTGCGCTTGACGTGGCGAGCCTGGCAGATGCCGATACGTCCCTCAAACACCTGCTGCGAGGTTGAGATGCACCAACTCCTGGTATTCCAATCACTATGGGCCATGCAAACCGAGCCCGGCAGCCAAGAAGCGCAACTGGACCGCATCGTCGCCGCCGGTTTTGACGGCATCACCGACCATTACTGGACGCCGGCCGCAGTCTCGCGCTTGTACGCTGCCGCCACGGCCAGAGGCTTGCAGATCGAAGGTCAACTGTTCCCGCAATCGGTGGATGATCTGGCCAGGGCATTGGAAGTGATCGGCCGCTACGGTTGTCACCACCTCACCCTGCAAGCCGATGTGCGCCCGCGTACCCAGGCCGAGGCGGTCAGGCTGATCGAAGGCTGGCAGCGCCTGGCCGAACAGGTGGACTTCCCGATCCTGCTGGAAACCCACCGTTATCGACTGACCAACGACCTGTTGTTCACCCTCGACCTGCTGGCGCAAATGCCCGACCTGAAACTGCTCGCGGACCTGTCCCACTACGTCGTCGGCCGCGAGTTGCCAGAACCCGGAGCCTTGGAAGACGACGAGCAGATACGCACGATCCTGCGCCATAGCTGGGGCTTTCATGGCCGCGTCGCCAGCAGTGAGCAGGTGCAGGTTGGCCTGGATTTTCCTCAGCACCAGCCTTGGGTCGAGCGCTTTACCGGCTGGTGGCGCTATGGGATCGACGACTGGCTGACCCGTGCCGACGCGCCCCAGAGCCTGCCCTTCACCTGCGAACTGGGCCCGCCACCCTATGCGATCACCGATGCAATGGGGCGAGAACTCACTGATCGCTGGGCCGAGGCGCTCAAGATGAAGGCGCTGATTCGCCAGGTGTGGGCCAGTTGTCACGGCTGATCTGCTAACCTGCGTCGGTTCAAACCGACCTTAGCCTATGGATCTGCCTGATGAAAACCTGCCCTGTCCAGCCACCTCTCGAACCGCAGTCCGTGTGCCACCCGATCACCAGCAGCGCGATTTTCATGGTCGCCACCCTGGCCCCCGATGCAGTTGAAAACGTGCGTGCCTGGTGCGCCGACATCGCAGGCCTTGTGCGCTCGGTGGGCAAGCGCGTGCCGTCGGGCAACCTGACCTGCGTCTGCGGGTTTGGCTCGGATGCGTGGGATCGGCTGTTCGGCGCGCCTCGCCCGGCGTCGCTGCATCCGTTCCGCGAATTCGGTGTAGAAGGGCGCAAGGCGGTGTCGACCCCGGGCGATATCCTCCTGCATATCCGCGCCGAGCAGATGGACCTGTGTTTCGAGCTGGCGACCCAATTGATGGCTGCCTTGGGCGATAGCGTCAAGGTGGTGGATGAGGTCCAGGGTTTCCGCTATTTCGATATGCGCAGCATCATCGGTTTTGTCGACGGCACCGAAAACCCGGTAGGGCGCAAGGCCGAAAGATTCACCCTGGTCGGTGACGAAGACCCTCAGTTCGAGGGCGGCAGCTACGTAGTGGTGCAGAAATACCTGCACAACATGAGCGCCTGGAACGGCTTGACGGTAGAAGCCCAGGAGAAGGTAATCGGGCGCACCAAACTGGCAGATATCGAACTGGACGAAGAAACCAAGCCGAGCAACTCCCACAGCGCCTTGACCGTCATCACTGACGAGAACGGTGAGGAAGTGAAGATCCTGCGCGACAACATGCCCTTCGGCCGCCCCGGTGCCGGCGAGTTCGGCACCTATTTCATCGGCTACGCACGCTCGCCGCAGCCTCTGGAGCAGATGCTGGAAAACATGTTCGTTGGCCGCCCGGTCGGCAACTATGACCGCTTGCTCGACTTCAGTACCGCCGTGACTGGCGGCCTGTTTTTCGTGCCCTCGGCCGACCTGCTTGAAGCGCTGGCCGACCGCGAACCGGCGGCTTAACTCAACAACCCGCTGCTGACCGCCACAATCAGGAAGATCCCCAGCAGCGCACGGTAGATCACGAACGGCCAGGTGGAGAAGCGCTCCAGGAACTTCATCAGGCCCCAGATCGCAAAGAACGCCGAGATGCTCGCCACCACCAGGCCGAAGATCAAGTGCGGCCAGGCGTGGGCAGGGAGGTCGGCGCGCAGCAGCACCCACAGTTCTTTCAAACCGGCCAGGGCAATGGCCGGCAGGCCCAGCAGGAAAGAAAAGCGCGCCGCTTCCTCACGTTTGAAATTCAGGAACAGCGCTGCGGTCAGCGTGGAGCCCGAACGCGACACCCCAGGAATCAACGCGCCGATCTGCGCCACCCCCACGATCAGCGCATCGCGCAAGCGCATTTGGCTTACGTCGCGGGTATGGCGGGCGCGCACTTCGGCCAGTGCCAGCAACACCGCCATCACCACGCAGGAAATGCCGATCACCATCAGCCCGCGCAATGGCGAGTTGCATGCATTCAGGGTCGAAGACAGCGCCAACCCGGCAATTCCAATCGGGATAGTCGCCAGCACGATCGCCACCGCCAGTTTGAACCACCGATCGTTATAGTCGCCCCGGCGCACCGCACTGATACTGCCGGTGGTGACCTGGCGCACATCCCGCCAGAAGTAACTGACCACTGCCGCCAGCGCGGCCAATTGCATGGCCGCCGAAAACGCCGAGCCCGGGTCTTGCCAGCCGAGCAGGGCGGGCACCACGCGCATATGGGCGGTGGACGACACCGGCAGCAATTCGGTGATGCCCTGGATTACCCCCAGGATGAAAATTTGCAGGTAATTCAGGGAGGCAAAGCCCACATCCAGGCCGGCGGTACAGACGTTGGTCACAATACGTGTCCTTGAGCGAAAGGTGGAAACCGGCGAAGTTTATTCTAAACGTTTCAGGAATTTGGCCAGGGCAACCGCTATTTGCATTCGGTTCAGCCAATAGAAAGGATTCGACAAGCCATTGGCGTGGCAGGCACTTTTGTGAACAATGGCGCCCTGCGTTTTTCCACCGAGAGCCCCATGCCTGAAACCACCGTTGAATTGATCCAGACCGGCCCTGAAGACGCCGAGCTGATTCGCAATCTATACCAGTACTACGCCTACGAGTCCTCGGACTGGGAACAGGAAGATGTTGAGGCCGATGGCCGTTTCTACATCCACGACGAGCATCTGGCCCGCTACTGGCACGACCCGCAGTGGAGCGCCAACCTGTTGCTGGTCGATGGTTATATCGCCGGTTTCCTGTTGATCGAGGGCAGCGAATTGCCCGGTATCGAGGCCCTGGAACTGGCCGACCTGTTCATCCTCAAGCGTTATCGGCGCAAAGGTATCGGCCGCGCCATTGCCAGCCAGGTACTGTGCAGCGGCGAGGCCAATTGGCTGGTGCGTTTCTATGATCAGGACGAAGTGTCCCAGGCGTTCTGGCGTACCGTGCTGGATACCCTGCCGCGCCCGGTGCAGACGATTGAACTGGAGGATGATCCGCAGCTGGTGAGCTACCTGATTACGCGGGTTTCGCTGCACTGACGGGCGGGTTGTGCTGAGGTTAAAGGCTTGCACACCGTAACTGATGCCCCGAGATCAAAATGTGGGAGGGGGCTTGCTCCCGATAGCGGTGGGCCAGTCACCTGATATTGCGGCTGACCCACCGCCATCGGGATCAAGCCCCCTCCCACAGTTCGAACGCCAACAACTCGGCTACGCCCCTAGCCTGGATTGAACAACACCTGCTGCATCGCCTGGGGCGGCTGCCCGAATGCACGGAGGAACGCCTGGCGCATGCGTTCGCGATCACCAAACCCGGTTTCGCGGGCCACTACTTCCACCGGGTGACGGCTGGTTTCCATCATCGCCCGCGCCGCTTCCACCCGCAGGGCTTCGATGGCCTTGGCCGGGGTTTGCCCGGTTTCTTCGCGAAACACTCGGCTGAACTGGCGCGGGCTGAGCCGGGCGACTTCGGCCAAGGCTTCTACCGATAAATCATGGGTTAGGTTTTCACGCGCATAGGCCAGGGCCAGTTGCACGCGGTCGGATTTGGGGTCCAGTTCCAGCAAGGTTGAGAGTTGCGATTGCTCGCTGCCGCGGCGCTGGGCTATCACCAGCTTGCGTGCGATGCGGCGCGCAAGGTCGCTGCCCAGGTCGTTCTCCACCATCGCCAGTGCCAGGTCGACCCCGGCGCTCATGCCGGCACCGGTCCACACCTGGCCGTCCACCACGAACAACTTGTCTTCTTCCAGGCGAATATCCGGGTAGCGCTTGCGAAACGCCGGCGCGTGGATCCAGTGGGTGGTGGTGCGTTTGCCGGCGAGCAGGCCCGCTTCTGCCAGCACAAAGATGCCCATGCATAACGAGGCCACCCGACGCGACTGTGCTGATGCTGCCTTGACCAGTTCCAGCAGGTTGGCCTCCGGCAGGCGAAACTCCAGGTAGCCGCTGACGATCAGAGTGTCATAACCCTCTGGGCGGATGGCGTTGGTATTGACTGAAAAGCCCTGGGAGGTCATCACCGCGCCGCCGCTTTCCGATACCAGGTGAAATTCATAGGCCGGCTCGCCGCGCAGCAGGTTGGCGCACTCGAACACCGAGCCCAGGCTAAGGCTCAACGACTGGAAGTTCGGGTAAACCATCAGCGCAACGCTGTGCATTGCATCTCTCCAAGGGGCAGGGAGAGGGGATTGTCGGCGTGTACCGGGCAAACGGCAACCGACTTTGGCGCATGTCCGGAATCCTTGCGGATATGACATTGTGAGTGGTTGCCTCGCTGCCTAACATGGCCCCAACGAACTAGACGACTGGTCTAATCGCACGGAGGCAAGCATGAGCAACGCAAGCAGCAGTGCACGGCAAGCGATTCTTGAACGTGCGCAATCCATCGTCGGTGCCAAGGGATTTTCCGCGGTGGGCTTGAACGAAATCCTGCACGCCGCACAAGTACCCAAGGGCTCGTTCTATCACTACTTCAACTCCAAGGATGCGTTTGGCGTGGTGTTGCTCGATACCTATTTCGATCAGTACGTCGAAGGTATGCAGCAGCTGTTGGATCAGCCGGGTTTAACCCATCACGCCAAGTTGATGCGCTATTGGCAAGGCTGGATCGACAACCACACTGGCTGCACCGATACCGGCAAGTGCCTGGCCGTCAAGTTGGGGGCTGAAGTCTCTGACCTGTCAGAGCCGATGCGATTGGCGTTGCAGCGCGGTACTTCGCGCACCATCGAGTTACTCGCGCTGGCCCTGGAGCGCGGGGTCGAAGACGGCTCGCTCAGGTTCGAGCACGCTCCGCACAGCCTTGCCAAGCGCTTGTATGCGCTGTGGCTGGGAACCAGCGTCATGGGCAAGATCACCCGTACCACTGCGCCGTTCTGCGAGGCGCTGCTGCTGACCCAACAGTTGTTGGGCGGCCCTGAAAACCCTGCTACTCACATCGATCGAGGCACTGGAAAATGAAAGTATTAATGGTACTGACCTCTCACGACCAGCTTGGCGATACCGGGCGCAAGACTGGCTTCTGGCTCGAAGAGTTTGCCGCCCCTTATTACGCGTTCAAGGACGCTGGCGCCGATGTGGTGCTGGCTTCCCCGGCCGGCGGCCAGCCGCCGTTGGACCCGAAGAGCGATGAACCGGATGCGCAAACCGAGCAGACAGCGCGCTTCGCCGCAGACCCGGCTGCGCAGCAGGCCCTGGCTACCACGGTGAAGCTGGAAACGGTCAACACCGCCGACTTCGACACCGTGTTCTACCCTGGCGGCCACGGCCCGCTGTGGGACCTGGCGGAGTCGCCGGTGTCCATCGCGTTGATCGAGGCGTTCGAACGGGCCGGCAAACCCATCGGATTTGTCTGCCATGCACCGGGTGCCTTGCGCCACGTCAAGGCAGTCAACGGTGAGCCGTTGATCAAGGGCCGCCGTGTGACCGGGTTCTCCAACTCGGAGGAAGCCGCGGTGGAGTTGACCGATGTCGTGCCGTTCCTGATTGAAGATGAATTCAAAAAACTGGGCGGCAAGTATGAGAAGGGTGCCGACTGGCAATCCTTTGTGATTACCGATGGCTTGCTGGTCACTGGGCAGAACCCGGGCAGCTCCAGCGACGTGGCCAAGGCCCTGCTGACACTCAGCGCTTAAGTTAATAAACCGAGGTACGCGCTGGCGACTCCCAGGAGTCGCCAGGGTTTTCGTTCGTTCTGAATTTGGAATATCCCCATGCCTGACTGCATTTTGAACACCCCGATAAAGCTGGGGCATCATCGCTTGAACAATCGCGTTGTGCTGCCGCCGCTGACACGCCAGCGCAGCGCCCAGCCGGGCAATATCGCCACCGACCTGATGGCCGAATATTACCGCCAGCGTGCCAGTGCCGGCTTCATGGTCAGCGAGGGTACGCAGATCGAACCGCGCGGCCAGGGCTACGCATGGACGCCGGGCATCCATACACCGGCGCAGATCGAGGGTTGGCGCAAGGTCACCGCAGCGGTACATGCCGAGGGTGGGGTGATCTTTGCCCAGCTATGGCACGTGGGGCGGGTGTCCCATAACGCCTTGCAACCTGGCGGCGCTGCACCGGTGGGGCCGTCTGCACTGCCGGCGCTGCAAGCCAAAGCCTTTATTGAAACCGGTCCGGGTGTGGGTGAGCTGGTGCAGCCACCCGTGCCTCGTGCGTTGAGCACGCTGGAAATCGACGAGTTGGTCGGGCACTACGCCCAGGCTGCTCGCAATGCCCTGGACGCCGGGTTCGATGGTGTGGAAATCCATGCGGCCAACGGCTATTTGGTCAATCAGTTCATCTCGGCCCACTCCAACATCCGTGAGGATGAGTACGGCGGTTCGCTGGACAATCGCCTGCGCTTGCTGCGCGAGATTGTCGAGGCGGTGTGCAAGGTGGTGGGGCCGCAGCGCCTGGGCGTGCGCTTTTCGCCGCTGTTCAGCGGTACCGATCAGGATCGGGTCTACATTGGCCTGGTGGAAGAGGACCCGCACCGTACCTATATCGAAGCGATCAAAGTGCTGGAAGCGTCGGGCATCGCCTATGTTTCCATCGCCGAAGCCGACTGGGATAACGCGCCGGACCTGCCTGAAACATTCCGCCAGGCCGTGCGCCGCACCTTCAGCGGCAGGATCATCTACGCCGGCCGCTACACCGCCGAGCGCGGTACACGGCTGGTAGAGGCAGGGCTGGCGGACCTGATCGCCTTCGGACGGCCGTTCATTGCCAACCCAGACCTGCCCCAGCGGATTTTCAATGGCTGGCCATTGAATGCGTTGAAGGCAGAGGGCTTGTATGGGGGGACTCAGGCGGGGTATGTGGATTATCCGGTGTATGCCGAACCGGAGTGACACACGCCCCTCCCACATTTGTGCCGAGTACCGTCAAACTTGGCCGGTCGCCAAGGATTGAGGAAAGCGCCTCACTCCACCCGCAACACAATCTTGCCAATGTGATCCCCACCTTCCATGCGCGCATGGGCCTGGGCGGCGTCGGTGTATGCGTAGACCTTGTCGATGATCGGCAGGCAGCGCCCGGCGCTGAGCACCGGCCACACGTAGTCGCGTAGCTGTTCGGCAATCGCGGCCTTTTCTTCGCGGGTGCGGGCGCGCAGCAGGGAGCCGGTGATCACCGCGCGTTTGGCGAGGATGGTCAGCAGGTCGACGTCATGAGCCTTGCCGCCACCGAGGAAGCCGAGCATCACCAGGTGACCGTCCATGCCAAGGGCCTTGAGGTTGTTGTTCAGGTACGAGGCACCCATGATGTCGAGAATCACATCGACGCCTTTGCCATCGGTCTGTTGGGCAATGACCTCGGCAAACTCCTGTTCGCGGTAGTTGATCGGTTCGGCGCCCAGCTTGGCAATCGCGGCACATTTGTCTGCGCTGCCGGCGGTGGCGAATGCCTGGATACCGAACTCCTGGCAGAGCATCAATGCGGTGGTGCCGATGCCGCTGGTGCCGCCGTGGATCAAGGCGCGCTGGCCTTTATGGGCACCGCCGAGGCCGAACAGGTTGGCCCAGACCGTGAAGAAGGTTTCCGGCACGGCGGCGGCCTGAATCCAGTCCATGCCCGCCGGGACCGGCAGCGCCTGGCTGGCCGGCACCGCACAAAACTGCGCATAGCCACCGCCATTGGTCAGGGCACACACCTTGTCGCCCAGGCTGTATTCAGTCACGCCAGTGCCCAGCGCCACCACTTCACCGGCCACTTCCAGCCCGGGAATCGGGCTCATGCCGGGTTTCATCGGGTATTTGCCGGCGCGTTGCAGCGCGTCTGGGCGGTTGACCCCGGCGGCGTGCACGCGAATCAGAATCTCGCCTGGCCCGGCCACTGGCACGTCGGCGCGCCGTGGCTGCAAGACGTCGGGGCCGCCAGGCGTGGTGATTTCGATCAGGGTCATTTCTTGGGGGAGCGTCATGGAAAAGTTCCTGTAGCGATGAGCGTATGGGTTGGGACCGTAGCGCCGGGTCGGCAGTTCAGCAAGATCATGCCGGGTTCTTTCGGCAATGCAACGGCCTGGGGCAACAGCAGGATTTCAGCACAAGCCTGCAAGTGCGTCGGCGCGGCTTTGGACACACTGGCCGTCGATCATTATTGACGGACATAGGTGGCGTATGAACGAAGCGAGAAATCAGGATACCGGACTGTTGTTCCTGCGGGTCAGCGGGGCGGTGTTCCTGTTGTGTGTGCATGGGTTGCCCAAGCTGCTCAACTACGGCGAACAGTTGAAGCTGATCGAAGACCCGTTTCACCTGGGGGGCCAGGTCACCTTGCTGCTGGCGATCTTTGCCGAGGTGCTGTGCCCATTGCTGATCATTGCGGGCGTGCTGGTGCGCCTGGCGTGCGTGCCGATCCTGGCGGTGCTGGTCATCGCTTTGCTGGTGGTGCATCCAGAGTGGACGCTGTGGGAGGGGCAGTTCGGCTGGCTGCTGTTGATCATCTTTACCAGCATCCTCATTGCCGGGCCGGGGCGGCTGGTAGTGGTTCAGCGCTTTGCCTGAGCAAAAAAAGGCCGGGCGAACCCGGCCAAACAAGGAGAGGAGGTTGCAAGCGGTTCAGCGGCTGAGGAACGCCAACAGGTCTTCATTGAGCTGCTGGGTGTGGGTCGCGGCAAACCCGTGGGGTGCATCCTTGTAGACCTTCAGTTGCGCGCCGTTGATCATTTCGGCAGCCACCTTGCCGGTGGTTTCGAACGGCACGATCTGGTCGCCGTCGCCATGGATCACCAGGGTCGGCACGTCGATTTTGGCCATGTCCGGGCGGAAGTCGGTTTCGGAGAAGGCGCTGACGCAATCCACGGTCGACTTGAGCGAGGCAAGCATCGCGATCTGCAGGGTCTGGCTGAGCACACCCTCCGAGACTTGCTGGCCCTTGTTGATACCGAAGAACGGCGTATTGAAATCGCTGATGAATTGGGCGCGATCCTTCAACAGGCCGGCCTTGATGCCATCGAACACCTCGGTGGGGACGCCTTGGGGATAGTCGGGCTGCTGGCCGAAGATCGGCGTCACGGCACCCAGCAACACCAGGCCGGCGACACGAGCGCTGCCATGGCGGGCGATGTAGCGCGCCACATCACCGCCACCCATGGAAAAGCCCACCAGGGTCACGTCCTTCAAGTCCAGGTGTTCGATCAACTGCGCGATGTCGTCAGCGAAGGTGTCGTAGTCGTTACCGGTCCAGGGTTGGTCCGAGCGGCCAAAGCCACGGCGGTCGAACGCGATAGTACGAAAGCCGCGGCTGCTCAGGTACTCCATCTGGTATTCCCACATGTCGGCATCCAGCGGCCAGCCGTGGCTGAACAGCACGGGCTTGCCGCTGCCCCAGTCCTTGAAGTAGATCTGGGTACCGTCTTTGGCAACGAAGGTGCTCATCTGAATCTCCTTGCTTGAGTTAAAAAAGCGCTGAAAAAACCGTATCACTATTGCCGTTAACCTGAGCCCAGGCTTGTATGGGTGTGCTCGCCTGAGGTTACCAACTGAACTTGAGTTCCATGCCCAGGTAGTTGCTGTCGTGCCCACCGGCATCACGCAGGGTCTGGCCAGCCGCGTAGTGCACGGCCTCGATTGCACCGCTGATGTTGGAGGTAAACGCGTAGTCGGTGCGCACTTGGCCATAGGCGCCGGTCCAGCGTTGACCCTGGCCAGCCGTTCCGGCGACGGCGAGGTTGGGTTGGGTATAAACCGCGTCCGCGGTGGTCTGCCGCCACAACAGGCCGACAGCGGTTTGCACGCTCAGCTTGGCGATGGGTTTGACGGTGATTGATGGCTTGACGTGGATCAGGTTGCTGTAGCCCGTATAACCGGCCAGGGAAAAGTAGTAGCCGTTGGGGAACAGTGGGTTGAAGGTGCCGACGCGGCCATCACCGCGCTTGCGGTCACCGGAGGCGACATCCACTTGCAGGCCGAGGCGCGGTGTCCAGGCCAGCGTGTCGAAGGTGTAGCCGGTACGGCTGCCGCCGGCCCAGGCGCGGATCGCCTGGCTGCCCACCGACCCCTTTTGCAGCATGGCTTCGATATCCCAGTCGAAGCCCCGGGCCGCGCCGCCCAGGCGTACGTCGAGCAACTGGCGGGTCTCGTTGCCGTCGGCATCCAGGTAATGGGCGGCACGGCGCTCGTAGACGCCGTAATAGGCCGACAACTCATTGCTGCCGCCCACCAGCCGCTCGACCCGCAGCATGTGGAAGCGCGCGTCACGATTGGATTTGTCGTCAAAGTGCCGGCCATCCTGGTATTGCACCGGTTGGCTGGCGATCCCGATAAAACGCCACTGGGGCGTTTCCCAATCGGCCCACAGCGCGTCGAAGGACTGGCGCACATTCGGGCCATCGCGCGACGAAATAAAGCGCTGCAAATCGAAGGCAAAGTCCTGGCGACCCGCCCGAGCCTTAAAGGTGCCGGCGCTGAAGGTCTTCACGTATTCGGCAAAGGCCAGGCGCAGGTCTACGCGGTTCTGGTCGGCGCCGCCGATGGTGGTTTTGTCATAGGCCCGTACATCTTCCAACTGGGTGAACAGCCGCCAGTGTTCGTTGAGGTGCAAGTCGGCGTGCACCTGAAAACGCTGGATCAGGTAGCGATCACGCGCTACATCGCGCACGCCGAAGCCGCTGGCGTCGTTCATCTCGAAGCGTTCGCGCAACGTCGCACCCATGGACAGGTAGGTGAACGGGTTGGCGGCGGACAGCGGGATGTACTTGAGGTTGTCCAACGGTTGCGTGCGCAATGCCGGATCCTTGAGCACAGACCAGTCTTCCTGCCAGCGATTGGCCTTGATGGCCGGGCGGGTCGGTTGATTGTCGGCATGTACGCTGCCCACCACCAGCGGCCACAGCACGGCCAGGCCCCAGCCTGTACGACGGATCATTTCGCCGCGATGAGTTGGTGAATTTCCGCGACGTAACCGCCCGGGAATTGCACCAATGCGCTGCGACGGCCTTTGCTGGCGAAGCTCGGCACCAGTACGGTAGCGCCCGAGCCCGTGGCTTTGGCCAGGGTGGCCGTCAGGTCGGCTACCTCATAGCCGGTGGTTTCATGGCCAAAGGGGTAGGGCAGTTGGCCGTTGGTCACCAGTACCGCCATACGCCCAAAGGGCGACGTGATTTCGACGCGTCGGTAAGTGCCGCCAGCCTGGCCCACCTCCACAGCAGGTGCGTGCTTGTCATCGGCTACCACTTTGCCGTGGGAGAAGCCAACGAACGCCTTGATAAAGCGGTCGGCGCGATCGGCGCTGAGGTACACGCGGTTTTCCGGCACCGTCTGGAAGGCGGCGTAGTCGGGAGCCTTGGTGTGCCAATACAGCTGCATGTTCACGCCGCCCGGCCACTGCACCACCGCATCGCGGCCGATGGGATCGGGAAAATCGCTGACGATGACCGCAGCGCCGTTGTCCCGAGCTGCCTTCAGGGCCACGTCCATGTCCTTGACCAGATAACCATTGCGCTCCTGGCCGAAAGGATGGGGGATGGGCGTGGTGAAGCCGAACAGTGACACCGTGCCGGCAGGGGTCTGCAACAGTTGCGAAGTGGTGCTGCTCGGCACCGGCAGCACATTGACCACCACCTGGGGCGTGCTCTTGCCCCCGAACGTGGCCAGGAAACTCTGGGCAAAACCCTCTACATCAGCGGGTGCTACATACACATGGCTGGTGTCGTATTGCGGCGCCACAGCCACTGCCGGCGTGGCCGCCCATGCGCTGCCCGCCATGGCCCCGGCCAGCAATGTCACGGCCAGGGTTACCGCCCTCACTTTTCTGTACATGCCTACTCTCCAGCGCTTTTAAGAAAGTCAAAAGCTTAGGGGGCGGGCGGTGACGCCGATTGTATGGGCGTGCTTGGTTGAACGGTTCAGCGTCAATGGCATTGCCCGCACCTGTTGCGGTTCGCTGATCGGCCGTATCCAGAAAGCCCGGGAGATGCTGGGTTCTGCGCCGAACAGAGGATTGTCCGGGATGTGGAAATGATCGATATGCAGGGCATCAACGAGGCGTATAGCTTATCTTTAGCTGACCCACCGCTATCGGGATCAAGCTCCCTTCCACATGCACAGTGGGGTGTTCATTACAGTCGCGCCAGCCAGGAGGAGTCATGTCGACCGTTGTTCGTCTCGCCCAAGCAGCCGATGCCCAGGGCATCAGCCAGGTCATTCTGGCGGCCTTGCACAGCAGCAATGCACGGGATTATCCAGCAGATGTGATTGCTCGCGTCGCCACTCACTTCACGCCCGATGCGGTTCTGGAACTGCTCAACCGCCGTATTGTGCTGGTGGCTACCCAGGACCATTCAATCGTCGCCACCGCTGCCCTTGATGCCAACGTGGTGCGTTCGGTCTTCGTCAATCCCGAGCTGCAAGGGCAGGGTATCGGCCGTTTGTTGATGATCGAGATCGAACTGCGTGCCCGCGAAGCCGGGGTGACGGTGTTGAGTGTGCCGTCATCACTGACCGCCGAGCCGTTCTACAGCAAGCTGGGTTTTCACACCGTGCGCGATGTCTACCATGGCAACGAGCGCACGCTGGTCATGGAAAAGACCTTGCTGTCACGGCATCCCATCGGCCCCTACCGCGACCGGCAGCATCGCGCCCAAGTGATTGAGTTATGGCAGCAGGCGTTTGGCTATGACACCGCACACAACCTGCCGAGCCTGGCGATTGACAAGAAGCTGGCGGTCAACGATGGGCTGTTCTTCGTGGCCACCGACAAGAAAGCCGTGATTGGTACGATTCTCGCGGGCTATGACGGCCATCGTGGCTGGTTGTACTCGGTGGCGGTGCATGCCGACTATCGTCGCCATGGTTTGGGATCGTCGCTGGTGCGCCATGCCGAGCAGGTGTTGACGGCCTTGGGCTGCATGAAGATCAACCTGCAGATCACCGGCGGCAATGACGTTGTGGTGGGGTTTTATGAGGCGTTGGGGTATGGGGTGGAGCCGAGGATCAGTATGGGCAAGAAGATTGCAGAAAATATCAACGGTTGACGCGCATGACCGACGGCAACCTGGTCATGGCTGGTGAGCTTTATTTCTTCGCTTTTTTTCGTTTTTTTATGGCATAGGCTGTCATTTTGGCGAAAGCGTTGGCGACGTTCAGGTAATGCGCCTTGTCATCGTTATCGTAGTCTCCATCGCCGTCGACGTCATCGGGTGCCGAGGCGGTATCGTAAATCCCGTCGTGCTTGCTGGATGACGCGTAAACGGCCCAATCAAGGTCGTTGTTAATGTAAGTTTCCATCACGATTTCTTTACTACCGTCATTCTCGAAATCTTCTGCGGACACACGTAATTCATAGATCGCCATGATGGGCTCCTGCTGGGTTTAGAAGGAGAGTTAACTTAGGTGTGCCGATTTTTACTGTCTACTGTCAATCTTCACAGGTGATTGCACATCCAGTAACCCACCGCATAAAAAAGGCCCATTCACCGACAGCGGTGAATGGGCCTTTTCTGAAGTGGCAGGTTCAGATCATTTTCAAACCTTGACGATCCAACCCGCTGGCGCTTCAACGTCACCGGTCTGCACACCGGTCAGCTCTTTGTAGAGCTTCTGGGTAACCGGGCCGACTTCGGTTTCGCTGTGGAACACGTGCATCTTACCGTTGTGCTGGATGCCGCCGATCGGTGAAATCACCGCAGCAGTACCGCAGGCGCCGGCTTCCTTGAACTGGTCCAGTTTGTCGATGAACACTTCGCCTTCGACCACGTCCAGGCCCAGGCGGGTCTGGGCCAGTTCCATCAGCGACAGGCGGGTGATGCCTGGCAGCACCGAAGGCGACTTTGGCGTGATGAACTGGTTGTCGTGGGTGATCCCGAAGAAGTTGGCCGAGCCGACTTCTTCGATTTTCGAGTGAGTCATCGGGTCCAGGTAGATCGCGTCGGCGAAGCCGGATTTCTTCGCTTCAGAGCCCGGCATCAGGCTGGCGGCGTAGTTGCCACCGACCTTGGCGGCACCGGTGCCTTGCGGCGCAGCGCGGTCGAAGGTGGAGATCTGGAAGTTATGTGGCACCAGGCCGCCTTTGAAGTAGGCCCCGACCGGGATAGCGAACACCGAGAAGATGAACTCCGGCGCAGAGCGTACGCCGATATTGTCACCGGTGCCGATCACGAACGGGCGCAGGTACAGCGCGCCGCCACTGCCATACGGCGGGATGAAGCGCTCGTTGGCCTTGACCACTTGTTTGCAGGCGTCGATGAAGTCTTCGGTCGACACATGCGGCATCAACAGGCGGGCACAGCTGCGTTGCATACGTGCAGCGTTCTGGTCCGGGCGGAACAGGTTGATCGAACCGTCCTTGCAGCGATAGGCCTTCAGGCCCTCGAAGCATTGCTGGCCATAGTGCAGGGCGGTGGAGCCCTCGCTGATGTGCAGCACGTTGTCGTCGGTCAGGGTGCCTTCCTGCCATTCGCCGTTTTTCCAGACCTGGAGAAACCGCTTGTCGGTCTTGATGTAGTCAAAACCCAGCTTGTCCCAATTGATGCTTTCGTTACCCATGACACCCTCTATCTCTGGTCAAGTCGGATTTTTTTCTGGATGGGAGCAACAATACTGCATTCTTGGCTTGTGTGGGAGCGGGTGGGTGGACCATTGAGCCTTTGTATTGGCTGGTCCACCGTCATCGCGGGCAAGCCCGGCTCCCACATTTGACTGCATTCCAAATGTGGGAGCCGGCTTGCCTGCGATAGCGTCACCGCAGTTTCACAGATGCAAGGCGTGCCCCAGTGCCCGCAATGCCGCTTCCTGCACCGCCTCGCCAAGGGTCGGATGGGCGTGAATGGTGCCGGCCACATCCTCAAGGCGCGAGCCCATTTCCAGGCTCAGGCCGAACGCGGTAGACAGCTCGGACACCCCAGCCCCCACGGCTTGCCAACCGACAATCAGATGATTGTCACGCCGCGCCACCACCCGCACGAAACCGGCTTTGGACTCAAGCGTCATGGCCCGACCATTGGCGGCGAACGGGAAGCTCGACACGATGCAGTCCAGCCCGGCAGCCTTGGCCTCGTCCGGGGTCTTGCCGACCACCACCAGTTCCGGGTCGGTAAAGCACACCGCTGGAATCGCGGCCGGGTTGAATTCGCGGGTCTTGCCGCTGATCAGTTCGGCCACCATCTCGCCCTGGGCCATGGCCCGGTGCGCCAGCATCGGCTCGCCGCTGAGGTCGCCGATGGCGTACACATTGCGCATGCTCGTCTGGCAGCGGCTGTCGATCTTGATCGCCGCGCCGTTCATGTCCAGGTTCAGCGCTTCGAGGTTCCAGCCTTGGGTGTTGGGTTTGCGCCCAACGGCTACCAGCACCTGGTCGGTGTCCAGCGCCAAGGTGTCGCCATTGGGCGCACGCACTTGCAGCTTGTTGTCGGCAAAGCCGGTGACACTGTGCCCAAGGTACAGCTTCACCCCGAGTTTCTTCAGGGACTCGGCCACCGGTAAGGTCAGCTCGGCATCGTAGGCGGGCAGGATATGTTCCTGGGCCTCGACCACACTGACCTCGGCACCGAGCTTGCGATAGGCGATACCCAGTTCCAGGCCGATATAACCGCCGCCCACCACAATCAGGCGCTTGGGCACGCGGGTCGGTGCCAAGGCTTCGGTGGACGAGATGATCGGCCCGCCAATCGGCAGCATCGGCAGGTTGACACTTTTCGAACCGGTGGCCAGCAGCAGGTGTTCGCACTGGATGCGCTGGTCGCCCACCTCGACAGTCTTGCCGTCGATAACCTTGGCCCAACCGTGAACGACCTGCACCTTGTGTTTTTTCAGCAGCGCGGCGACACCCGTGGTCAGGCGATCGACGATGCCGTCTTTCCATTCCACGCTTTTGCGGATGTCCAGGGTCGGCACATCCACTTCAATGCCCAGTTGTGAGCCCTGGCTGTGATGCACGGTCTGCTGGAACTGCTCGGCTACATGGATCAGCGCCTTGGACGGAATGCAGCCGATGTTCAGGCAGGTGCCGCCCAGTGCCTGGCCTTCCACCAGTATGGTGGGGATGCCCAGCTGGCCGGCGCGAATCGCCGCCACATAGCCGCCGGGGCCGCCGCCGATAATCAGCAGCGTGGTGTGCAATGTCTGAGTCATGCCCTTACTCCAGGAACAGGCTGGCGGGTTGTTCGAGCAGGCCGCGAATGGCCTGGATGAATTGCGCCGCGTCCATGCCGTCGACCACGCGGTGATCGAAGGAGCTGGAGAGGTTCATCATCTTGCGCACCACGATCTGGCCCTTGATCACCATGGGCCGTTCGACGATGCGGTTGACGCCAACGATGGCCACTTCCGGCAGGTTCAGCACCGGCGTGCTGACGATGCCGCCCAGGGCGCCCAGGCTGGTCAGGGTGATGGTCGAGCCGGACAGCTCTTCACGGCTGGCCTTGCCTGTGCGTGCGGCATTGGCCAGGCGCACGATTTCTTCGGCAGTGCCCCACAGGCTGCGGGCTTCGGCGTGACGCACCACCGGCACCATCAGGCCCACGTCGCTTTGCGTGGCGACGCCCACATGTACCGCGCCGAGGCGGGTAATGACCTGGGCTTCGTCGTCGTAGCGAGCGTTGATCTGCGGGAAGTCGCGCAGCGCCACCACCATGGCCCGTACGATAAACGGCAGCAGGGTCAGCTTGCCGCGTGTCGCACCGTGCTTTTCGTTGAGATGCACGCGCAACTCGTCGAGGGTGGTGACGTCGATTTCTTCCACGTAGCTGAAATGCGCGGCGCGCCGGGTGGCGTCCTGCATACGCTGGGCGATCTTGCGGCGCATACCGATCACCGGGATCTGGTGTTCATCATTGCGCTCGGCGTAAGGGTTGGCGGCGCTGGCGCTGGTGGCCGGCCCCTGGTGCAGGTACGCCTCCAGGTCTTCGTGCAGAATCCGGCCCGCAGGCCCTGTGCCATGGACCAGGCGCAGTTGAATCCCGGCATCCAGCGCATGTTTGCGCACGGCAGGGGAGGCCAACGGGCGCTCGCTGGCTTCGCGGGCCACGGGCGCTGGTGGCGCGTTCACGGCTGGAGCCGGTTTGCTTTGAACGGGTGCCGTGACCGGTTTGGCTTCAACGACAGGCGTGGTCTTCATCGGTTCGGCAGCCACCGGCACATCCTTGGTGTTGCCTGCGCCTTCCACTTCAATGCTGATCAAAATACTGCCCACCGCCATGACTTCACCCGGCTCGCCGCCCAGGGAAATCACCTTGCCGTGGACGGGGGAGGGAATATCCACCATCGCCTTGTCGGTCATCACATCCGCCAGCACCTGGTCTTCAACCACCAGGTCGCCGACCTTCACATGCCACACCGACAATTCAACTTCCGCGATGCCTTCGCCAATGTCCGGCATCTTGATAACGTGCGTGCCCATTCAGACCTCCATGACCCGTTTCAACGCCGCGCCCACTCGGGACGGCCCTGGGAAATACGCCCACTCCTGCGCGTGCGGGTAGGGCGTATCCCAACCGGTGACGCGCTCGATCGGCGCTTCCAGGTGGTGGAAGCAGTGCTCTTGCACCAGCGATACCAGTTCGGCGCCAAAGCCGCAGGTGCGCGTGGCTTCATGCACCACCACGCAACGGCCGGTCTTTTTCACCGACTTGACGATGGTTTCCAAATCCAGCGGCCACAGGCTGCGCAGATCGATGACTTCGGCGTCGATGCCGGTTTCTTCGGCGGCAACTTGCGACACATACACGGTGGTGCCATAGGTCAGCACCGTCACAGCCGAACCTGGGCGCACGATGGCGGCCACGTCCAGGGGAACGGTGTAGTAACCGTCCGGAACCTGCGCTTGCGGGTGTTTTGACCACGGCGTTACCGGGCGATCGTGGTGGCCGTCGAACGGGCCGTTATACAGGCGCTTGGGTTCCAGGAAGATCACCGGGTCATCGTTCTCGATGGAGGCAATCAGCAGGCCCTTGGCGTCGTAGGGGTTGGATGGCATCACCGTGCGCAGGCCGCAGACCTGGGTGAACACCGCTTCGATACTCTGGCTGTGGGTCTGGCCGCCGTAGATGCCGCCGCCGCAGGGCATACGCATGGTCAAGGGCGCGGTGAACTGGCCGGCCGAGCGATAACGCAGGCGCGCCGCTTCGGAAATGATCTGGTCGGTGGCGGGGTAGACGTAGTCGGCGAACTGGATTTCCGCCACCGGGCGCAGGCCATACGCACCCATGCCCACGGCTACGCCGACGATGCCGCTTTCCGAGATCGGTGCGTCAAACACCCGTGAGCTGCCGTATTTGGTCTGCAAACCTTCGGTGCAACGGAATACGCCGCCGAAGTAGCCGACGTCCTGGCCGAACACCACCACGTTGTCGTCACGTTCGAGCATCACATCCATGGCCGAGCGCAGGGCCTGGATCATGGTCATGGTGGTGGTGGTCATGGCGGTTTCCAGTTCGATGCTGTTGTTGTGGTCGTTCATGTCACACCCCCAACTCTTGACGCTGGCGCTTCAAGTGCTCCGGCATCTCTTTATAGACGTCCTCGAACATGGTCGCGGCGCTTGGAATCTGGCCACCGGCGAGGGTGCCGTACTGTTCGGCTTCCTTCTGCGCCTTGACCACTTCGGCTTCAAGTTCGGCACTGACCGCTGCATGTTCCTCTTCGGACCACTGGCCAATCTTGATCAGGTGCTGCTTGAGACGGGCAATCGGGTCGCCCAGGGGGAAGTGGCTCCAGTCGTCGGCTGGACGGTATTTGGACGGATCATCGGAGGTGGAGTGCGGGCCGGCGCGATAGGTGACCCACTCGATCAATGTTGGCCCCAGGTTGCGCCGTGCGCGTTCGGCAGCCCAGGCCGAGGCGGCATACACCGCGATAAAGTCATTGCCGTCTACCCGCAGGGAGGCGATGCCGCAGCCCACGCCGCGTCCGGCGAAAGTGGTGGCTTCACCACCGGCGATGGCCTGGAAGGTGGAGATGGCCCATTGGTTATTGACCACGTTGAGTATCACCGGCGCGCGGTAGACGTGGGCGAAGGTGAGGGCGGTGTGGAAGTCCGATTCAGCGGTGGCGCCGTCGCCGATCCAGGCCGAGGCGATCTTGGTATCGCCCTTGATCGCCGAAGCCATGCCCCAACCCACGCCCTGCACGAATTGGGTGGCGAGGTTGCCGGAAATGGTGAAGAAGCCCGCCTCTTTGACCGAGTACATGATCGGCAACTGGCGACCCTTGAGCGGGTCGCGCTCGTTGGACAGCAGTTGGCAGATCAGGTCTACCAGCGGCACGTCGCGGGCCATCAGAATGCTTTGCTGGCGATAGGTGGGGAAGCACATGTCGTCGATGTTCAAGGCCAGGGCCTGGGCGCTGCCGATGGCTTCTTCGCCAAGGCTTTGCATGTAGAACGACATTTTTTTCTGGCGCTGGGCGACCACCATGCGGTTGTCGAAGATGCGCGTCTTGAGCATGGCGCGCATGCCTTTGCGCATGATCTCGGTCGAAACACCCTCGGCCCACGGCCCGAGCGCCTGGCCCTGGTCGTCGAGCACGCGGATCAGGCCCTTGGCCAGGTCGGCGGTGTCGGCGGGTTCTACGTCGATGGCGGGTTTGCGTACCAGGCCGGCGTCGGTCAGACGCAGGTAGGTGAAATCGGTCTTGCAGCCTGGACGGCCCGAAGGTTCGGGAACGTGCAGGCGCAGCGGTGCATACGGCTGGGTCATGGCTTTCTACGCTCTATCTTGTGAATTTCTTGTAGTGGGCGCGCTAGCTGACAGTCAGTCTTCGGGTAGAAGAAATCTTGTCCTACAACAATCATAGGCGTGGCGTAGAAGAATATTTATCTGTGTTTCATTGCGCTCACCGTCATTTGCGGATAAAAAAACTGCATAAACATAATAAACAGGTGATTTTGTCTCATGCGCAAACTGGACCGTACCGATATCGGCATTCTCAACGCCCTGCAGGAGAATGCCCGCATCACCAACGCCGACCTGGCCCGCTCGGTCAACCTGTCGCCCACGCCGTGTTTCAACCGGGTCAAGGCGATGGAAGAACTGGGCCTGATTCGTGAGCAGGTCACGTTGCTGGATGCTGACCTGCTGGGGCTGCACGTCAATGTGTTCATCCATGTAAGCCTGGAAAAGCAGAATGAGTTGGCGTTGCAGCAGTTCGAAGGGGCGATCTCGGACCGTCCCGAGGTGATGGAGTGCTACCTGATGGCGGGTGATCCGGATTATTTGATCCGCGTGCTGGTGCCGACGATCCAGTCGCTGGAGCGTTTCATGATGGACTTTTTGACCAAGGTGCCGGGGGTGGCAAACATTCGCTCCAGCTTTGCCTTGAAGCAGGTGCGCTACAAGACGGCGCTGCCGCTGCCAGCCAACGGCATCAGCCTGGGCAACTGACTCAACGCGGTAAAAATGTGGGAGGGGGCTTGCCCCGATGGCGGTGTGACAGTCAACTTATGTGTAGCTGATCCACTGCTATCGGGAGCAAGCCCCCTCCCACATTTTTTACTGTATTTCAAAGTTGGTTGAGGGGGATCTTCAGGTAGGTCACGCCGTTTTCTTCCGCCGGCGGCATATGCCCCGCCCGCACATTCACCTGGATCGCCGGCAGCAACAAGGTCGGCATTCCCAGCCCGGCATCACGCTGGGTGCGCATCTCTACAAACGCCGCTTCATCCACCCCATCGTGCACATGAATATTCCCCGCCCTTTGTTCCGCCACAGTGGTCTGGCACTTGGCCTCACGCCCCTCTGGCGGATAGTCATGGCACACATACAGCTTGGTATCCGAGGGGAACGCCAACAGCTTGCGCATCGATGCGTACAACTGCCGCGCATCGCCGCCGGGGAAATCGCAGCGGGCGGTGCCGACGTCGGGCATGAACAGCGTGTCGCCCACCAGGATCAAGCGGCCGTCGATCAAGTAGGCCATGTCGGCAGGGGTGTGTCCCGGCACATGCAGGGCTTGGGCTTTCAAACCGCCGATATGAAAGACCTCATCCGGCGCAAACAGGTGATCGAACTGCGATCCGTCGACGCGAAATTCCGGCTCCAGGTTGAACAGGTTTTTGAACACACCCTGCACCTTGCTGATCGATTCGCCTATCGCGATCTTGCCGCCCAAGGTGCGACGCAGGTAGGGCGCGGCGGACAGATGATCGGCATGAGCGTGGGTTTCCAGCAACCACTGCACCTGCAAGCCATGCTCGCGCACGAACGCGATCACCTTGTCAGCCTGGGCGGTATCGGTACGCCCCGACGCCGGGTCGTAGTTGAGTACCGAGTCGACAATGGCACAGGGGCCGCCATCCGCTTCATAGACGATGTAGGTATAGGTCGACGATGCGTCATCCAGAAAGGCTTGAATCAACGCTGGCATGGCGGCTGTCCCCAATGAAGAAAAAAGTGGTTACAATCAGTTTACGTTTACACATAATGTTTTGAGCTTAAGTGACATAAAGGACCCGAAGCAAATGGAATCTACCTTGAGTGAGGGCGAAGTCGCCCAGTTGCGTGCGTCGGCGTCCAAGGCTTGTTCCTTGCTCAAGGCCCTGGCCAATGAAGACCGACTGTTGATCCTGTGCCAGTTGACCCAGGGCGAGCGCAACGTCGGCGAGCTGGAAGCCCTGACTGGCGTGCGCCAGCCCACGCTGTCACAACAGTTGGGCATCCTGCGCGATGAAGGGCTGGTCGCCACCCGCCGAGAAGGCAAATACATTTTCTACGGGCTGGCTAGCCATGAAGTGATTCAAGTGATGAAGACCCTGTCCGGGCTGTATTGCGGCGCGGTCATAAAAAGCTGGGCGTGACGCCATCCGGCAGCGACCCTTGTGTGCATTGACTCAAAAAGGCAGTAGACAATGACCGAACAACACTGGGGACCGACCATCAGTGGCGATATCGTAGTCATCGGCGGCGGCTCGGCAGGCATCGGCCTGCTGGCCAGCCTGCTCAAGCGCGATCCGCAGTTGAACATCATCCTGATCGAGCCCAACGATTACCACTGCTACCAACCGGCCTGGACCCTGGTCGGCGGCGGCGCCTACGACCTGCAAAAGACCCGCCGCCCCCTGGCCGATGTGCTGCCCAATGGCGTCAGTTGGGTACAGGCCGCCGTCAGCGAAGTGCTGCCCGACGAGCAAACCCTGGTGCTCAACAGCGGTCAGCGCGTCACCTGGCAAAACCTCATCGTCTGCCCCGGTCTGCGTCTGGCCTGGGAGAAAATCGAGGGCTTGCCAGACACCCTCGGCCAGCACGGCGTCACCTCCAACTACAGCTATGAGCACGCCGCCTACACCTGGCAACTGGTGCAGCAACTCAAGGGCGGCAAGGCGCTGTTCACCCAGCCCGCCATGCCGATCAAATGCGCCGGAGCGCCGCAAAAAGCCATGTACCTGTCCTGTGATCACTGGCTCAAGCAGGGTGCACTGAAAAACATCGAGGTGGAGTTCAACCTGGCCGGCGCTGCGTTGTTCGGCGTGGCGACCTTTGTGCCGCCGTTGATGAAATACGTCGAAAAATACAAGGCGCGCCTGGCGTTCAACTCCAACCTGGTAAAAGTCGACGGCCCGGCGCGTAAAGCCTGGTTCGAAGTCAAGGACGCCGAAGGCAACGTGAGCGTCGAAGAGAAAACCTTCGATATGTTGCACGTCGTGCCGCCGCAGCTGGCCCCGGACTTTATCCGCGAAAGCGAGCTTGCCGACGCCGCCGGCTGGTGCGAAGTAAACCCCAACAGCCTGCAACACTTGCGCTACCCGCACGTCTTCGGCCTGGGCGATGTGTGCGGCACCACCAACGCCAAGACAGCGGCCGCGGTGCGCAAGCAAATCGTGGTGGTGGCCGAGAACCTGCTGGCCCTGCGCAAACAGGCGCCATTGCCGCTCAAATACGACGGCTACGGCTCCTGCCCGCTGACGGTGGAGAAGGGCAAGGTGGTACTGGCCGAGTTCGGCTACGGCGGCAAGCTGCTGCCGACCTTTCCCCTGGACCCGACTCGGGCGCGCCGTTCGATGTGGTTCCTCAAGGCCACGCTGCTGCCGTGGTTCTACTGGAACGGTATGCTCAAGGGCCGCGAGTGGCTGACCCGTCTGAGCAAGGTGGACTGAATGCTGCTGGCCAGTCTGTTGGGTGTATTGATGGGCCTGGTCATGGGCCTGACCGGCGCGGGCGGCGGCATCCTTGGGGTGCCGGCGTTGGTGCTGGGGCTGGGGTTGACGATGACCCAGGCCGCGCCGGTGTCGTTGCTCGCAGTGGGTGCGGCAGCGGCGGTGGGGGCCATCGATGGCTTGCGCCATGGCCTGGTGCGTTACCGTGCGGCGTTGTTGATCGCCTTGCTCGGCGCGCTGTTTTCGCCGTTGGGCGTGTTCGTCGCCCACCAACTGTCGGAGCCGGTGCTGATGGGGTTGTTCAGCGCGCTGATGGTGCTGGTGGCCTGGCGCATGCTGCAACGGGAAAAGCGCGAGGCGGGGCCGAGTGACCATGGCGCCGCTTCATGGGGCCAGAAGAATTGCATGCTGGATCAACAAACCGGGCGCTTCTCCTGGACCGCCAAGTGCAGCGCCACCCTGGCTGCGCTGGGAGCTGTGACGGGTGCTGTATCGGGCTTGCTGGGCGTGGGCGGCGGCTTCCTGATCGTGCCGGCGTTCAAACAACTGACCGACGTGCAGATGCGTGGGATCGTCGCCACGTCGTTGATGGTGGTCAGCCTGCTATCGCTGATCGGCGTGGCCGGTGCGTTTCATGCGGGCGTGAGCATCGAGCCGGTGGGCTGGGTGTTTATCGGCGCGAGTGTCGTCGGCATGTTGGCGGGAAGGCGGTTGTGTTCGGTCATCCCCGCGCGGGTGTTGCAAGTGGGGTTCGCCAGCCTGTGTGGGGTGGTGGCGATTGGCATGTTTGTCAGCGCGTTGCTCTGACGCGGTACCGGTGCACGGTCACGAAGTCTTGCAGTTGGTCGGGAACCTCCTCATTGGGTGCTGACACTCAGTGAGCGGCCGCAAGCGCCGGACTCCTCGACTACGCATAGGCGTTTTATGACAAGCATTACCGCTGCAAGTACGCATTTTTCGCTTCCCCTGCCGACAGATGAACATCCGTCATTACCTGTGACCGACGGCGTCGACACCTCAATGACGTCCCCTCGTCTCAGCCAGGATAGACCGATACCCAGCAGCCCGGCGCCCTCGCTGGGTAATCTGGGAGGCGCATTATCCTGGTCGGTTCCCTTGAGCGCAGACGAACAGCGGCGCTTGCGTCTTGTCACGATGAATCACCAACACGCCCTTGGCGATCAGCCGCTGGTGATGCAAACCCAGGGCGGGGTGCTGGAGTTTCTGCGGTATCGGCAGCCGCTGCCGGCAGAGGCGGGCGACGACCCGGCTAAAATACTCCAGGCACTGGTCAACTCCCCGCAAGGGCAGCGGATGGGCAAAGCGCTACAGCAAACCATGCAAGGCGTTGACAGCGAAAGCAGCGCAAGCGATTACCTGCTGGCCGCTATCGCCCTGCAGATGGACCCTGAGTCGATCACTGCGCCCGCTCGCAACAGCGTTGCCGGTTTCGACCTGGGCAGTGACACACGTGGGGGGCACCACGCCTCCAAGGTTGTGGCCGGCTTGGCCGAACATTTGAGCAGTACTGGCAAAACCAGCGCTGCACTGGCGAGTGTCGGTGCGTACCTGTTGCTGGCCAAGGCGGCACCGCAGTTTCTGATTAAAGACATTCCCCCGACCGTAAAGGTTGGCAGTCAGGCGTGGGCCAGCCTGACGATGGCTGCGATGACGATTGAGGCGCACACACCCGGCAAAGTCCCTGGTATGACGTTTGCCCAAGTCATGAGTGAGGCGCAAGAAGCGCAGCGGGTCGACCCTGCAGTTACCCAAGCGGCACAAACCCTGGCATTGCTGGACTGGGCCGTGGCGAGCGGCGTGCTCACAAAAAGACAGGATGGCGACTATCTCCCCGCGCAACTTGAATCGGCAAGGGTCGCATTCAACGCGCAACAGGACGCCCGGCTCGTTGCTTCCCAGGCACTGGACACAGCACTGCCCACTCGAAAAGAGATCGCACTGGCCAAGCTCAAGGAGCGTTTTGGCGACCTTGGCGCATTTTTCGAAGAGAAAGCATTCGCGATTGATCAGCACTACGTGGCGATTGAAGGGGGAGGGATTTCGCTATTGGATATCGCCATGATCGACTGGCTGGAACCCCGGCCCTTCAGGGCGTATGAACCGAGCAGTTCACTCAAGGGCAATGACCTGCAAAGGGTGTTAACGCGTTTGAACGCCAACCGGCAGTTTGGCGTGCCGGCTGAATTCGAACGGCAGTTCAGCCGTGCGATCGAGGAAAAAAAGGCCGCCGTCAATACAGTGGTCAGGCACATGATTTCGCAACTGCCGTTGGAAGATCGCCAGCGCCTGGAGTTTGGGAAAATCAGCTTTTTCCAGGAAGGCTCATACGTCATGGATGGTCATTTCAATAATACGTATGGTCAAAATAAACCGGGGCTGCTGGTTAAAACTGAACTGCAAGGCGTGTCGCACGCCTACGTCATCGACTTCAATAAAGGCACGATTGAAACAGCGAGCCTTTACGATACGAAGATCAGGGCGGACAGGGTTGGCAACAAGGTAACGACAACCAAAACGTTCACGCCCAGCCACAAAGCAGATGATCTTGGGCGTGAGCGCCCGTTGGATAACGGGCCATGGGAGAGCTTTACCAGTGCTCGATCCCATGGGATTGCCACGGCCTTTGTCGAGCACTTGGATCTCGACGATCCGGCTATCAAGTTGCAAGCCCGCGAGCAGACTGCCTTGGACACGGCGAACGCGCAGTTGAGCGAGTTTTTGTTGAACCTGATCCCCTTCAGGTCCGCCATTGTCAATTTTCAAAATGGCAAGTACGGCGACGGGACTTTCGATCTCTTGCTGGATGTTTTCGGCTTTCTTACCGCCGGTACCGCCACCGCCGGAAAATTGCTCAAGGTCGGCCGCTCGGCGCTTTCCACCGGCGCCAAGGCACTGCGGGCGGCCAAGGTCATCGGTGTGGCGGCCATTGACGTGCTCAACCCTGTGGGAGGGGTGGGCGATCTGCCCAGGTTGGTGGGTACTGCTGGCCTCTATGTACTGTCCAAAGGCATCAAGGCCGTCAACAAACTCAGAGGCGCCACTGGCAGCTACGACGTGTTGAAAACTATCAGCAAACAGTACGACGTCGCAGCAACAGGCACCTTGAAGGTGGGAGGCCAGACAGTGGAAGGGGCTGCTGTGCTCAAAGGCGGCAAGTGGTATTCATTTGACGCTGACACTATGCGACCTTATGGCAGCCCGCTTGAGCAGTTCAAAGTATCGACCCAGGCTGTCGACGGTGAGGTGGACACGGCGCACATTGATGGGCTGAGTGAGTTGAGCCATGAGCTGTTCGGGCACTTCAAAGTGCCAGACAGCAAAATCGTGGGGCTGTCACGCAATAGTCAGGGGGTGTATGTGGCGGCCGATGGGCACATGTCGCATATACGCCATACCGACAGCAACGGTGATACAGCGGTATATGAGGTGCGCCAGGTTTCGCGCACGGACGACGGTGTTGTGCAGGCGCGGGTTTATCACAACAACCGGCAAACCGAGTTGCTGGTCCAGCATGTACAAGGGGACGAATGGCAGCGCCTGGGGGCGCCCGGTGGCGGGCAGATCACCGCTGAACATTTGCGGGCCTGGGAGGCGTTGTCGCCGGATGAACAGGCCAGTCTTACCCGAAAGGGCTTTGCCAAAAAGAATCACCTCCCCCAGAAAACCTTTGAGTACTACGTGAAACCTGACGGCCAGTTGAGCGATACCGGTGTGATCGTGCGTGACCGCCCCGCCAACGCATTCACCGATAAGGTGACCGAAACGCATGTGCGTGATTGGCAAAACATGACACAAGCGGCGCGTGACGAAATGACCTTGGACGGATTTATCGGCCTTCATAACCTTCGACCAGGAACATTCAAAAGTTATGTGCGCCGGGATGGCACCCCGATGATCAGGGGCGAAGCGTTGCTCAAGTCGTCCGTCGCCCCCAGAAGCAACCAAATTACCGATGATCATTTACGCCAGTGGGATGAGCTTTTCAGGAGCCCGGACAACTCATTGACGTCTGCGCAGTTTGTTAGCCAACACGGGCTCAGCCAACGTAGCTGGGAGATGTACGTCAAGGCGGATGGTTCTTTAAAGGAAATGGGCGCGCAGCGCCTGGAACAGGCACGGCAAAATGCCGCACTGGCGTCCGCAGGCCAGGCCCCGCCCTCCATGGCTGATCATTTGCGCGCTTGGCAGGCGCTGTCTTTGGAGCAACAACAAAGCCTTACCCGTGAGGGGTTCGCCCGGCAAAAACACCTCCACCCGAGAGTTTTTGAGCGCTACGTGCAACCCAATGGTCAACTGACCGCTACCGGTGTGGCAGTGCGCGACCGCCTGCCCGGCACGCCCTTCTATACGGTGACTGAAACCCATATCCGTGACTGGCAAGACATGACACAGGCGCAGCGTGACGTAATGACCCTCGAAGGGTTTGCCGAGCTTTATCACGTCAATCCGGGCTCGTTCAAAACGCATGTGCGGCGAGATGGGACCTTGGGGCCAGTCGGCAGGGAGTTGATGGACAGGGTAGCCGGGGTCGTCCCTAACAGAATTACCGATGACCATCTTCGCCAATGGAAAGCGCACTTCGAGAGCCCGGATAACGCGGTCACGCAAGCGCAGTTCACCCGCGAGAACGGGCTCCATCCTGCTACGTGGAGGGACTGGGTCAACCCTGACGGCTCCTTGAAAAACACCGCCAGGGAACGTCTTGAGCGCGCTGCACTGGGGCCCGCGGCCCATGCTCCGAGGGCGCCGATGCTATTGATCACCGCCGAGCATCTGCGCGACTGGGAGGCGCTGCCGCTTGCGCAACAGCAAGGCTCTGCCCGTAAGAACTTTGTCCGACATAGACACATCTCCCATAGAACCTTTGATCACTACGTGCAGCCTGACGGCAAACTGAGCCCTGCCGGCGAGCTTGTGCGCGACCGCGCGGCCAACACACCGGTTGACAAGGTGACCGAGACGCACATCCAGGCGTGGCAAAACATGACACAGCAGGCGCGGGACGCCATGACCAGGGAAGGTTTTGCCGGTCACCATAACCTCAGTGCACACTCATTCAGATCACATGTACGGGCAGACGGTAGCCTGTCGGCCACCGGCGAAGCACTGGTGAGCAGCGCAACCGATGGCACCTATAGGCGGATCACCAGTGACCTTTTACGCCAGTGGCAAGTGCGTGCCACCAATGCGGACAACTCAATGACGCAAGCGCAGTTCTTGCACCAGCACAGGCTCAATCCAAGCGTCTGGACGAAGTACGTTAAAAGTGACGGCTCCTTTACAGCGATTGCTGTCCAACGTCTCGAACGGTTACAGCAAAACACTGGACCGCGTCTCACGCCCCAGCAACCGGCTGTGGATACGGCACGAAAACGACCGGCATCAGAGTCTCTGGACCCGCCGCAAGCGAAGGTTGCGGATCTGACCTTGCACGCCGATACGCCTCAGGGCGTAGAGGCCCCGGGGCCAACGTTGGCAGTCCCGCCTGTCGTTATCAAGGTTGAGCCCAGTGATTTCCAGACACTGCCCCGCCATCAGATCGACAACACACTGCCGATCCTGCAGGACCCGGCGAACCCCAGGCTCAGCTTGACTCAAGCACTTGAAGGTCCTATCGATGACATCCGTATCGCCTACTGGAATGGTGTGCTTGACGGGCTGGATAGCGCAACAAAGGCGCGCGTTTCAGCCCAGATCAAGGAATCGATCAAAGACTGGCTGCGAACCGAAGGTCAACACCAGTCTCGGTTTGAGGAGGCTATGGAAGTGGTCACGCCGCTGGACGATGGTGGGCCGGCTCGCGGCGCTTCGGTGTGGGCGCGGCGCGATATTCCTCAATATGAAGTGCTTGGTCCGTATGCAGGCAAATATCACCCAGACGAGGCGTCGTTGTTCGAGGAGCAACGCAAGCAAGGCTCGCGGGCTGTAATGACCTACCTGTTTGGTACCCGTTCGGGTACGCGGACGGTGAGTGGGCTGCACACGGGCAACACCCTGAGCCTGATCAACACCTCGCAACTGGGCGATGGGCCAGCGTGGAGGTCCAACAATGTCGTGTCCATCTCGGTCGGGAAAAACCTGACGTTCTACGTGGCGCTGAAGGACATCAAGAAAGGGGAAGAGTTATTGCTGGACTATGGACCGTTCTATAAACCGGTACCTGATATTGCGATCAAACCGGATCCTGATCGCTGAGTTCAGTGCTCGGCGCGTCAGCCTCCGCCCCCTAGCACCCCATGAATGAGCGAAAGCGCCAGCAGGCGCTTTCGTCAGGACGCTTCCTCGACAATGGACAGGTCGTTTTTTATGACAAGCATTAGCGCGGCACACACGCATTTTTCGCTTTCACCGCCTGCTGCTGAAAATCAGTCGGCGCCCGTGACCGACACCTCGTTGACTCCCCAGCCTCCCAACCAGGATGTGCCGTTGCCCGGCAACCCCGCCCCCTCGCTGGGGCATCTGGGCGGGGCATTGTCCTGGCCGGTTCCCTTGAGCGCAGACGAACAACGACGCTTGCGTCTTATCACGATGAATCACGCACATCATCTGGGCGATCAGCCGCTGGTGATGCAAACCAAAGGCGGCGTGCTGGAGTTCTTGCGGTATCGCCAGCCTCTCCCGGCGTCTGTGCAGGACGACCCTGCCAAGATGCTCGAAGCACTGATCCGTTCCCCCCAGGGACAACGGATGGGCAAAGCGCTGCAACAAAGAATGCAGGGCATTGACAGCGCGAGCAGCGTGACGGATTACCTGCTGGCAGGCATCGCGTTGCAGATGGATCATGAGTCGATCAGCGCCCCGGCGCGCAACAAAATAGCTGGGTTCGACCTGGCCAGTGACCATTATTGGGGCCACCCCCCATCGGCAGTCGTGGAAGGCTTGGCCGAACACTTAAGTCGCACCGGCAAAACCAGCGTTGCGCTGGCAAAAGTCGGTGCGTACCTGTTGCTGGCCAAGTCGGCTCCGCAGTTTCTGATCAAAGACATTCCCCCGACGGTGAAAGTCGGCAGCCAGGCCTGGGCCAACCTGACCATTGCCGCCATGACGAGCGAAGCGCAGGCACCGGGCAAAGTTCCCGGCATGACGTTTGCGCAGGTCATGAGCGAGGCTGAAAACGCCCGACGGGTTGACCCTGTGGCCACTCAGCATGCCCAGGCTGCCGCGTTACTCGATTGGGGCGTTGCGAATGAAATCATCCCCAAAAGAAACGCTGACACCTACACCGCTGCACAACTTGAAACCGTCAGAACCGAGTTCAACCAACAGCTTGATGAGCGGATGTCTGCTTCAAAAATACTGGACAAGGCAATACCGACGCGAACAGAAATCGCACAGTTCAAGTTGCAGGAGCGGTTTGGAGACTTGGGCGCGCTGTTTGAAGTCAAAGCACTCAGCACTGATGCGTCTCGCGTGGAGCACGGGCAAAACGGGATAAGCGGCACACATTCACTCTTGGACTACGCCAAGATGGACTTGCCGAATCCGAGGCCGCTGAAGTCGAGCGACTCCCGCATCCCCGTAGAGGCGCTGAACAATAATCCTACGTTCGGCGTTCGGGAGGCTTTCGAACAGCAGTTCACCAGCGCCATCCAAGCAAAAAAGGCTGCGATCAATACAACCGTCAGGCACCTGATCTCGCAGCTACCATCTGCGGATAGGAGGAGCTTGGAGTTTGGAAAAATCAGCTTTTTCCAAGAAGGCTCATACGTCATGGATGGTCATTTCAATAATACGCAGGCTCAAAATAAACCTGGACTGTTGGTCACAACTGAATGGCATGGCACAACAAAAGCCTACGTCATCGACTTCAATAAAGGCTCGATTGAAAGGGCGAGCGTGTACGCAGCGCAGGTTCAGGAGTCCAGGGCAGGCAAAAATGTTTCTACGACCAAAGCGTTCACGCCCCGTCATAACGCAGATGATCTGGGTCGTGAACGCCCGTTGAGTGACGCACTTGTGAATAGTTTCACCAGCGCTCGATCCCGTTCGATTGCCGACGCCTTTGTCCAACACCTTGATCTCGATGATCCCGCTATAAAAGAACAGGCGCGCGGGCAGACACCCCTCGACGAGTATTACAGCCCCAAGCCGTTGAACGATTTTTTGTTGAACCTGATCCCCTTCAGATCGGCCATCGTCAATATTCAGAATGGTAAATATGGTGAGGCAGCATTTGATCTCATGCTGGACATCTTCGGCTTTGTTACTGCGGGGGCCGCCACGGCTGGAAAACTGCTCAAGATCGGCAGCGCTGTTCTCTCCAGCGGTGCAAAGGTGCTAAAGGCTGCCAAAGTCATTGGCGTCGCCACGATTGACTTGCTCAATCCGGTGGGTGGTTTGGGGGATTTGGCAAGGCTAGTGGGCAGCGGCGGCTTGTATGTACTGTCCAAAACCGTCAATAAACTCAGAGGTGCCACCGGCAGTTACGACGTATTGAAGGCGATCAGCAAGCAGTATGACGCAGCGGCGACAGGCGTGGTGAAGGTGGCCGAACAGACGGTGGAGGGAGCCGCCGTGCTCAAGAACGGCCATTGGTATGCTTTTGATGCCGACGCGATGCGACCCTATGGCAGCCCGCTCGAAGAGTTCGTGGTCGCAACCCAGGCTGTCGCCGGTAAGGTGGGCGCTCCGCACCTCGAAGAAGTGAGCGAACTGAGCCATGAATGGTTTGGTCAGTTCAACGTGCCTGAGTCGCGTATTGCTGGCCTTTCACGTAATGGCCAGGGCGTGTATGTGGCCGCCGATGGGCACCTGTCTCATATACGTCATATCGACAGCCACGGTAAGGCGGCGGTGTACGAAGTCCGCCAGGTGTCGCGCACGGAGGACGGCGTTGTGCAGGCCCGGGTTTATCACAACAACCGGCAGACCGAGTTGTTGGTCCAGCATATACAGGGTGACCAATGGCACCGCCTGGGGGCAACCGGTGGTGCAAAGCAAATCACCGCTGAACATTTGCAGGCGTGGGAAGCATTGCCGCGCCAGGAGCAAATAAGGCTTACCCCCAAGGGTTTTGCCCGCCAGCACCAACTGCCCTGGAAAACGTTTGAGTACTGTGTGAAAGCTGACGGTCGACTGAGCGAGACTGGCTTGATCGTGCGCAACCGCCCCGCCAACACGCCGTTCAACAAGGTGACCGAAGCGCATATCCAGAGTTGGCGAAGCTTGACTCGGCATGAGCGTGGCGCCATGACCTTAGACGGGTTTGCCGTTCATCATCACCTGAATTCGCATACGCTCAAAAATTATGTGCGGGTCGATGGCAGCCTGGGGCCAGAGGGTGAAGAGCTATTGGGCAGGGCTGCCGGTACTGCCTATGAGGTAATTACCGATGAGCATCTACACCAGTGGCGCACGCTCTTGGCACAACCGAACAACGTAGTGACGTCAGCGCAGTTCATGAGCCAACACAGGCTCAGCCCAGGCAGTTGGAGTCGCTTCGTTAAAAAGGATGGTTCCTTGAAAGAGGCGGCCGTGCGACGTCTCAATCAGGCCGAGCAAAACACCGCGCTCGCCCCCACCTTCCAGACTTCGGCACGCAAACAGATCATTACGGGTGAACATCTACAGGAGTGGGAGGCGTTGTCGTCCGCGCAACCGCGCAGCATTACCCGTGAGGACTTTGCCCAGCAGAGGAAACTCTCGCCGAAAACCTTTGCCTACTATGTGCAGCCTGACGGCCAGTTGAGTGATACCGGCAAGATTGTGCGCGACCGCGCGGCCAATACACCCTTCAATACACTGACCGAAACGCATATACGTGATTGGCAAAGCAAGACGCAGCAGGCGCGTGACGCAATGACCATGAACGGATTTGCCGGCCATCATCACCTTAATCCGAGTACGTTCAAAAATGGTGTGCGGCAAGATGGTGGCCTTGGGCCGGCCGGTGAAGCGTTGTTGAACAGGGCGGCCGGTCTCACCTATACCGCGCTTACTGATGACCATCTACGCCAGTGGCGGGCGCTCTTCGCTCAATCGAACAGGTCAGTCACGCCGTCGCAGTTTTTGAGCCAACATGGGCTCAACCCAAACACTTGGCATCAGTACGTTAACGCCGATGGCTCTTTAAAAACGGTGACCGTGCAACGCCTCAATCGGGCAGAGCAAGATATCCCGCAGCTCCCCGTGCCCGAGCAACCGGCTGCGAGTGCAACACGAAAACGGCCCGCGCAAGACCCTCTGGATCCGCCGCCGTCGAAATCTTCGGATCTGAACACTCACACCGACACGCCACACAGCGAACAGATCCCAGGTTCGTCTTCGGACATCGTCGTTATCAAGGTTGAACCCGACGTTTCCCCTGTACTACCTCGTCATCAGATCGACAATACTCTGCCGATTCTGCAGGACCCGACGAACCCCAGGCTCAGCTTGACCCAATCACTTGAAGGCCCTATCGAGGACATCCGTATCGCCCACTGGAATGGTGTGCTTGACGGTCTGGATAGCGCAACCAAGGCACGCGTTTCAGCCCGGATCAAGGCGTCGATCAAAGACTGGCTGCGGACCGAATGCCAGCACCAGTCCCGGTTTGATGAAATCCTGGAAGTGGTCACGCCGCTGGATGATGGTGGGCCGGCGCGCGGCGCATCGGTGTGGGCGCGGCGCGATATCCCCCAATTTGAAGTGCTTGGCCCGTATGCCGGCAAGTACCATGCAGACGAGGCGTCGTTGTTCAAGGAGCAACGTAAGCAAGGCTCCCGGGCTGTACTGACTTACCTGTTCGGTACACGTTCGGGTGTGCGTACGGTGAGTGGGCTGCACACGGGTAACACTCTGAGCCTGATCAATACCTCGCAACTGCGCAATGGGCCGGCGTGGAAGTCGAACAATGTCGTTTCCGTGGCGGTCGGGAAAAACCTGACGTTCTATGTGGCGCTCAAAGACATCAAGAAAGGTGATGAGTTGCTGCTCGACTATGGGCCGTTCTATAACCCTGTGCCTGAGATAGCGATCAAGCCGGACCCCGATCGTTGAGGTGAGCCGCTCGGCGCAGGCAGTGGGCCAGCCGATGCCGCCTTTTAGGCCGTTTGAAGATCAATTGTGCGTTCGCCATGGAAAGATGCGCGCTGCTCAGGTTTACTACTACCTGAGTAAGCGCTTCACCGACCTTGCACGTCGGCTCACCAAGGTCACCGAATGGATAAATACACCCCCCACACCTGGCAGCCCCACGAGCGGCCGAGCCTGCCCGGCTCGCCGTCGACGCCGCTGCACCCCACCCACAGGCGCTGGCTGTTTGCGCTGGTGGGCGTGCTGGTAGCAATCACCGGTGGCCTGGGCAATGCCCTGGTTATCGCCAACCTGCAATACCTGCAAGGCGCACTGGGCGCGACCACCGCGGAAATGGCCTGGCTGCCCGCCGCGTATGTCATGACCAACGTGTGCATGAACCTGCTGCTGGTGAAGTTTCGTCAGCAGTTCGGCCTGCGTGCGTTTACCGAAGTATTCCTGGTGTTGTATGCGCTGGTGACTTTCGGCCACTTGTTTGTCAACGACCTCAACTCGGCCATTGCGGTGAGGGCGGCTCACGGCATGGTCGGCGCGGCGCTGAGTTCGTTGGGTTTGTACTACATGATCCAGGCGTTCCCGGCCAAGTGGCGCTTGAAAGCCCTGGTGCTGGGGCTGGGCACCGCGCAATTGGCGCTGCCCCTGGCGCGGCTGTTTTCCGAAGACTTGCTGCAGATCGCCGAATGGCGCGGGTTGTACCTGTTTGAACTGGGCCTGGCGCTGATCTGCCTTGGCTGCGTGTTCCTGCTCAAGCTGCCGCCCGGTGACCGCTTCAAGACCTTTGAAAAACTCGACTTCCTCACCTTCGCCATCCTTGCCACTGGCGTTGCTTTACTGTGTGCGGTGCTGTCCCTGGGGCGTATCGACTGGTGGCTGGAAGCGCCGTGGATCGGTGTGGCCTCGGCCTGCTCGCTGGTGCTGATCATGGCGGGGCTGGCCATCGAGCATAACCGCAGCAACCCGATGCTGATGACGCGCTGGCTGGGCAGCGGCGTGATGATTCGCCTGGCCTTGGCGGTAGTGCTGATTCGCATGGTGCTGTCCGAGCAATCCACCGGTGCGGTGGGGTTCATGCAAATGCTGAACATGAGCTACCAGCAAATGCATACCTTATATGTGGTGATGCTGGCCGGGGCGATTGCCGGGCTGGTGGTCAGCGCGTTGACGATCAACCCGGCGCACCTGTTGATGCCATTGGTGATTTCCCTGGCACTGATGGCGACAGGTTCGGTGATGGACAGTTTTTCCAGCAACCTCACGCGTCCGCAAAACCTCTACATCAGCCAGTTCCTGCTAGGCTTTGGCGGCACGTTCTTCCTCGGGCCGACCATGGTGCTGGGCACGAAAAACGTGCTGACCAACCCGCGCAACCTGGTGAGCTTCTCGGTGATGTTCGGGATTTGCCAGAACCTCGGCGGCCTGATCGGCGCGGCGTTGCTGGGCACCTTCCAGACCGTGCGCGAGAAGTATCACTCAAGCATGATCGTCGAGCACCTGACCTTGATCGACCCCCGTGTGGCGGCGCGAGTGCAGAGCGGCGGGTCGGCCTACGGTGGCATCGTCGCCGACCCGGAACTGCGCAACCTGATGGGCATCCGCAGCCTGGCCACGGCGGCCACCCGTGAAGCGAATGTAATGGCTTACAACGATGTGTTCATGCTGATCGCGATTATTGCGATCCTGACCATGCTGTGGATCTTCACCCGCAGCCTATGGTTGATGAGCACCACCAAGGCAATCCCTCCTGTTCAACCCAGCGGCGCGACTTCATGACCGAACCTTCAACCACCACCACAACCGCCATCGCTGCCACACCGGAAGGCAGCACGCCACCGGGCGCCGTGCCCACGCAAATGCGGCCTTTGCGCGTGCGCATCATCTCGTCCCTGGGTTTTGCCGCCATCGCCATCATCGGTGTGCTGATCGTGCTGTACGCCTGGCAGTTGCCGCCGTTCAGCAGCGCGGTGGAAACCACCGAAAACGCTCTGGTGCGCGGGCAGGTGACGATTATCGGCCCGCAACTTGGCGGCTATGTGTTCGAAGTACCGGTGCAGGATTTCCAGTATGTAAAAGCGGGGGACCTGCTGGTACGCCTGGATGACCGCATCTACAAACAGCGCCTGGACCAGGCCCTGGCGCAGCTGGCCGTGCAGAAAGCGTCCCTGGCCAATGTGGTGCAGCAACGCAACAGCGCCGAAGCGACCATCAAGCTGCGTCAGGCCGCGCTGGTCGACAGCCAGGCCCAGGCGCGCAAGAGTACCGCTGACTTGCGTCGCAACGAAGAATTGATCAGCGATGGCTCGGTGTCCAAGCGCGAGCTGGACGTGACCCGTGCCGCCAATGCCCAGACCATTGCCGCCGTAGCCCAGGCCCAGGCCAGCCTGGAAATTGCCCGGCAAGACCTGCAAACAGTGATCGTCAATCGCGGCTCCCTGGAAGCGGCAGTCGCCAGTGCCGAGGCGGCGGTGGAGCTGGCGCGGATCGATTTGTCCAACACCCGCATCACCGCGCCACGCGATGGTCAGTTGGGGCAGATCGGCGTGCGCCTGGGTGCCTACGTTAACTCCGGCGCGCAATTGATGGCCCTGGTGCCCAAGCAGCTGTGGGTGATCGCCAACATGAAGGAAACCCAGATGGACAATGTGCAGGTCGGCCAGCCGGTAACCTTCACCGTTGACGCGCTGAACCATCGCAAATTCCATGGCACGGTGCAGCATATCTCGCCGGCAACCGGCTCGGAGTTCAGCCTGTTGCAGGCGGATAACGCCACCGGCAACTTCGTCAAGATCGCCCAGCGCGTGCCAGTGAGGATTACCGTGGACCCGGACCAGGCCGAGAGCGAGCGGTTGCGACCTGGGTTGTCGGTGGTGGTGAGTATCGATACGGCAGGGCGCCTGAAAAACAGCCCACCCTGACCCTGACACAGTGCAGAGCAAAATGTGGGAGGGGGCTTGCTCCCGATTAGCACAGGTATCTACACAACTTTGCATTCGCCAACAGTAACCACGATGCGCAGCGAGCCGCTCTTGATCTTGATCTTGATCTTGATCTGCTTTTGATCTCAGGCGCCCCGTTAAACCACGCTGGCCGGAATTCGACAGGGATTTGGGGGGTAAACCGGCAGGGATGCCGGTTTAGCCGCCCCGCGCCATGGATGGCGCGTGGCGGCGGCCCCCCAAATCCATGGCGGATTACGGGCACACCGAGCCTAGGCGAGGTGCCGAGTGGTGGGGCAAGAGCCCTTTTGGTTACTTTTGGGGCTCTTTTCCAAAAGTGACCCGCTGTAAAAGCGGAACCAATAGCGGCCGTTACCCAAACACCGGATATGTACTCGGTCTGATCCAGCACCCTGGTCGGCCCGGAGGCCGCCATCGGGAGCAAGCCCCCTCCCACATTTGACCAAGGTGTGTCACGTAGGCGCCTGTCGATTGTGAGGCCGTCAGGTGAGCAACCCCCCTCTCACATTTGCTCACCTGTGTTCTGACGATTGGGTTTACAGCACCACGCTCGGCAACCACAACGACAGTGCCGGAATGTAGGTCACGGCCATCAGCACCAGAAACAGCACCGCATAAAACGGCAGCAGCGCCTTCACGGTTTTCTCGATGCTTACCTTGCCCACCGCCGCACCCACAAACAGCACCGCACCCACCGGCGGGGTAATCAGGCCGATACCCAGGTTGACCAGCATGATCATGCCAAAGTGCACCGGGTCGACGCCGATACCAAGGATCACCGGCAACAGGATCGGCGTAAGGATCAGGATCAGCGGTGCCATGTCCATCACCGTGCCGAGCAACAGCAGCATGACGTTGATGCACATCAGGATCACGTAGCGGTTGTCCGACAGGGTCAGGAACAGCGTAGTGATCTTCGCCGGGATCTGCATCAGGGTCATGATGTAGCCGAAGCTGGCGGCGAAGGCGATGAGGATCATCACGATGGAAATGGTGCGTACCGTGCGATGCATCAGCTTGGGCAGCTCGCGCCATTTGTAGTCGCGGTAGATGAACATGGTCACGAAAAACGCCCACAGCACCGCGATGGCCGCCGACTCGGTGGCGGTGAAGATGCCCGACAAGATGCCGCCGAGGATGATCACCATGGCCATCAGGCCCCAGAGCGCATCAGCGGCGATCTTCAAGGCCTGCTTCAAGGGGATGACTTCGCCCTTGGGGTAGTTGCGCTTTTTCGCGAAGATCAGGCACAGCACCATCAGGCACGCGCTCATTAAAAGGCCCGGCACCACGCCGGCCATGAACAGCGAGGCGATTGATACCGTGCCGCCGGCGGCCAGGGAGTAGAGCACCGAGTTGTGGCTGGGCGGGGTCAGCAGCGCTTGTACCGAGCCACTCACGGTCACCGCCGTGGCGAACTCCCGTGGGTAGCCACGGCGTTCCATCTCCGGGATCAGCACCGAACCGACCGACGCGGTATCGGCCACCGACGAGCCTGAGATCGCACCGAAAAACGTCGACGCCATGATGTTGACCAGCGACAGCCCGCCGCGCACAAAGCCCACCAGCACCCCGGCAAACGCCACCAGCCGCCGCGACATGCCGCCCTCGGCCATGATCGCTCCGGCCAATACGAAGAATGGAATCGCCATCAGTGAAAACTTGTTCACCCCGCCCGCCACCTGGATCATCAGGGCCTGGAACGGAATGTCGATCCACCACGCGCCGATCAGCGCCGACAAGCCCAGGGCGTAGGCCACCGGCATACCGATCAGGATCAAGGCGATAAAGCTGCCCAGCAGAATCAATGCGTCCATATCAGGCAGCCCCTTCGCTTTCTTCAACCAGGTCGAAACGCACTACGCGCCGGTGGCTCTGGTCGCCCAGCAGGAGTTTTTCCAGCACGAATATCAAGGTCAGCAAGCCGCCAATCGGGATCGGCATATAGGTGATACCCACACGCAGGGTCGGGATGGCGCTCATGAACTGGTTCCAGGTGGACAGGCACAGCTTGGCGCCCCAAATGGTCATGAACAGGCAGATGGTCGCCATCAACAGTTGCGAGACGATGCCGACAACGCGGCGCTGAGCATCAGGCAGGCGATCAGTGATCATCGCCACCGACATATGCGCCCCGGCGCGGTAGCTGGCAGCCGCGCCGATAAAGGTGAACACCAGCATCAGCAGGATCGCAGAGGGTTCCGGCCAACTGGAGCCGGTGCCGAGAATATAGCGGGCGAAGATGCCCCAGGGAATGATCAGCGCGACCCCCAGGACCGAGAGGCCGGCGACCCAGATGCAGGTCATGTAGATACGGTCGTTGATGCGCAGCAGTAGATTCTTCATGGCGTTCACCGTGACCGGGCGCGTCGATGCCGACCGCGCCGGGCCTTGTCAGGGAGGAGGGCGTTACTGAACGGCGTCGATACGCTTGATGATGTCGGCGTAAGGCGCACCGTACTTCGCGCGAACCTGCGCGGTGGCGTCATAGAAGGGCTTTTTGTCGACGGTGATGAACTCGACCCCGGCCTTTTTGAGTTTCTCTTCACTGCTGGCCGACTTGGCATCCCACAACACACGCTCGTCAGCCTGGGCGGCCTTGGCGGCTTCCTTGACCATGTCCTGCTGTGCGGCGGTGAGCTTGTTCCAGGTGATTTTCGACATCACGATGGGCTCGGGCAGGATCAGGTGTTCGGTGAGGGTGTAGTACTTGGCGTTCTGGAAGTGGTTGTGTTCCAGAAGCGTCGGCGGGTTGTTTTCTGCGCCGTCGATCACCCCGGTCTGCAAGGCGCTGAAGATCTCGCCGGTGTCCATGGCGATACCGTTGGCGCCCATTGCATTGAAGGCTTCGATGAAAATCGGGTTGCCTTGCACGCGAATCTTCATGCCCTTGAGGTCTTCGATCTTGCGCACTGGTTTCTTGGTGTAGAGGTTGCGCGTGCCGCCGTCCATCCAGGCGAGGGCGACCAGGCCGAACTCGGAATCGGTGATCTTGGCGAGGATCTCATCGCCGATTTCGCCGTCAATCACTTTGCGCATATGCGCCTGGTCGCGGAACACGAACGGCAGGTTGAACACATTCACGTCCGGCACCACCGGGCCGACGATGCCAAGGCTGACGCGGGTCATTTGCACGGCGCCCACCTGGGCCTGTTCGACGACTTCCTTCTCGGAGCCGAGCACACCGCCCGGGAAGTACTTGAAGGTCAATTCGCCCTTGCTTTGCTGGGTCAGGGCCTTGCCCATGTTTTCTTCGGCGACCACGGTGGGGTAGCCAGCGGGGTGGATATCGGCAAACTTGATTTCCAGCGCGTGGGCGGCGCTGCTGAGGGCCACGAGTGTGGCAGCGAGCAAGGTGCGTTTGAAGTCCATGGGCGGTGATTCCTGTCTTGTTATTGTTGTATTCAAGGCACAGCGATGCAGCTAGAGGATGAACTGGGGTTCGGGCAATCCCTTGACGCCGGGGTTGAGGGCAAACACGCCGCCGGACAGCGAACTGTCACGCTGATCGTCACGAATGGAGGTGACGTACAGGGTGTCCAGGCGGCTGCCGCCGAAGGCGCACATGGTGGGTTTTTTTACCGGTACGGTGAGGGACTGGTCGAGGCGACCGTCGGGGGTGAAACGGTGGACCAGGCCGGCATCGTTGGCGCAGATCCAGTAGCAGCCATCCGCGTCGACAGCTGCACCATCGGGCCTGCCGAGAAAGTCATGCATGTCCACAAACACCCGGCGGTTGGACGGCGCACCGGTGTCGATGTCGTAGTCGAATGCCCAGATCTGCTGCACTAGCGGGTGTGAATCAGAGGCATACATTGTGCGGCCATCGGGGCTGAAGGCCAGACCGTTGAGGGTGATGAAACCATCGAGCTGCGCATGGGGCGCCGTGCCAGACGCATAGCGATAAAGGGTGCCCTCAGCGGCGTTCAACCCCATGTTCAGCACCATGCTGCCGGCCCAGAAGCGGCCTTGGCGATCACAGCGGCCGTCGTTCAAGCGCATGTCCGGGCGCGGATGTTCGACACCGGCCAAGAGCGTAGTGTCGAGGCTGCCGTCGTTGTGCGGGGTCAGTTCAAAGAAGCCGGTTTCCATGCCTGCCACCCAGTTGCCCGCTTGGGTACGGGCGATGCAGGCTAGCATCTGCGGGGCCTTCCAGGCACGCAGGTGCCCGGCAGAGGCGTCCCAACGGTGCAAGCCACCGTTGGGGATGTCCACCCAATAGAGGGCGTTTTCTTCAGGCACCCATATCGGGCATTCCCCCACGGCGTTGCGGGCATCGACAATCAATTCTGCAGTCATGGCCACTCATTCCTTTGGGTTGCTGTGCACTCAGTCACCGAACGGGCCTGCCGCGCAGAACGCGCCGCCCTGATAAATCCTTGCCGGGTCATCATCTGCGACCGGCGGCTGGGCCTCGACCTGGGCGCGGAACACTTCGGAGCTGTCCTTGGGCGCAAAGCCCAGGTGTGCGGCGTAGCGGTTGTCCCACCAGGTGTCGAGGTTGGCCGACATGCCGTAGACCACGGTATGGCCGACATCGGGCGTGTACAGCGCGCGTTCGAGTAGTTGGGTCAGGTCGTCGAAGCTCAACCACGTGTGCATCATCCGGCGGTTCTGCGGCTGCGGGAACGAGGAGCCGATGCGGATGCTCACCGTCTGGATGCCATAACGGTCAAAGTAGAAACTGGCCATGTCTTCGCCGTAGGACTTGGACAGGCCGTAGTAGCTGTCCGGGCGGCGTGGGGAGTGGGCGTCGAGTTGTTCACCCTGTTTATAGAAACCGATCACATGGTTGGAGCTGGCGAAGATCACACGCTTTACGCCATGGCGACGTGCGGCCTCGTAGATATGGAAGATGCCGCTGATATTGGCGCCGAGCACTTCTTCGAACGAGCGCTCTACCGATACGCCACCAAAATGCAGGATGGCGTCGACGCCTTCTACCAATTGGTGCACGGCTTGCTTGTCGGACAGGTCGCAGGTTTGCACTTCTTCGCGGGCATCGATGGCGGGAGCCATGTCGGCGATATCCGACAGGCGCAGGACCTTGGCGTAAGGGCGCATACGTTCGCGCAAAACTTTACCGAGGCCACCGGCGGCGCCGGTGAGCAGCAGGCGGTTAAACGGAGCAGGGGTTGTGGTGGTCATGGGCGTTCCAGATTTTTGTTGTAGGTTGTCGTATGACTATATGGAAATAGTGTTAGGGATTCTTGGTGTTGTCAACGTCCTTCCAGGCGCATGAGATCAAAGGTGGGAGCTGGCAAGCCAGCTTCCACATGGATGTGTGGCACCTTTGAGATCGAGTTCGACCCTGGAACTTACAACAACGAAATCGGATAGCTGATGAAAATCCGGTTCTCATCAAACTCGTTATTGCTGAAGTCGCGCCGCATTGTCGAATTGCGCCACTTCACATTGAGGTTTTTCAGTGCACCACTTTGCACCGTATACGCCAGTTCCGACTCACGTCCCCATTCCTTGCCATCGGTGATCGCTGCGGTGTGCACGTTACTGCCGCTGATATAGCGGTTCATCAGGGTCAGCCCTGGCACGCCGAGTACGACAAAGTTGAAGTCATGGCGCACCTGCCAGGATTTTTCCCTGGCATTGTCATAGCTGGAGTTGTAGCTGTCGTTGGCCAGCGTGCCGCCGCTGGTGCCGTTGATGCGCATCCATACAATGTCGCCGGTGAGTTTTTGCAGGCCGACGTAGAAGGTGTGGGCGTTGTATTTGGCCGAGAGCAGGGCGAACACGGTCTTGTTGTCGAGGTCGCCGGCCAAGGCGCTGCCGTCTTCCTTGCCGTTGAAGAAGCCAAGGTTGGCGCCCAGGGTCCAGTCGCCCACCGGCTGGCTGTGGGTGAGGTTCAGATACTGTTGCTGGTAGATATCAGTGAGTTCGGCGTACCACAGGCCGACCTGGGTGCGCTTGTCGTTGAAGGTATATTCGCCCCCGCCGAAGTTGAAGCGGTCCGAGGTGAACGCAGCTTTGCCGTTCATGAACATGTCTTCCATGCTCGCGTCGTTGCGTGGGCTGTTGCCGCGAAACTGGCCGCCGTAGAGGGTCAGACCGGCGATCTCATTGGACGTGACCTGGCCGCCGCGAAAGGTCTGGGGCAGAGAGCGGCCATCATCGGAACGCAGGATCGGCAGCACTGGCATCCACTCGCCAAGTTTGAGCTCGGTCTTGGACAGCCTGGTTTTCAGCGCGACCCCAAGGCGTCCGAAATTGTCGGCAGGGCGGCCATCGTCATGCACCGGCAGCAGTTGAGTACCGGCAGTGCCTTTGCCGCCATCGAGCTTTTGCGAATACAGGCCCAATACATCAATCCCGAACCCGACAGTGCCTTGGGTAAAGCCGGATTTGGCGTCGAGAATGAAGTTTTGCGTCCACTCTTCGGCCTTGCCCTGAGGGTTGCCGGGGTTGGTGAAGTTGCGGTTGAAGTAGGCGTTGCGCAGGTTGAGCGTGGCCTTGGCGTCGTCGATAAAACCTTCGGCTTGAACGCACAGGGGCAGGGTGACGGCCAGGCTAGCGAGGCTGATAAGGCCCAGGCGTGCAGAGCAATTGCGGGCGAATTGACTCACAGTGAGGCTCCCTTTCTTTTGTTGTTTTTATTATTTGTTATACGTCGTCGTACAACATTGAGCGGGATATTTGCGGGGTTTTCGGGGTGTGTCAAGCAGAAGTTATACGATGACTGTGTATGACCTGATCTAAAGCGGGCAGGGTCAATGTGGGAGGGGGCTTGCTCCCGATAGCAGTGTGTCAGTCACAGATGATCTGACTGATACACCGCTATCGGGAGCAAGCCCCCTCCCACATTTGATTGAGTTAAACCTGGTTTTTTATACCGTTAAAACCATCGGAGGCAGGGTGCCAAGGAGTGAAACGGCGGCTACTGCGCAGACCCCCAGCAGCCATTCCATCATCACGCTGGCTTTCAAACTGCCCAAGCGCTGTTCGCAGCGTTCGATACGCAACCGGTTCAGCAGCGCCAACCCCAACATCCCCGCCACCAACCCCACCTTGATCAGCAGGATCAAGGCAAACCCATTGAACAGTGGCGTGGGCCACAGTTGCCCGGTGAGCACGCGCACATTGATCAAACCGGTTACCAGCAAGCCGGCGACGAGGCCGTAACCCACGCCGCTGAAGCGCCGCAAAATCGGCTCCAGCCGGTGCTCTTGCGCGTGCCTGAGGATCAGCACCAGCACCAGCAACCCACCCAGCCAGGCCCCCACGCAGAGCAGATGCACCACTTGGTTGAGGATCAGCAATTGCCCACTCAGCCCGTCGAGCATGGCGCCATGGCCCACCGGCGCGAGGGTCGCCAGCAGCAGGGTGATCAATGGCAAACGCAAGGCTGGCCAGGGTTTGATCAGCACGATCACCAGCAGAACATTCAGCAGCAGATGCCAGGACCATACCTGGCCGAAAAAGGTCTTGCCCAGCACCAATTGCACGGTGGCCGGTTGCAGCGCCGCGTCCCAACTGCCGGCCATGCTGGCGGTGATCAGCAGTAGCCACGCCACGCCGGAGCCAAGCCCCAGCCAGGCCAGGCCACGGGTGATGCATAGCAGTTGCCGGTCCAGAGCCGGTTGTACCTGGGCGCCGAGCAGCCAGGGTCGGAGCACGCAAGCCCCGAACATCAGCAGCACGACCATAAAATGCAGGAAACGGCATAGCACCAGCAGGGTTGCCATGGGTTACTGGCCGACCTTGAAGCTGTATGTACCGCTGCTCTTGTGGGTGTCGACCGACACTGCATTCCACACCACTTTGTAATTGCCGCTCGCGAGCGGGGCGGCAGGGGTCACGACCAGGACTTTCTTGTCCGCGTCCGGGGTTTCCAGGCCCTTGATGGCGATTTCAGTGCCGTCCTTGCTCAGGGACACCTTGGTGAAGGTGGCTTCGACGCCTTCGGTGAAGGTCAGGCGCAGGTCTTTCGGTGCGGCGACGTTGCTGTTGGCCGCAGGTTCTGCGCTCTTGAGGTGGGCATGGGCAAATGCCGCCGAGGCGCCCAGCAGGGAGGTGAGCAGGGCGAGGGTGGTCAGGGCTTTCTTGATCAACATTGTTCAATACCAATCAATGGGTAGGGAGCGGGCAGTGTACGAAGTTTCGGCTTGGCCTGTCGCCCCGATCTAGAGCTGGTGGTAGTCTTTAATTCGTGTTGTTGTCAGGGAGCCCTTATGGGCAATCACAAGATCGGAATCCGTCGGGTCAACGTCGAGAAAATCCTGCTGGCGGCGGAAAAAGTCTTCGCTGAAAAAGGCTACGGCAGCACCGCAATGGCCGACATCGCCGAAGAGGTGCAACTGCCGCGTTCCAACCTGCATTATTACTTCACCACCAAGAGCGAGCTGTACAGCGCGGTGCTGTTCGACCTGCTGGAGCTGTGGAAGCAGGATGCCCTGAGCTTCGAAACCTTCGATGATCCGCGGGTGGTGCTCAGCAGCTACATCCGCGCCAAGATGCAGCGCTCGCGTACGCGGCCGTATGGCTCCAAGGTCTGGGCCAATGAAATCATCCACGGCGCGCCCACGCTCGGTGAGGCCCTGGATGAAAGCCTGTACGACTGGGCCAAGATGAAGGAAGCGAAGATTCGCCAGTGGGTGCAAGACAAACGCATCCTGCCGGTGGAACCGTCGAGTCTGCTCTACATGATCTGGGCCTCGACCCAGCACTATGCCGACTTTGATCACCAGGTGAAGATTTTGAATGATCACCAGCCGTTGTCGGATATGCAGTTCGAAAAGGCGATTCAGACGGTGACCAGTGTGATCTTGCGGGGGATCGGATTGGAGCCTTGAGCCTTGTGGTGAGGCTGAGGGCCCCATCGCAGCATGGGTATCTACACAACTTCGTAGCAGTCACCAGTAACCACGATGCGAAGCGAGCCGCTCTTGATCTGCTCTTGATCTGCTTTTGATCTTAGGCGCCCCGTTAAACCACGCTGGCCGGAATTCGA